>CAYQVI010000038.1:0-20844 GCA_964420725.1 uncultured Gemmatimonadaceae bacterium | reverse complement strand
CCGCACCGATGTCCTGGACGGCTGGCGGCATGCCCACGAGGTGGCCCGGGGCACCCATGGGTTCCCGCCCCTCTACGTGGTGGCCGGGGAGAGCGCCGGGGGATCGCTGGCCAGCCGGGTGACCCTCACCAACCCGGCGCTCTCGGTGCCGGTGGCGGGGGTCGTGGTGGGGTTCGGGACCCATGCCCTGGATGAACCGGTGGTGCAGGACGGGTTTCCTGTGGTGATCCAGGGGGGGCTCTTCGACGCCACCCAGCCGGCCTTCAACGGACGGGTGTACTTCTCCCCCCGCATGCCTCCCACCAAGGGGCTGGTCTCCCTGTTCCAGGAAGTGCGGGGGAAGGGGATCCCGGCCCGGCTGCTGTTGGGGGCCCAGGACGGCCATGGGTTCGGGGCCTATGGCCTCCCCGCGGGAGGAGGCGACCACTACGGGGATGCCCTGGCCTTCTTCCGGGACGTGGGGGCCGGGGGTGGCGCGGCCTCCTACCTGGAGTACCGCTTCCGCCGCTCCGATCCCCGGGTTCCCGAGGCGGGGCCCGGGGTCCGGATCCGGAGCACGGAGCGCCCGGACTTCCGCTACGACCCCTACGAGGCCGAACTGGAGGCTGGGGTCCACCCGGATACGGTGAAGGCCCGGTACGGACTCCGCTGACTCCGGAAGCAGCCTCAACGCACCGGGAGCTCTCCGTACGGATTGTGTCCGAAGCCCCCGTCGGGGGTGTCGGTGCGGGAGAGGTGCGATTCACGACGGAGGTCGAGATGGAGGAAGGGGTTCGCAGACGTCGCCCCGGTCGCCGGGGGGGCGGTTGGCGTTGGGGGAGCCGGCGGATCCCCTCCGGAATGGTAGCTCTGACGCTCCTGGTCCTTGTGGCGGCCTGCGCCACCGGGGCCGGGCCGGCCGCCCCGATGGCGATCGTCGATACCTGGATCATCAGCGGTGCCGACTCCATCCCCCTCACCGTGGAGGTGGCGGCCACCAGGGCACAGGCGGAGCAGGGGCTGATGGACCGCACCACCCTGGCGCCGGACGCCGGGCTCCTCTTCCTCTTCGATCCACCCCGGGCCGCCGACGACGCCTTCTGGATGTGGCGCACCCTCATCCCCCTGGAGCTGGCGGCGCTGGACCCGGAGGGGCGGATCCTGGCGATCCTCCCCATGGACCCCTGCCGGGAGCGGGATCCGGATGACTGTCCTCCCTACGTCCCCGGGGTGGTGCACGCCGGGGCGCTGGAGATGAACCAGGGGTGGTTCTCCCGCCACGGGGTGGAGGTGGGGGACCGGGTGCGGCTCCCCGGGGGAGACCGCTGACGGCGGGGGGTGCCCGTGGCTGTAGCGGCGGAGCCCCCCCGCCCCCTAGTGTGGTATCGCAGACGTCGGCCTCTTCGCCCATACGCGGGTTTCTCCCCCACCCACCCTCTTCCCGGCGGCGCCCCCTGGCGCCCCTTCTCTCGGAGCCGCATCCATGCCCGGTCCCTCGTCCTCGAAGCCTTCTCTCCCTGCGGTCGGATTTCACGGGGCCTCCCACCGCCGGAGTCGGCGGGCCATGGGCCTCCCTGCCGCCTCCGGGACGGCCCTCCTTCTCCTTCTGGCGGCGTGCACCTCCGCCCAGCCGGAGTACCCCCGGGAGCTGGACATGACCACCTGGTCGGTGGTGGCGGTGGACCCGGAAACCGGAGACGTGGGGGTGGCGGTCGCCTCCTGCGTGGAGACCTTCGGGGACGGGGTGGCGGCGCTGGTGCCGGGGAAGGGGGCCGCCGCCACCCAGGCCGGCTTCGACATCGATAATCGGAACCGGGTCTTCGAGGGGCTGAAGGAGGGGCTCACCGCCCAGCAGATCATCGACCGGGTGACCGATCCAGAGTGGGACGACGAGACCGACCGGCGCCAGTACGGTGTGGTGACCATGCACGACGGCTTCGTCCAGGTGGCGGGCTTCACCACCCCCCTCCGGCAGGGGATCACCCTGGGGGAGGATGGCACCCCCCGCTTCGCCGGGGTGATGGCCGACGAGAGCCGGGGGGTGAGCTCCCAGGGGAACACGTTGGCCAGTGCGGCGGTGGTGCAGGATCCCCTGGATGCCTACCGGAGGGACGACCCGGCGGGGTTCAACGCCCTCCCGGACCGCCTCATGCGGGCGCTGGAAGCAGGATCCACTGCCGGGGGGGACGTGCGCTGCAACCAGGGGAGCATCCGCCAGACCACCTCCATGGCGGCCATCCTGGTGGCCCGGGGGGGAGACGAGCCCTACGCCACCGCCAACATCGGGATGACCGACGCCGGAACCGCCAACGCTCCCTGGCTGGCCCTCTCGGTGCAGACCACCCGGCTGGCGGAGAATCCGCTGCTGGACCTCCGTCGCCAGTACGATGCCTGGCGGCGGACGGTGGAGCTGGAGTCCCTCCGCTGACCTTGCTCTCCCAGGTGGTGGGCGGGGTGGGGATCTTCCTCCTGGGGATGATCCTCCTCTCCGACGGTCTCAAGGCGGTGGCCGGGGACGCGCTCCGGAGGACACTGGAGCGCTTCACTGGGGGTCGGCTCTCCGCCGTGGCCTCCGGGGCTGCGGTCACGGCCCTGGTCCAGTCCTCCAGTGCCACCACCATCACCACCATCGGCTTCGTCAGCGCCGGCCTCCTCACCTTTCCGGCGGCCGTGGGAGTGATCTTCGGGGCGAACCTGGGAACCTCGTCCACCGGTTGGATCGTCTCCCTGCTGGGGCTGAAGTTCAAGATCGGTGCTGTGGCCCTCCCCCTGGTGGCGGTGGGAGCCCTCTTCCGCCTCCTGGGCCGGGGGCGCTGGTCCGGCTGGGGGCTGGCCCTGGCGGGGTTCGGACTGATCTTCGTGGGGATCGACCTGCTCCAGGTGGGGATGTCCGGACTGGCGGACGGCCTGGACCCCGGACGGTTCAAGGTCGTGGGGTGGTCGGGACGATTGCTTCTCCTGGGGATCGGTCTGGTGATGACCGTGGTCATGCAGTCCTCGAGTGCGGCGGTGGCCACCACCCTCACTGCACTCCACTCCGGGGCGCTGACACTGGAGCAGGGTGCACTCCTGGTCATCGGGCAGAATGTGGGGACCACGGTCACCGCCGGACTGGCGGCGCTGGGCGGCTCGGTGCCGGCCCGTCGCACCGCCCTGGCCCACGTGCTCTTCAACGGCCTCACCGGGGTGGCGGCGATCCTGGTCCTTCCACTGGTGCTGAACCGGACCCACGGGCTCTCCCTCTGGATGAATACTGCAGACCCCGCCGTGGCGCTGGCGGCCTTCCACACCGGCTTCAACCTGCTGGGGGTGGCGCTTCTCCTTCCGGTGGTGGACCACTTCTCCCGGATGGTGGAGCGGATGGTCCCGGAGCGGGGACCTGTCCTGGGGCGCCACCTGGACCGGAGCCTGCTCCCCCTTCCGTCGGTGGCGCTGGCGGCGGCCCGGAGGGTGGTGGCGGAGGTGGCGCTGGTCACTACGGAGCGAAGCATGGCGGCTCTCCAGGGGCTGCGTCCCGACCGGGAGGCACAGGAGGCGCTGGAACGGGCCAACGATGCCCTTCTCCGGACCCGGGAGTTCATCCGGGGAGTGGAACGCACCCCCGACTCGGAGTCGGAAGCGGAGTACACCCGACACATCTCCGTCCTGCACGCCCTGGATCACCAGGACCGCCTCCTGGAGACCCTGGGAGAGAAGGTTCCTCCCTTGGCCCGACCGGATCTGGCGCCCCTGGCTGCCGGGGCCCTTCCGGCGCTCGGTGAATTCTGCGGGTGGCTGGACCAGGTGGTGGCGCCACCCTCGGGAGGGGGCTCTGCGGCCGACGACCCCGACCTGGTGGCCCGACTGGAGGAGGCGGCCATGAAGGTGGCGGACGAGAGGCGCAGGCACCGGACGCAGGTCCTGGAGCGGACGGCTGCAGGGGAAATGGGGCCCGGGGAGGCCCAGCTACGGATGGCCACCGTCCGCTGGGGGGACCGACTGGTCTACCACATCTGGCGGACGGCGGTCCACCTGGCCGAGGAGGGGGAGCGGGTCCCGGGGACGGGGCCAGGGGTGGAGGATCCCAGTGGTGAACCCCGGGAGACCACAGGCAGTGCCGCGGTCAGCGCCCCCCCTGCTCCTCCCGCTTGACCAGCGTGGCGCTCCGCTGATCCGTGGGCCAGATGACCATCTCCGCCACATTCACGTGGGGGGGTGCGTTCAGGACGTAGAGCACCGCGTCGGCCACATCCTCCGGGGAGAGGGGGTGGGTGTCCCGGTAGACCTTCTCCGCCCGCTCCGTATCCCCCCGGAAGCGCACCTCGGCGAACTCCGTCTCCACCATCCCTGGATCCACGGTGGACATGCGGAGCGCGGTGCCGAAGAGGTCCAGGTTCATCCCCTCCGTCAGCCCCCGCACGGCATACTTGCTGGCGTTGTAGACATTCCCCATGGGGTACGCCCACCGCCCCGCCACGCTTCCGATGTTCACCACATGACCCCGGTTCCGCTCCACCATCCCGGGGAGGATGGCCCGGGTGACGTAGAGCAGACCCTTCAGGTTGGTGTCGATCATCTCGTCCCAGTCGTCCGGGTCCCCCTGGTGCACAGGGGCGAAGCCCCGGGCCAGTCCGGCGTTGTTCACCAGGATGTCCGGCTCGATCCCCGCCGACTCCAGCCCCCGCCCCATGTCCAGCACCGCATCCCGGTCCCGGACGTCCAGGCGGATGGTGTGGACGCCCCGGGCGTCGGAGCCCAGGTCGTCCGCCAGCGCCCGGAGACGCTCCTCCCGGCGGGCCACCAGCACCAGCTTCGCTCCATGGGACGCCAGGATCCGGGCGCAGGCTTCTCCGATCCCCGATGTGGCCCCGGTGATCACTGCAGTCCTTCCTTCGATCCGATTCATGTGGCGTGTTCTACGGGGGGGCGGCCCCCTGGGTTCAGCCGCCAGATGGCCCAGTTCAGCAGGCCGGCGAAGGTGACCCAGACCAGGTAGGGGGCCAGGAGCCAGGCGGCGGTGGTGGACAGGGGTGCGAAGGCCACCATGGTGGCCACGATGGAGAGCCAGAAGAAGATCAACTCGATCAGCCCCCAGCCCGGAGAGCGGAGGGTGAAGAAGAAGATGGACCAGAACATGTTCAGGATCAGGTGGACCCCGAAAATGGCCAGCGCCGGCGCCACTCCCGGCGTCTCCGTGCCCAGGCGCCAGACCAGGAACACCGCCACTCCCATCATCAGGAAGAGGGAGGTCCACGCCACGGGGAAGAGCCAGTTGGGGGGTGTGAACCAGGGCTTCCGCAGCGTGGGGTACCAATCCCGTAGCGAGGCCGCCGTGGCCCACCCCCCCACCAGCCCCGCGGCCTGGCAGATGGCGATGGAGATCAGGAGTCGGGGGATGTCACCCATGTGCGGGGCCCGGGGCTAGGCGGATGGGATACAGCGCAGAGGGTAACCTAGCCCCGGCCACGCCCGATCCCCAAGTCGGGGGCGGCCCGGTGGGGTCAGCTCCGACCCACGATCCCCCTGTACACCCGGTCGTGACGGTCCAGCCACACCTCCGGGCTGTAGACCTCGCGGAGCCTGTCCCAGGCTGCCCCTGCACGGGCCCGGGCGGCGGCGGGGTCCTCCAGCGAGCTCCGCAGCGCCGCGGCCATGGACTCCGGGTCCCGGGGAGGGGTCAGGAGCGCGCTTCCGGGGCCCATCACGTCTGGCACCCCCCCCACCGCGGTGGCCACCACCGGGACCTGCGCGGACATGGCTTCAAAGAGCACCATGGGCGTCCCCTCGGACCTGGAGCTCAGGACGTAGAGGTCGAAGGCGGGGAACAGGTCTCCCGCCCCGTCACGCCCGCCGGCGAAGACCACCCGGTCCTGGATGGGGGTCCCCTGGATCTGCTGCTGCAGGGCCTCTCGCTCCGGCCCATCCCCCACCAGCACCGCCTGCCATGGGAGGTCTGGCACCCGCTGGAGGGCCTCCAGGAGTAGGGCGGCGTCCTTGATGGGGATCAGGCGCCCCACAAAGCCGATTACCGGGGGCCCCTCCTCCGGAAGCCCCAGCGCCCCCCGGGCGCCCCCCCGATCCAGGGCCGGGGTCCTCCCGGACCAGGCGTTTGGGATCTCCTCGATCCGGGTCTCCGGCACCCCCGCCTCCACCAGCGAACGGGTCAGGGGCGACGACACGGAGATCACCGCCCTGAACCGCCGGAGCGACCAGAGCTGGAGCCGCTCGAAGAACTGGGAGGCGCCCCCCATGAAGCTGGAGCCGTGCACGGTGGTGACGGTGGGGACCCCCAGACGGCGGGCGGCCTCCGCGTCCAGGAGGTCGGAGCGGTAGCCGTGGGAGTGGACCACATCGGGGGCGAACGAGCGGGCCTGTTCCGCCGCCGCCCTCCAGGTGCGGACGTAGGCCCGGCCCGGGAGCCGGTGCATCACCACCTCCACCCCCGCCGCCCGGAGAGGGAGCTCGAAGGGGTGTTCCCCCCCCGGCCCCACGAAGGCCTGGACCTGAACGGTGTGACCCCTCCGGTGTTGGCCGATGGCCAACTGGTGTACCACGGTCTCCAGCCCCCCCTGCGGGGCGGGAGCCAGGGTGTGGAGGATCTTCAGCGGACGGACGGGGCGATCCGGATGATCTCCGGCGGCGCGACCTCCAGTGGTCATTCCACGAACCGGAGGTGTCGGAGCCACCCTGCGCTCAACGCCACACCCTCCTGCATGGTCACCGCCGGGTGGTACCCCAGCACCTCTCCGGCCCGCTCGCCCCGGTAGTGCACCTTCAGACCGTAGAGCTGGAACTCCTGGGCGTTCGGCGTCGTGCGGATGAGCTTCTCCCCCCACTTCATGACCCGCCGGGCCGGGGCGGAGTTCTTGTACATCCACATGATGGGGTCCTCGAGGTGCTTGAGGGCGAACTTGGCGCTCTTCCGCACCGGGCTGAACAGGGTCGAGGTGAGGCGGGAGCCACCGGCGGGGGCGGGGCTCAGCGGGGGGAGCCCCAGGGCATCGTTCAGCGCCTGGAAGTACTCCCACCAGGTCACGTCGTCCGGCCCGTTGATGTTCAGGATCTCACCGTCCGCCTTCCCCGGTTCCAGGGCCAGGCGGACCGCCCGGACCAGGTCGTCCACATAGACCAGGTTGCAGCGACCCGCCGCCGATTCCCGGGGAACCAGATACCCCACGGCGGCCAGGCGCTGGGCGAACTCCACGGTCCAGTCGGCGCTGAAGGGCCCGTAGACGATGGTGGGGCGGAGCAGCGTCACCGCCAGCCCCCGATCCCGGGCGTCCAGGCAGGCCCGCTCCGCCTCCAGCTTCGAATCCCCGTATACGGTGCCGCCCAGGAGGGGAGAATCCTCCGACACATCCCCCTCGACGCTCCCGTAGACCCCCACGGTGCTCAGGTGCACCACCTTCTCCACCCCCGCCTCCAGGGCGGCCTCCATGACGTTCCGGGTTCCCTGGATGTTGGTGGCCGGGGTCCCCACGGCGCAGTGGACCACCCGGTCCACCCCCTCCATGGCGGCCCGGATGCTCTTCGGGTCGGTGATGTCCCCCCGGAGCAGATCCAGGGGGAGCCGGCCCACCCGGGCTGCGGAGCTCCACCGGCGGATCAGGGGGCGCACCTCTCCGGCTCCGGAGAGATGCAGGATCTCGCACACACGGGTTCCGATGAATCCGGCGGCCCCGGTGACCAGGATGGTGGGGCGCTCAGACATCGGATTCCTCCAGGAAGGCGGGCATCAGCCAGGGTTCGTCGAAGGTCCGGCCGGTGCGGTAGCAGGCATCCAGGATCCGGAGTGAGGGGAGGACATCGGCGGCGGGAATCAGGGGAGCGGCCCCCTCCCGCAGCACCTGGATGAAGTTGGAGAGGAGGGTGCCGGCAAGGGCCACCTGGGTCTTTCCGCCGGGGACCCGGACCTCCCGGGGGCGCCCCCCCTCCCCGATGACGCGGAAGCGGTCCTGTTCGTAGATCCCCAGCTCCACCCCCCCCTGTTCCCCCTGGATCGTGCAGTTGTTCGGGAACTTTGCCAGCCAGGAGAGGTGCACCTCGGCCTCCACGGAGCCGAACCGGAGCTTCAGGGAGGCGGTGGCCTCGCTCCCCCCGGTGCTGTCGTGGAGGCACTCCAGCAACTCCCCCTCCCCCAGCCACCAGCAGAGGAGGTCCACCTGGTGGGCCCCCCGGTCCAGGATCACCCCGTGCCCGCCGGACGCCCGGCCGAAGTACGTCCCGGAGGCCGCCGGCCAGTCGAAGACCTCCCCCTCGAAGCACACCACCCGGCGGAGCGCCCCCAGCGCCCCCTCCTGGATCATCTCCCGGATCTTCCGGTGGCTGGGGTAGAGGCGGCGGGTCTGGTTCACGGCGAAGGGGATACCCGCGGCGTCGGCCCGGGCCACCAGGTCCTCGGCCTCGGCCAGGTCGGTGGTCAGGGGCTTCTCGCACAGCACCGCCACCCCGTGGTCCAGGAGGGTCCGGCAGAGGGGGTAGTGGAGGGAATGGGGTGCCGTGACCACAGCGCCGTCGATCTGGCCCACCACCTCGTCCAGGGAGGAGAACACCCCCCCTCCGGTTCCGAACGTCCGGCTCAGCGCCGAGGCCCGCTCCAGGTCCGGGTCCACCAGGACCAGTGCGGAAAGGGCGGCCGGATCGGAGGCCAGGGCAGGGATGTGGAAGGCTTCGGCGATGGCACCACAGCCCACCACCGCAATCCTCGGAAGAGGCGTCATGGGTTCCCGCAGGTGAAGGGGGGTCTGGTCGGGTGAGTACGAACCGCTGTCCGGGGTGCCCCCTAGCAGGATCGGTGCCGTCCGGTGGGGGGCGCCCCGGGAGGAATGCAGATCGGTTGTGTCAGCTTTCGCCGTCCCCCCGCCTCCGCACCTCCCGGAACGCCACCAGCGCCAGCGTCACCACGGTGAGGGGCACCGCGAAGACGAGGAGGACGAGGCCGAACTCCTGCAGGGCGTCGTGCTCCGCGGCCCGGAGGATCAGGTAGACCGTGTAGGCCACGTAGTAGCCCAGGAAGAGCGCAGCCTCCCAACGGGCAATGACCAGTCCGGTGAAGAAGATGGGGAGGCAGGCCAGCGCCACCACGGTCATGACCGGGAGGTCGAAGGCCAGCGCCGCCGGGGGGATCACGATCCCCGTGGAGAGAGCCCCTGCCACCCCCAGCACCCCCAGGAGGTTGAAGACGTTGCTCCCCACAACGTTCCCCACCGCGATGTCCCGCTGACCCCGCAGGCTGGCCAGGATCGAAGTGGCCACCTCCGGCAGGGAGGTCCCGGCCGCCACCACGGTGAGCCCGATGACCAGTTCGCTCACCCCCAGCCGGGTGGCCACCTCCACGGCGCCGTTCACCAGCCATCGGGACCCCAGCACCAGCATCAGCAGCCCCCCCACCACGAAGGCCAACTGGAGGAGGACGGACGCCTGTTTCGCCTCTCCTGCCGAGGGAACCCCCGGGGCCTCCACCTCTCTCCCCCCCGGCTCTTTCCTCCCCATGTGGAACTGGAACCAGAGATAGAGCACCAGCGCGGTGACCAGGAGGATCCCCTCCAGCCGCGAGAGGATCCCGTCCAGCGCCAGGATCCAGACCATTCCGGAGACCCCGATCATCACCGGGACCTCCACCCGAACCAGTTGCCTGGAGACCACCAGCGGCGCCACCAGACCGGAGACCCCCAGGATGAAGAGCACATTGAAGACGTTGCTCCCCACCACATTCCCCAGCGCCAGGTCGGCCTGCCCCTCCAGCGATGACTGGATGGTGACGGCCAACTCCGGGGAGCTGGTGCCGAAGGCCACCACCGTGAGTCCCACCACCAGCGGCGGGATCCCCATCCGGTTGGCCAGGGTTGCGGCTCCCCTCACCAGGAGTTCCGCCCCCCCCAGGAGCAGGCCCAGGCCCAGGATGAAGAGGAGCAGGGTGGTGGGATCCATGGAGCTGCCTGCGGTGGGGAGGATCCTGCGATGTGTGCAATCGTAACGCCGCCCCCCGGGGCCGTCGACTCCCCCTCCGGCACCGCTCCCGGGGCGGTGGCCCGTTGCTGGGCGGGCACACGCCGACTACCCTCGGAGGAGGGACTCCCTCCTGGCAACCGGTGGGGAGCGGCTCTTCCTTCCGTCCATGGATGTCCATGACGCACAAGCTCTTCCACGATGATCCTTCCCTCCGCTCCTTCACCGCCACCGTGCTGGAGCGGGAGGACGACGGGCGTCGCCTGGTGCTGGACGGCACCGCCTTCTACGCCACGTCCGGGGGACAGCCCCACGACACGGGGACCCTCCGGTCTGCAAGGGGGGGCCGGGAGGGCGCCCGGGTGGTGGATGTGGTGGAGGAGCCCACGGGGAAAGAAGAGCAAGGGGTGCGGATCGTCCACCATCTGGATGTGGCCCTGGATGTGGCCCCGGGAGATGTGGTGGAGGGGCAGGTGGAGGGGCCCCGGCGGGATGACTTCAGTTGCCAGCATACGGGGCAGCACCTCCTCTCGGCCCTGTTCGCGGATCGCCATGGTCTGAACACGGTCAGTGTCCACTTCGGGGAGGAGCACTCCACCCTGGACCTGGATGCCCCCTCGGTGGCGCCGGAGCTCCTCCGGGAGGTGGAGGCGGCCGCCAACGCCCTGATCCGGGAGAACCGCCGGGTGCTGGTGACGCTGGAGGACCCGGTGGACGCCGCCCGCCGGGGACTCCGGAAGCCCTCGTCCCGCTCCGGGCGCCTCCGTGTGGTGGCCATCGAAGGGGTGGACCGGAGCGCCTGCGGCGGGACCCACGTGACGGGAACGGCGGGGATCGGGGGGATCCTCCTGGGGGGCACAGAGCGGGTGCGGAACGAGACCCGCATCACCTTCCTCTGCGGCGACCGGGTGCTCCGCCGGGCCCGGGAGGACCGGGATTGCCTGGAGGAGACGGCCCGCCTCCTGGGGACCACCCCCGGGAAGGTGCCCTCGCTGGTGGAGGGGCTCCGGGACCGGGTGAAGGAGGCGGAGTCCCGGGTGCGACGCCTGGAGGGGGAGCTGGCCGGGGTGCATGCCGCCCGCCTCCGGGAGGCCACCTCCCCGGGCGCCGACGGGGTCCGGCGCATCGTGGGGCCCCCGTGGGGAGTGGCTGATCTGGACGACAGCCCCCCTCCCTCCATGGAGACGCTCCAGGCGCTGGGGCAGGCCCTCTCCACCTTCCCCGACGTGGTGCTGGTGGGCGTGGTCCAGGACCCCCCGCAGCTCCTCCTGTCGGTGGGGTCCGGGGTGGGGGACCACGCCGGGGAGCGGCTCCGTGCCGCGGTGGCAGAGGTGGGGGGGCGGGGCGGGGGCTCGGCCTCGGTGGCAAGGGGAGTGGTCCCT
Organism: uncultured Gemmatimonadaceae bacterium; assembly: GCA_964420725.1. GTDB lineage: Bacteria > Gemmatimonadota > Gemmatimonadetes > Longimicrobiales > Gaopeijiaceae > CAYQVI01. The sequence continues at coordinate 9,556 of CAYQVI010000038.1, read as the reverse complement.
GCAGCCGATCTCCTCCCGGGGGTGGTGGCCCGACTCCGTGAGGCGGGGTCGCCCCCCTCCGACACATGACTCCCCGGGCGGGGATCCGGGCCCGACTCCGGAGGGGAGGCGGGGGGAATCCCTGGCGCCGTCGGCTCCTCCTGACCGTCCTGGCGCTGGGGGTGCTCTGGGGGATCGTCTGGTTCATCGTCATTCCCTGGCCCTGGTTCCTGGGGAGCCGGAATCCGATCCCCACAGCGGTCATGGAGCAGCGGATGCGGGAGGCCCGGGAGGCGGGAGAGGAGCTGGACCTCCGGCAGGAGTGGGTCCCCCTGGACGCCGTATCCGTCAACCTGCAGCGGGCGGTGCTGGTGTCGGAGGACGACGCGTTCTACCAGCACAACGGGATCGACTGGCGGGCGCTGGCGGAGGAGGTGCAGTGGGAGGGGGGGGAGAGCTTCTCCTGGGGGAGCGCCGACGACCGGCGGCATCTCCGGAGCGCCCTGGCCTATGTGTGGGGGAACCGGAGCGCCGTCCGGGGGCGGAGCACCATCACCCAGCAGGTGGCGAAGAACCTCTACTTCGGCACCGACCGCTCCTTCCTCCGGAAGGCCATGGAGTTCGTGGTGGCCCGGCGCCTGGAGCGGTCGCTGGAGAAGGACCGGATCCTGGAGATCTACCTGAATGTGGCGGAGTGGGGACCGGGGATCTTCGGGGCGGAGGCTGCGGCCCGGGCCTACTACTCCCGATCCGCTGCAGATCTCACCCGGGGGCAGGCCGCCGCCCTGGCCGCCACCCTCCCCCACCCGCTGACCTCGAATCCCGCCCGGAACCCGGGACGGATGCAGTGGCGGCAGAACCTGATCCTGCAGCGGATGGATCCTGCCCAGGGGGCCCGGCTCCCTCCCATTCCGCCTCCGGTGCTGGATTCGCTGGTGGTTCCGGAGCCCGCGGGGGACCCGCCGGCACTCCCGCCGCCCGCCCCGGACACCGTGGGCCCCGACTCCCTGGGGGTGATCCCGGAGGCGGCGTCCCCGCCTCCGTCCCCTCCGGACACCGGCCCTCCGCCACCCCTTCCCCCCGACACCGGTCGCGTCCGGGTCAGCTCCCGGTAGCCGGAGGATCCCCCTCCATGGAGCTCCGGGCCGCCGTCCCCGCCAGGCGCCCGGTGGACCAGGCCCAGGCGAAGTTGTAGCCCCCGATGGGGCCGAAGGCGTCCAGCATCTCGCCGCAGAGGAAGAGTCCCGGATGCCGCCGGCTCTCCAGGGTCCGTGGGGAGACCTGGTCCAGCGCCACCCCCCCCCGGTGACCTCCGCCTTCTTGTAGCCCTCGTCGCCGGTCCACGGGAGGGGCCAGCGGGTGAGGGCCGCCACCAGCCCCCGCCGCTCCTCCCGCCGGAGCTGGTACAGGGGGCGGTCCGACTCCACCCCCGCCTCCTCCAGGAGCCGGTCTGCCAGACGGGTGGGAAGGCGGGGGCGGATGGTGGAGCCCACCGTCCCGCTCCCCTCACGGAGCCGGGCGTCCCAGACCTCGTGGGGCTCGGAGGTCCAGGACACCGTCAGCGGCGCGTGCCCCCCCTCCAGCCGGGACCGGACCGCCACGTCGGAGACGTTCAGGACCGAGGGTCCGCTGAAGCCCCGGTGGGTGAAGAGGAATCCCCCGGTGGTCCGTCGGCCGGTGCCCGGGGCCTCCACGGTGACCGGGAGGGAGACCCCCGCCAGGGAGGCGTGCCGGGGAGGGGACTCGGTGAGGGGGGTCAGCGCCGGATACAGCGGGTGGATGGTGTGTCCCAGGGCGTCGGCCATCCGGAGTCCGGAGCCGTCGCTGCCGGTGGCGGGAACGGAGAGCCCCCCGGTGGCCAGGATCAGGGCCCCGGCCCGGATGGCGGGGAGCCCCCCCTCCGGTCGCACCCACCACCCTCCGGCGGGGTGGGGCTCCACCGCTCCCACCGGGGTGGAGGAGCGGAACTGCACACCCCGGCGTCGGGCCTCCTCCACCAGCCGGTCCCTCACATCCCGGGCCCGGTTCCCCTCCGGGAAGAGCTTCCCCGTCTCGGGCTCTAGTACAAGGTGGAGCCCCAGCACCTCCTGGAAGAACTGCCGTTGCCGGTCCAGGGGCCACGACAGCAGGATCTTCTTCAGCGTGTTGGAGGACGACGCGGTGACGAAGTCCCGGGGATCCAGCACCGAGGGGAGGACGTTGCACCGTCCCCCGCCGGAGATGAGGATCTTCCGCCCCCCGTCCGGCGTCCGCTCCAGGAGGAGGACCGGGGCGGCTCCGCCTGCGGCGTGGATGGCCGCCATCAATCCGGCGGCCCCGGCTCCCACCACCACGATGGGGAGTGCCGGTCCCTCCCCCGGGGAGGGGTGGGTCATTCCTGCCACGGTCCGGGCCCCACCGCCAGGTTCGCCACGGCGTCGCCCCGGTGCACCACCGGCTGGTGGCTCACCCCGATGATCATCCCGTCCGCAGGGGCCCTCAGCACCAAGGGGGCGTCTCCGAAGGAGTCGGCGATGAAGCCCAGCCGCTCTCCCTTCCGGACCACCCTCCCTGTCTCCACCTCCATCCGGGCCAGGCCACTCCTCCCCGCCCGGATCCAACGGGTGGAGCGGACCTCCAGCGGGGGCGGTGCAGGCTCCCCCACCGAATTCAGCATCCCCAGGTGCCTCAGGACCCCCAGGACCCCCCGGGCGCCCCGATCCACCGCCTCGGGGTCGAAGCGGTGGGGACCACCCCCCTCATAGACCAGCACCGGGATCCCCCGCTGGGCGCCGGCGGCCCGGAGCGAGCCGTCCCGGATGGCGGAGTGCACGGCCACCGGTGCCCCGAAGGCCCGGGCCATGGCCCGCACGGCGGGGTTGTCCAGGTCACCCCGGACCTGGGGGAGGTTGGTCCGGTGGTCCGACCCGGTGTGCAGGTCGATCCCCGCCTGGCAGCGGTCCACGATCTCCGTGAGGAACAGGTGGGCCAGCCGCGACGCCAGGGAGCCCCGGGGCGAGCCGGGGAAGGACCGGTTCAGGTCCCGCCGGTCCGGGAGGTATCGGGACTGGTGGAGGAAGCCGAAGAGGTTGACGATGGGCACGAACAGCACACGCCCCCGGAGGCGGTCGGCCCTGACCTCTCCCGCCACCCGGCGGATGGCTTCGATGCCATTGAGTTCGTCGCCGTGGATGGCGGCGTTCACCCAGACCGTGGGGCCGTCCCGGCGGCCGTTGCGCACTTCCACCGGAAGGGAGAGGATCCCCCCGGTGACCATCCCCGCAATGGGGATCTCCACCCGGGCCCGCTTTCCGGGAGGGACCTCCACCCCGGAGATGGTGAAGGGGACCCCGTCCAGCCCCCGGGGCCTCGGCACGGCGGCCGCCCCCTCAGCCACGGACGCTCTTCCCGGTCTGCCCCCGGGGGGCGTGCTTCTCCAGGTGCCGGATGATCTCCCCCGCCAGGTCCTTCCCCGTGGCCTTCTCGATCCCCTCCAGCCCCGGGGAGGAGTTCACCTCCAGCACCACCGGACCGTGGTTCGACCGGAGGAGGTCCACCCCCGCCACCCCCAGCCCCAGTGCCTTTGCCGCCCGGAGTGCCATGCGCCGCTCCTCCGGCTCCAGCTTGACGGACTCCGCCGTCCCGCCTCGGTGGAGGTTGGCCCGGAACTCGCCGTCCTTGGCCCGGCGCATCATGGCCCCCACCACCCGGTTCCCCACCACGAAGGCCCGGAGATCGCATCCCTTGGCCTCCCGGATGAACTCCTGCACGAGGATGTTGGCCCGGAGCTGCCGGAAGGAGTCGATGACCGTCTCCGCCACCTGGTCGGTCTCCGCCAGGACGATCCCCTTCCCCTGGGTCCCCTCCAGGAGCTTGATGATGAGGGGCGCACCCCCCACGGCCTCGATGAGCCCCCGGGTGTCCCGGGTGTCCCGGGCGAAGCCGGTCACCGGGAGCCCCACCCCCACCCGGGAGAGGAGCTGGAGCGCCCGGAGCTTGTCCCGGGAGCGGGCGATGGCCTGGCTCTCGTTGGCCGAGAACACCCCCATCATCTCGAACTGGCGCACCACCGCGGTGCCGTAGAAGGTCACCGAGGCGCCGATGCGGGGGATGACGGCGTCGAAGAGGAGCTTCTCCCCCTCCAGCAGCACTGCCGGCTTCCGGGCGGTGATGTTCATGTAGCAGCGCAGGTAGTCCACTACCCGGACCTCGTGGCCCCGCTCCTCGGCGGCGGCCGCCAGGCGGCGGGTGGAATACAGACTGCCCTTCCGGGAAAGGATCCCGATCCTCATGGTTGGCCTGGGTTTGTGGAAGGAGGAGTCAGGGCCGGCCCAGCAGGAAGGACCCGGCTGGATCCAGGAGTACCCTGTTCCGGAGCGCCTGACGACCCAGCAGCATGCGGAAGCGGAGCCTGGGACGTCGGGCCAGGGTCAACTCCATGGACCAGCGTTCACCGGCCATTTCAAGCGTCGTGATGATGACGGGGCGGAGTTGTGCCGCTCCCGAGGAGCTCCGGACCCGCCTCCGGTCCGCCAGCGGGGCCTCTGCCTCCACCAGGGTCTCGTCGTCATTCTGCACCGGAGCCAGGACGAAGCGGACCCGGGGGGGCTCAGACCCCTCCACCAGCTCCCACGAGACCACGTGGATGGCGGAGGACCGGGCGCCGGTGTCCAGCTTGGCCTTGATCTGTCGCACTCCCAGGTCGGGAAGCGAAACCCACTCCCTCCACCCCACCTCCACCGTGGGACGCGGGCCGCCGGAGGCGGAACGCCGTCTCCTCTTCCGGGCCTCGGCAGGAGGGCCCGGAAGAGGAGACGCCTCCGGCCCCGGTACCACGGGGAAGGGGGGGTCGTCCTGCATCGCAATCAGTAGGGGTAGTAGGGGACCATCATCAGGTAGACCAGGACCCCGGTGACCGTGACATAGAGCCAGAGGGGGAAGGTCACCCGGGCGATCCGACGGTGCTTCCCCAGTTCCCCCCGGATGGCCCGGGAGACCGTGAAGAGCGCCAGGGGGAGGATGATGGTGGCCAGCACCACGTGGGTGATGAGGATGAAGAAGTAGATCCCCCGGATCAGCCCCTCGCCCCCGAAGCGCACCGAGGGTGCCTGGGAATGGTAGATGACGTACGAGATCAGGAAGATGGAGGAGAGGGTGAAGGCCGCCACCATGATGTTCCGGTGGAGGTCCACCCGTCCCCGCTTGATCTGGAGGACACCCAGGACCAGGAGAAAGGCGGTGGTGCCGTTCAGCGCAGCGTGGAATCCCGGCAGCCCCGACACGTTCAGCCCCTCGAAGCGGAGGAGCTGGGGGGTGAGCATCAGGATGGCCACCAGCAGCACCACCACCAGGGAGAGGCTGTAGACCAGAACGCTCAGCGCCCGCTCGCTGATCGCCAGGAATCCGCCTCCCACCGGGGCCTCTCCACCCGCTGGATCCATCATCTCGGTCCTCTCTCCCTCCCTGGTCAATGTCCCACCGAGCCCCCGTCCCTGGCCCGGGAATCCGCTGCTCCGATCCGCTCTCCGGAATCGGGGTCGATGGCAATGGCGTGCACCGCCCCCTGCCGCCCCTGCACCCGTACCGTGTGCCCCATGGCCTCCAGCTCCTGCTGGACGGCGGGGGTGACGGCCCCTTCCTCGAGGCTCAGCCGGTCCGGGAGCCACTGATGGTGTCCCCGGGCCGCCTCCACCGCTTCCCCGATGGACATCCCGTGGTCCACCAGGTTCAGCACCATCTGGGTCACCGTGTTGATGATGGTACGCCCCCCGGGGGATCCGATCACCGCCACCAGCTCCCCGTTCCGGGTCAGGATGGAAGGGGTCATGCTGGAGAGCATCCGCTTCCCCGGGCGGGCCAGGTTGGGCTCCGTCCCGATGAGCCCGGTCTCTGTGGTGAGCCCCGGACGGGCGTTGAAGTCCCCCATCTCGTTGTTCAGGAGGAACCCTCCCCCGGTGACGACGATCTTGGAGCCGTACCCCGCTTCCAATGTGTAGGTCACCGAAACCGCCATCCCCTCGGCGTCCACCACCGAGTAGTGGGTCGTCTCCATGGACTCCGCCGGCTGCATCACGTCCTCGGGGGAGGATACCCCGGCGCGTTCCACGTCGATCTGCTCCCGGAGGGTGGCGGCGTAGGAGGGATCGGTGAGCCGCGCCACCGGGACCTCCTCGAAGTCCGGATCCGCCAGGTGCAGGGCCCGGTCCCGGAACGCCATCCTCATGGCCTCGGTCATCCGGTGCAGGGTGGGGGTGGTCATGAAGCCCATCGCCCCCAGCTCCCACCCCTCCAGGATGTTCAGCATCTGGACCATGGCCACGCCGCCGCTGGAGGGGGGCGGCATGCTGATGACCTCGTAGCCCCGGTAGCTCCCCCGTACAGGCTCCCGCTCCACCGCCTCGTAGGCTGCCAGGTCCTCCTGGGTGATGAGCCCCCCGTTGTTCGCCATCTCCTCGGCGATGAGACGGGCGGTCTCCCCCAGATAGAAGCCGTCCCGCCCCTGCTGCTCGATCCGCTCCAGGGAGGCGGCCAACTCGGGGAGGACCAGTCGCTCCCCGGCCTCGTAGGGGGTGCCGGCCTTCGAGTAGGTGGCCACGCTGGCGGGGTAGCGCTGCATGGAGGAGAGGACGTTGGAGAGGGAGTTGGCCAGGTTCTCGGAGACCACGAAGCCGTCCCGGGCCAGCGCCACGGCCGGGGACACCAGGCGGCTCCACTCCCCGGAGCCGTACCGCTGGTGGGCCAGGGCGAACCCCGCCACGGTCCCAGGCACCCCCACCGCGATGTGGCTGTTGTGGTGGATCTCGGAGGAGTATTCCCCGTCCGGTCCCAGGAACATCTCGGGGTGGGAGGCCGCCGGGGCCTTTTCCCGGAAGTCGAAGGTGGTGGCGGTGCCGTCGGGGAAGCGGATCACCATGAAGCCGCCCCCGCCGATGTTTCCCGCCGTGGGGTGGGTCACCGCCAACGCCAGCCCGGTGGCGATGGCCGCGTCCACGGCGTTCCCCCCGTCCTGCAGCACCTGCGCCCCCACCTCACTGGCGATCATGCTGGCGGAGCTCACCATGCCCCCGGGGCTGCGGACCTCCTGACCCGGGGCTCCGGTGACCAGGGTCGCCGTCTCGGTGCCGGTGCCGGTCCCTCCCGGGGCACACGCCGGCACAAGGAGGACCAGCGCCAGGAGCGTCCACAAGGCGCGGCTGCGGGCGGAGCGAAGCGGGAGGCAACGTGCCTGGAACAGGGATGACCGGACCATGGCGCTCGCGGGGAAAGGAGAGGGGAACCTCGACCCCAAGCATGGGGGTCGCCGATGGGCTCCGGGAATCTGGACCGCAGGGCGGGGGGGGGAAAGGGGACGGGGGAGCCCCACCACGGCCCCCGGTCCTGTAGATTGGTGTGGGGTCCCGCTGCGGGGGCTCTGGCGGAACTGGATCACCAGGAGGGCGAGATGGACGGAGTCGTGGCCGCGGGCCCGGAGCCTCGGCAGGGGAGTCCCGGGGGGGCATCGCTCACCCACCCGGAGCTCCTCCGCTACGGTCGGCACCTCCTCCTCCCCGAAGTGGGGATGGAGGGGCAGTTGCGGTTGAAGGCTGCTCGGGTCCTCCTGGTGGGAGCCGGGGGGCTGGGGTCCCCGGCCGCCCTCTATCTGGCGGCGGCTGGGGTCGGGACGCTGGGGCTGGTGGACTTCGACCGGGTGGATGCCAGCAACCTCCACCGGCAGATCCTCCACGGCACCTCGGACGTGGGTCGGGGGAAGCTGGAATCCGCCCGGGACCGCCTCCGGGAGGTGAACCCGCTGGTGGAGGTGGTGCTGCACGAGGTCCGCCTGGACCGCTCCAACGCCCTGGAGATCCTGGGGCGCTACGATCTGGTGGTGGACGGATCGGACAACTTCCCCACCCGGTACCTGGTGAACGACGCCTGCGTCCTGCTGGGGATCCCCGACATCTATGGGGCCATCCACCGGTTCGAGGGGCAGGTGTCGGTCTTCCACGGTGCGGAGGGCCCGTGCTACCGATGCCTCTTCCGGGAACCCCCCCCGCCTGGGCTGATCCCCTCCTGCGCCGAGGCCGGCGTCCTGGGGGTGCTCCCGGGGATCGTGGGGTCGCTGCAGGCCATGGAGGCCATCAAGTGGATCCTGGGAATCGGGAAGCCCCTCATCGGGCGGCTTCAGATCTTCGAGGGGCTGGAGATGGAGTGGCGGGAACTGGGGCTCCGGAAGGACCCCAACTGCCCCGTCTGCTCGGAGCACCCGACCCTCACCGAGCTCATCGACTACGAGCACTTCTGCGGGATCGAGGCCGGGGAGGAGCACGGCGCCGATGACGGGATCACCCCGGCGGAGTTGGACCGCCGTCTGGCGGGAACAGCCCCTCCCGCCGTTCTGGACGTGCGCGAGCCCCACGAGTGGGCGCTGGCCAGCCTGGCGGACCGGGGGGCCGTGCACATCCCCCTGGGGGAGCTGTCGGAGCGGCTGTCGGAGCTGGACCCGGGCCGGGAGTGGGTCGTCCACTGCCGGAGCGGCGCCAGGAGCGCCAGGGCGCAGGAATTGCTCCGGGGCTCCGGGTACCCCCGCGTCGTGAACCTGGTGGGGGGGATCCTGGCCTGGCGGGACCAGGTGGATCCATCCCTTCCGGAGAGCTGAGAGGAAACCCCTTGAGCCCCATCACCCTGGACCTGGCGGCCCGTCCATGACCCCCTCCTTCCGCACCGTCGTCCTGGTGATCCGTGATGGGTGGGGCGAGCCCGATGTGGAGAGCCCCAGCTACGACCCCGCTTCCGATGCCACCGCCCTCGCCTCCACACCGGTGGACCGGCAGCTCCGGGCCGCCTCACCCTCCACCCTGCTGGAGTGCTCCGGGCTGGCCGTGGGACTCCCCGAGGGGCAGATGGGGAACTCGGAGGTGGGACACCTGAACCTGGGTGCCGGGCGGGTGGTCCACCAGGACATCACCCGGATCGACGAGGCCATCCGGGACGGCTCCTTCCAGGAGAATCCGGCCCTTCTGGGGCTGGCTTCCACCCTGGGGGACTCCGGGGGGCGGGTACACCTGATGGGGCTCTGCTCGGACGGCGGGGTGCACAGCCACGAGCGTCACCTCCACGCCCTCATCGACTGGTTCGCCGACCGGGACCTCCCGGTGGTGGTGCACTGCATCACCGACGGGCGGGACACCTCCCCCACCAGCGGCGCGGAGTCGGTGCGGAAGATCCGGGAGCATCTGGCGGAGCGTTCGTGCGGATTCATCGCCACGGTGGTGGGGCGCTACTACGCCATGGACCGGGACCGGCGGTGGGAGCGGACCCATGTGGCCTACGACGCCATTGCCCAGCGGGAGGGGCCCCGGGCCACGGACCCGGTGGAGGCCATCTCCGCCTCCTATGCCGGGGGGATCACCGACGAGTTCATCCAGCCCGTGGTCATCGAAACCGGAGAGGACTACGAAGGGGTGGAGCCCCGGGACGGGGTCGTCTTCTTCAACTTCCGGGGGGACCGGGCCCGGCAGATCACCACGGCCTTCCTGGATCCGGCATTCGATGCCTTCCCCCGGGAGCCCCACGATCCCGGGCTCTACGTGGCCATGACCCAGTACGAGGACGCGGT
>CAYQVI010000037.1:0-20881 GCA_964420725.1 uncultured Gemmatimonadaceae bacterium | reverse complement strand
CTCTGCCTCGCCGGTGGGGATCCCTTCAACGCCCCCCTCGCCCCCCTCGCCCCCCCGGGCTTCCTCCCCCGGGGCCGATCCACCGGAGCGTGCGGACGCCCCCGGACCGCCGGACCCCACTCCTTCACCCGATCCCCTCCACTCCCGGTCCGGAGCGCCTGGCCCCTCTCCCTCCATGGCGATGGAGGCCAACTGTCGCCAGAGGTCCTTCACCCGCTCCTGGTTCGACGTGCCCTGGTCCGCCAGGGTGAAGTGGTCGTAGGCGATTCCCCGGATCACGATCCCCGGAAGATCCGGGTGGCCTGCGCTGTTGAAGGAGCCGTCCACGGGAGGTGGGGCCGTGAGCCAATCCAGCGCCCCCCGCAGCGAGTCGGCGGTGACCCCGGTCTCGAAGGAGAGGGACCCCACCCCCCTCCGGTGGAGTCGCTCGGCCAGGTCGTTGATGGCCGAGAGGCGCCCCTCCAGCGGGGCTCCGTCCACGAGCAGCTCCTTCCGGGCCACCCCCAGCGCCAGGGTGGGGCGGGATGCCAGGAGGGCCCGGAGCGCCTCCAGGACCTGCTCCTCGGACCTCTGCACCATCGGATGCCCGGCCGTGTAGGCCCGACGCCGTCCCAACGCCACAGCCAGCCGGATCAGGAGCTCCCTGATCTCCTGGTCGGACCCCCCGGCGTCGGGGGTGCTGGCGTACTGGGAGGATGGGCTGGACATGGGACCTCTGGCGGAGAACCTCTCTCCATGCAGAATGCAGCGCTGGAATCCAGGGAATTCCCGCTGAAATCGCCGAAAGCGCTCGATCTGCATCCCCTGTGGGCATGGGGCGTGCCGCGATCAGGGCGGGGCACTGTCCAGGGGCCACCATTCCCGGGCGGAGTCCCCCCGGATCCACGCCAGCTCCCCCGGCGGGAAGAGCCCGTCCAGCATCCGGAGTGTCTCTCCGTAGCCGGCATGGGGGACCGACACCGGCCAGTCGCTGCACCACATCAGTCGCCGGGCGCCAAAGGCGTCCCGGACCCGCGTCAGGAGCTCCCATGTGTCCCTCCAGGGGAAGGGCTCCCGGGAGAGCGACCAGCCGTGGCTGATCTTCACCCTCACCCGGGGATGCCGGGCCAGCTCCAGGAGGGTGGCGATCCCGCCGGAGTCCGTGGGGGCGACGTCCGCCATGTGGTCGACGCAGACGTCCAGCTCCGGATGGCGGTCCAGGAGAGCCGAGAGCCGGGGAAGCCGGGGGGGGTTCGTCAGGAGGAGGAGGGGGACGCCCAGGGAGGCGGCCCGGGCGAAGAGGGGGTCCATGAGCGGTCCATCGAACCAGTCTCCGGAGGGGTCCGGCCCCGGGCTGATCCGGACACCCCGGAACCCCTCCTCCTCCACCCAGCGCCGGAGGTGGTCCGGTGCCGCGGGATCCAGCGGGTCCACCCGGCAGACCGCGGCGAAGCGGCGGGGGTGGGCCCTCCGGACGGAGGCCAGGTACCGGTTGTCCCAGCGGTACTGGATGGGCTGCACCAGGACGGCACCCTCCACCCCGTGGGCATCCATGAGCCCCAGGAGCGAGCCGGGTTCCGCCGGGAGGGGCGGGGGGGATGTTTCCTCCGGCGCGAAGGGCCAGGCCGGGTCGTGGGTCCAGATGTGGACGTGGGCGTCGAGGAGCGACATGGGAGGCTCGCCGGAAATGGTGGAGGGGGCGGGTCGCAGGGACGGATCCCCGGGGGAATCTTGCTCGTCAGCCCGTGCGATTCTACCGTTGTGGACGCAGGGCGGCTGGATCCGGGGCGCCGGTCACCTGGATGTCCGGGGTGTGCCGTGTTCCCCACAGAGATCGGTCGGCCATCGTGACCTCGCATTCCCCCGAAGATTCCACCATCTCCGAGGACGTCATCCGGGCGCTCCTCGAACAGGATTGCCCCGCCCTCTCACGGGAGACGTTGACCCCGGTGCAGACCGGGGGGGACAACGCCACCTGGCGACTGGGCGACCACCTGGCCGTCCGGCTTCCCCGACACGAGGGAGCCGCTTCCCACCTCCTGAACGAACAGCGCTGGCTCCCCGTCCTGGGACCGCTCCTGGAGGTGGAGGTCCCGGCGCCGGTGCATGCAGGCGCCCCCTCGGAGCCCTTCCCCCTCCCGTGGAGTGTGGTGCGCTGGATCCCGGGGAGCACAGCGGAGGACCATGACTTCGGGGTGGAGGGAGCCCGCCGGCTGGCGGGGATCCTCCGGGCCCTCCACCGGGACGCCCCGGAGAACGCGCCCGTGAACCCCCTCCGGGGAGGGGAGCTGGCCATGCAGCGGGAGGTGGTGGAGGAGCGCATCGCCCGACTCCGGGAAGAGACCGGTGAGGCCCACGACTGGACGGCGCTGGAGGGGATCTGGACCGACGCCCTGGAGGCCCCGGCCCCGGAGGAGCGGGTGTGGCTCCACGGGGATCTGCACCCCCTGAACGTCATCATCCGGGAGGGCTCCCTGGCGGGGATCCTGGACTGGGGCGACCTCTCCGCGGGGGATGTGGCCACCGACCTGGCCTGTGGCTGGCTGCTCTTCGACACCACCCGGGTCCGGAGGGAGTTCTTCCGGGCGGCGGCGGCACCGGAGCCCATCCTGCGGCGAGCCGCCGGATGGGCGCTCCTGATGGCGCTGGACCATATCGACAGCGGGCGGCCGGTCCGCCAGCGACTGGGCACCGCAGCCCTCCGACACCTCACCGACTACTGGCAGGAGCCCCTCCAGGTCCTTCGCCGGGAGGGGCTCCAGAAGGCCGCGGAGCGGGCCCGGAAGTAGCCCCCGCCTATCGTCCGGCGGCCAGGGCGGTGTGGATGGCGTCCACCGTGGCGTCCACCCGGAGTTGAAGGATGGCGTTTCCGATCATCCGGGCCTGGTGGAGGTCCGCGATGGACACGCCGTTGATGGAGGCGTTTCCCGCCGCCAGGCGCTGCTCGTAGCGCACCGACTCCAGATCCTGGGTCATCATCTGGGTGGTGACGACAATGTCGTCGTGGATCCCCTCACTGGTGGGCTCCTTCACCCCCAGCTCCTCCTCGAGGAATGCGAAGGCGTCGAAGTAGGACTGGTAGTACTCGGCGATGAAGTGGGCCCGGGTCCCGGTCCAGCGGGCATTCATGGCCTCCGCCACGGCTCGCATCCCATTCTGGTTGCCGCCGCTGTCGCCGATGAGGACGATGTCGGTGAAGCCATGGGCCGCCAGGCTCATGACCACGTCGGTGAGCATGGCCTGGAAGGTCTCCTCCCGGACGCTGATGGTGCCCGGGTAGCGCATGTGGCCCGAGGGCACCTCGATGTTCCCCTCCGGGACCAGCTTGATGATGGGGGCGCAGAGGGCATTCCCCAGCTTCCGGGCGATCCCCTCACAGGCACCGGTGAGGATCGTGTTGTGCTTCCCCATGGCCAGATAGGGACCGTTCTGCTCGATCCCCCCGGTGGAGACGATCACGGTGGTGGTGCCGTCCGCCAGGGCATCCCGGATCTCCATCCAGGTGAGATCCTCCAGCCAGACGGAGTTGATGGCGGCCATGGGACGCTCCGCCGCCATCTCCCGCTCGAAGGCCCGCTGCCGTTCCGCCTGGCGAGCGGCCTGCTCTTCCGCAGACTGCCCGTGGAGAGGGGTTGTGAAGCCCGGGGAGAGGGCCAGGATGACCAGGGCGATGGAGCGCACGTTCATGGAGGGACTCCTTCCGTGGGACCGAGGGGGATGGTTCCTCCAGCTTACACGGGCGGGGCCGCAGGGGCGAGGGTCCTGTTGCTCAGGTCCTGATGAGCGCCCGGCGGCGGCGGGACGGGCGCCGTCCCGGGACCTCTCCGAGGTACGTCTCCAGGGTCTCCGCCCGGTGGTCGGGGGTGTGCTGGGCCAGGACCCGCTTCCGTGCCCGGAGACGGATGGCCAGCCGCCGGGCTTCCGGCATCAGCCTCAGGATCTCCAGCACCTCCCTGGGGGAGCGGACCACCAGGATCTCCTCCCCGGGGGTGAAGAAGCTGGAGATTCCGGTCCACCGGTCCGAGATCACCGGGGTGCCCCGGGCCGCCGCCTCCATGAGACGGATATCCGGGCAGTGCCCCATCCGGGCAGTGGCCTGGGGGGTGGCGATGAGGGTGAAGCGCTGGGAGCCGTGGAAGGCATCGTGCTTGTCCAGCGGGACGTCGTCCGTCCGGTCCACGTTCCCGGGCAGACGCATCTCGTCAGGATAACCCGAGCCTGCCAGGACGAATCGCCCCTCCGACCACTCCGCAGCGGGCTCCAGGAGGAGCTCCTTCACACTCCGTAGCCGGTTGGGGCAGAACGCACCCTCATACCCCAGATCGTAGCGGGTGGCGCTTGCCGGGGAGTGGTGCTCCAGGGGATCCGCCGAGGGGTAGAGGGTCCTGGGGGTGCGCACCCCCAGCCTCCGCTCCAGATGTCCCAGCAGCGGTCCACCGGTGCAGGTGAGGTACAGGTCGAACTCCCCCGCCTGCTCCGGCTTGAGCCAGGGACAGTCGCCTGCCACGGCGGACTCCAGGGTGGTGGGGCCGTGCAGGTCGTAGAAGGCCCTGATCCCCGTGGCTCCCGACAGGACCCACTGGTTGATCTCCGCCCCCTCCTCCAGACCCGAGCCCACCAGGACGAGGTCGGCCCGGCGGATGCTCCCGGAGAAGCGGTCCCGGAGTTGTCCAACCCCTCGTAGAAGTGGACGTCGCAGTAGGGCAGGGGCTCCAGATCCTGGAAGCGGGCATCCACCGCCCGGCGCCGCTCCAGGAAGGTCACCCGGTGGCCCCGCGCCGCCAGCGCCCTCAGGAGGGTGCGGTAGATGCAGGTGTGCCGGGGTTCCCGGAATGAGGTGATGGTCCGACCGCAGACGACGATGTCGAGGGAGTCCATGGTTCTCCTCCGGGATGGCGGGACGGGCCGGTCGACCTGCAGCCTGGTCCAGGGGGCGGCTGCCGGGACAACTCCAGATGGCAATGGGCATGCCAATCCGTTCAGCCCCTGTCCACCCGGTTCCGGGGGGGCGAAACCGGTGGGGTGCTGTGCGGTTCTGCACACCCGGTTGTAAGGGGTGCCAGCCCCGGTAGGGTCACGGGGTCCTCTCCTTCCGTCCCCGGCGGCCCGCCCCCTGTAGGGTCTCCGGCGTCGGGCCGCCGGAGGGCTCCATGCACAATTCGTCCGCTTCCCACTGCCGCACGGGACAGTCCGTCCCCTCGTGGCCCAGATCGAGCCCCGCCGCCGGGCCCGCCCCCGCCCCTCGGGGCATGACGCTTGTTCCTACTATGAGTACAATAGCTCGTCATGACCCAGCACGTACGGAGGGAACCATGGGAACCATGGCAGGACAGAAGGAGCAGACCCGGGGCGACACGCCGGATGTGGAGGAGGCGGTGGACGACATCCGGCGGGAGGCCCGACGGGTGACCGTGGACGTCAAGGAGGAGGCGGAGGAGCGGGCCGAGCGGTGGAGCAACACGCTGCCGCAGGGGCGAGAGCCTGGCCCGGGCGCTCCATGCCGCGTCCCACACGCTGCGGGATGAAGGTGAAGGAAGTATGGCGGAACTGGCGGAGCGGGCGGCCGAGCAGGTGCACCGCATGGGCCGCTATCTGGAGGATGAGGATTCCGCCGGGATGATGGACGACCTGGAGGAGACCGGACGCTCCAATCCCGGGGCCTTCCTGGGCGTGGCCTTCGCCGCCGGGGTCCTGGGGGGGCGGCTCCTCCGGGCCTCCAGCCCGACGAATGGCGCTGCGGACGGGGAAGGGCGGATCCGGGATCTGGAGGATCGACCCCGCGTGACCCACCCCCCTGTATCCGCACCCACCGGTGGCTCGGCGGTGACCGGGGGCCCTGGAGTCACTGGAGCCCGCTATCGGGGCTCGAACAGCTCGGGGTCCGTCAGCGCCCTCTCGATCCCCGGGTACCGGGACCAGAGCCAGGCCAGCATGACGGCCCCTGCCCAGAACACCCCCAGCAGGGTGGTCCACCACCGGAGCGAGCCGGAGAGCGTCTCGGCGAAGATGGTGGTGGCCCCCAGGAGGAAGGCGGCGTGGGGGACCAGGAATAGCCCCAACCCCAGCAGGAGCCAGGGTCGTCGGGAGCCGCGGCGGGCCACCGCCGCCGCCCCCACCCCCGTGGCCGCGAATACGCCGTAGTGGACCAGGGTGTAGACCACCACGGCGGTCATGTCCGGGTGTCCCCCGGGAATGGCGGCGTCGCCGGTCATGACCAGCGACCCCAGGATGGAAGGGGTGCGAAGTGGCACCCCCTCTGCCCCATCCACCAGGAGGAACCAGCCGGCCATCATCGTGGCCCCCAGGATCCCAGCCACCACCCCTTCCCGAAGGAACCCCCTGGAACCGGCGCGGCGCGGCGCGGCCGTCACCGGCTCACTCCTCCCCTCGGGGGACGGCCGTTCCTCTCGTGGGCCCCAGGGCCGTCACATCGCGAAAGCTGTACCGGACGTTGTACCAGTGCTCCCGGATCTCCCGCGTCAGCTCCGCCACGTGCTCCCCGATCTCCTCCTTGGCCTCGTTCCACTCCCCCATGTCGTCCGCCTCCCGAAGCCCCTCCAGTTGGCCCCGGACCTCCTGGATCTCCTCCCGGAGTTCCTGGATCCGTTCCGGATCGGGAATGCCCTCCCCTGGCCGGGTGGGGTCACCAAGGTCCCCGGCCGTGGCGCGGCCCATGACCGTGTCGCCGGGGGGCGGCGGATCGGTCACACTCTCCTCGGTGGCCCCCCCGCTGGGCCGGGTGATCTCCATACCGCCCCCGGTTCGCTGCATGCCAGCGCGGAACTCGATGGAGTCCAGCGACTGCTCCAACTGGGTCAGCCGCTCCTCCAGGTCGGTGGCAACGTCAGCGAAGGTCGGGCCGGAGGTGAACTCCAAGAGTCTCCTCACCACATCGCCCTCCAGACCGGCCAACTGGGAGGCGATGTCACTCCGGATGTCACGGGCCTCCTCGATGTCGGCAGTGTTCAGACGGTCCAGACCCATGAGCAGTTCGCCTTCCCGCTCCTGGATGGTGGAGGCGGCTTGCGTCCAGGCCTCCAGGGTGTCCCCGGCGGCCTGCTGCTGAAGGGAGTCCACCTCTGCCCGGAGGGTTCCCACCACGGAGTCCACCTCGGAACGCAATTCAGCGAACTCCGCATGCATCGCAGGAGAGGGTGGGGCCGAGGTATCCTCAAATTCCGGCCTGTCGAACTCCTCGCCGGTGTCGGGGCCGCAGGCGCCGGCCACCAGGGCCAGCATCACCAGCAGCGGAAGGGTGGTCAATCGCATGGTCGGCTCCTTTGGGGGATGGGATGGATATCCTCAAGAGGGGCAAGCGCCATGCCGTTGGAGGAGGGGTGGGGGGAGCCGCCCTGCCCGTGCCGCCGGGGGGCGGAGTGCAGGGTACGGCCTGGCCAACCGCTTATGCGAATACGGTTTGGGGGTTCTCAGGGACCCCCGTCCTCCCGCCCCGGGGGGACGGAGGCAGAGGGCCGCCACTGTACATCCTACAGGAGCCTGGTAACCCTTCCCATCGCGGCCCTGCCCCGGCCCCCGGGGACGGCCGTGGGGCCGGGGGCACGCCCCGTGCGTTACCGGATGGCATCACAAGGACGCCCACTGCCCTGAACCCGTGACCAGACCCGCCGGGTCGCGGCCTGCTGCTGGAGTCAGACCATGTACCAGAAGGACGACCGAGACCGATCCGAACTGGCCCGGATCCTGGGGCTCATGACCTTCTCCGACGGTCAGGTCGCTGCAGAGCTGGGTGTCAGCGCGGCCACGGTCCGGTCCTGGCGCACCGGACGCCGCACTCCCTCCCCGGAGAACCGCCGGCAACTGTTGGCCGCGGCAAGGTACCATGCCTTCACGATCCTCCGCCTTGCCAGGCAGGTGGACGGCGCGGACGCTGTTCCCCCCGAAGGCGACGGGACCGTGGCCGCCGACCTGGGGGAGTTGCGGAGACAGATCGAGCGCAGCGGCGTCCACGCCGCCTCCATCCGGAAGGAACTGGAGGACACCAGCCAACTCCTGGCCCGGGAGGGGTGAATGGAGTCCCGCCCGGAGAAGGAGGCCCTCCGGGCTCAGGGGATCAGGAGTCCCTTGAAGAAGCCGGCGGGGCGGCTCTCTTCCAGCCGGAAGGCGTGGGAGGGCTGCTTCATGGGGATCCTGGTGAAGAGGGGGAAGGAGTCGAGCCTTCCCTCCAGAATGGCGGCGATTCCTTCGTGCACCCCCTGCAGACGCTCCCGGTCGTCCCCGTCGTAGGCGCTGGTCACCTCCAGTTGACGACGATCCCAGAGGGGGAGGTCCACGATCCGGATCTGGGGGTGGTGGCCGCCGATCCTCAACCGGGCCCGTCCTGGCCACCCGTCCCCCAGGCATGGTGGCCAGGAGCCCCGGGAGGGAGGGGATAGACGGTGCCTGGACGCCCTCGCCATGCGGGGAGGTCGGTGGGGCAGACACCGCACCCCTCGAGGTGGACCAGCACCTCGTCCGCCCCCGGGGCCGGCAGGGAGCAGTCCCGGAAGTCCACCCGACCTGGAGCGGTGATGACGGCGGCCCTCATGGCCCTTCGGGTGGGAGGGGGGGGACGGTCCAGATGGGGTCACTCCGCCCCGTTGTTCCCCATCTCCCCGTACTCGTGGAGGCGGTTGTACAGCGTCTTCAGGCTCACCCCCAGCACCTCGGCGGCCTTCCGCTTGTGACCGTCCAGCTCCTTCAGGGTGAGGAGGATGTGGTGCTTCTCGATCTCCTTCAGGGAGCGCCCGGCGGCAGCGCCCCGGGTCCACGGGCGGGTACCGTCGCCGGAGGCCACCTGACGGATCTCCCGGGGGATCACCGAAGCCGGAATGGTCTCATGGGGGGAGAGGAGGTACGACGTGTAGAGCACATTCCTGAGCTCCCGCACATTCCCGGGCCAGTGGTGCCGCTGGAGCAACTCCAACGCCTCCTCTCCCAGCACCTTGGGGCGTCCCTCCCGCTTGCCGATGTCCCGGAGGAACCAGTCGGCCAGCCGGGGCAGATCCTCCATCCGCTCCCGCAGCGGGGGAAGATCCACCTGCAGCACCTTGAGCCGGTAGTAGAGGTCCTCCCGGAGGCGCCCTTCCTCCACGGCAGCCGCGGGACTCCGGTTGGTGGCGGCCAGCACCCGGACGTCCACCCGCACCGGCTCCTCCCGCCCCACCCCCACCACCAGCCCCGTCTCCAGGACACGGAGGAGCTTCACCTGCAGCTCCGCAGGCATCTCGGTGATCTCGTCCAGGAAGAGGGTGCCGCCGTCCGCACGCTCGAAGAAGCCCCGGTGCCTCCGATCAGCCCCGGTGAAGCTCCCCCGCTCATGCCCGAAGAGTTCGCTCTCCATGAGGGATGGGGTCAGCGCTCCGCAGTTCACCGGGAGGAAGGGTCCCTTCCTCCGGGGGCTCAGGTCGTGGAGGGTCCGGGCCACCAGCTCCTTGCCGCTCCCGCTCTCCCCGGTGATGAGGACGTTGGCCTGGCTGGGCCCGATCCGCTGCAGGATGGCGTAGAGCCTCTGCATGGCCGGCGCTCCTCCGATGAGGAGCCCGAAGCGGGCATCATCCCCGGACTCACCCTGTGAGGTTGTGCGTTGGGCCAGGAAGGTCCGGAGCCGGGTGAGGTCCATGGGGGTGGCCAGGAAGGTGGCTGGCCCGGACTCGTCGGTGAGGGGGTAGGAGTCCACCAGGATCGTGGCCTCGACGCCCGCCCCCCTCCCCGGCCCCAGGAAGTCGCCCAGATCTCCCTCTGTGGGACAGGTGTCCACGATCAGGAGGAAGTGGCTCTCCTCCTTCAGCGCCTGCTGGGCCTCCTGATGGGTGGTCACCACCCGCACACGGACCCCCTCCCCTTCCAGCATCTCTGCCATGGCCCCCCGGGCCTCCGGCTCCTGCAGGAAGATCAGCGCCTTCTTCATCTGGGCGAAGGACCGGAGGTCGTCGATTCATGCCGTTCCACGGGCCGCCTCCTCCCGGGGAAGCATCTCCCCATAGGCGTGGAGACGGTTGTAGAGGGTCTTCAGGCTGATCCCCAGGACGCGGGCAGACTTCGACTTGTTCCCCCCCAGGTGCCGCAGGGTCCGGAGGATGAGCCGTCGCTCCGCCTCCTCCACGGCGATCCCCAGGGGAATCCGCAGGTGCTCCTCCGGAGGAGTTCCGTCGGCCTGATCCAGGGAGAGGTCGTCCTCCCCGATCTCCGGTCCCTCACTCAGGACCACCGCCGAGTGGAGCGTGTTCTTCAACTCCCGGATGTTCCCCGGCCAGGAGTGGCTCATCAGGCGCTGGAGCGCGCCGGCGGAGAGCCACCTGGGAAGCCCCTCCTGGATGGAGAGCCGTTCCACGAAGTGCTGGGCCAGTTGATCCACATCCCCGGGGCGCTGCCTCAGGGGGGGGAGGCTCAACCGGAGCACGCCCAGACGGTAGAAGAGGTCCGCCCGGAGACGGCCGGCCCGCACCGCCCGTTCCGGGCAGCGATTGGTGGCCGTGATGATCCGGCAGTTGAGGCTGACGGGCTTCTCGCCCCCCACCCGGGTCACCTCCCCCGACTCCAGCACCCGGAGGAGCTTCACCTGCGCCCCCGGTGGGAGCTCGGCAATCTCGTCCAGGAAGAGGGTCCCGTTGGCCGCCTGCTCGAAGCATCCGGCGTGGCGGCGATCCGCCCCCGTGAAGCTCCCCTTCTCATGCCCGAAGAGGTGGCTCTCCACCAGGTTCTCAGGGATCGCCCCACAGTTCACAGCCACGAAGGGACCCTCCCGATGCTTGCTACGGTCGTGGATGGCGGCGGCGGCGAGCCCCTTCCCGGTGCCGCTCTCTCCGGTGATGAGGATGGGCGCCCTGCTGGGGGCCATCCGGAGGAGGTGTTCCGCCATATCCAGGAGGCAATCGGAGGAGCCAACGATGGAATCGAAGTGATCGCCGTCGCCCCGGCGCCGGGCCGCCGTCTGAGGGAGGTTCCGGAGAACGGCCTCCAGACGGTCCTGGTCCCCGGGGGGAAGGGTCTCCCCGTCTCCTGAGCCGTCCATGTCCTGGATGGAGAGGAGATCCACCCCGGAGCGCCCGGCGGCCTCCCGGAGCCGCGAGGGGGGGGCACCCCCTGCGCCAATGACCACATCGACCCCGGGGCGGGAGACCCAGTCCACCGCTTCCCCTTCATGTGAACTGGCCAGCCCCACCACTCCGCACTTCCGGAGCACGGATTTGACGGGTTTGAACAGGGGTGACTCGTCCATGAAGACGAACGCCATGGGTCGCATGGAAACTCCAACGATAGGGAGGGCACCCGGGTTGCGTGTGCCTACAACAGGTACAGGGACAACCCGTCGTGTGAACATATTCGTTACAAGCTCCGTGCCATGGATGGGAACGAGGGGGGGCAGAAGTAGGTTGCACAAGAAACGCTCATGGATGGATATGTGAGCGTCTACATCGGATCCGTTCTCCAGGTCGGTCCGTCGGAGACCAAGCGTGTGGACCGGGTCGTTGCGGAGACTCCGGAAGTCCTTGATTGGAAGTGACCTCTGGAGGTGCTACCCCGGGTCCACGGGGCCTCCTCAGGAGCGGGGGTGCCCCCGGTCTGAGGTACCGGGTGGCCCGCAGCGCCGGAGCGGGCCGGGCTGGGACGAAGTGACCCACCACCCCCGGCTTCCTCACGCACGTTTCACCAGACGGCGTTCCTGCAATCCGGTTCTGCAAGCCCGATCCTGGCCTTCGGGAGTGGGGTGGACGTGACCGGTGACGGCTCCTCATGGAGATTCGGGGGGGCGGTCCCGGTCCTGGGGGATGGCGGCCAGCTCCCGGTCGGCCAGCCCCACCCGGTGGCCAGCCTCGCCCCCTACGGATGCGCTGGAGCCCCGGCGCCTCGTCGGACATACAGGTGAGCCCGGCTCGCCGGGCGGTCTCCTCCGGGGGGATCCGTTCGGCGGTCATGGATGCTCCCAGGGGGGCGAGCCGGAAGGCACGTCCCTTGCCCCTCCGGAGGGGGCGTGGGGACCCGTCCCGGGCTTCGACCCGGCAGAGGGCGCCCCCCTCCAGCCACCCCCCCGGACCCGGGAGTTTCCCTGTCGGAGAAGCCGAAGGACGAGGTCGTCGATGCCATCAGTCCCCAGCCCCATCCCCCCTTTCCGGAACAGGCGCAGGATCCTCCGGGGCTGGAGTCCCGCCTGGAGCCGAGCCCCCGCTTCCAGGGTCGGGCCTACCACCCCGCAGGGAAGTTGAAGGACCGGGTGGCGCTCATCACCGGAGGCGATTCGGGGATCGGCCGGTCGGTGGCGGTCCTCTTCGCCCGGGAGGGGGCGGATGTGGCCATCGTGTACCTGGAGGAGGAGCAGTCGGATGCGGAGGAGACCCGGGCCCACGTGCAGGATGCCGGGCGCCGCTGCCTCCTCCTCCCCGGCGACGTGTCGGACCCGGGCTTCTGCCAGGAGGGGGTGGAGCGTACGGTCCAGGAGTTGGGGAGGCTGGACATCCTGGTGAACAACGCCGCCTACCAGCAGAGTGTGGACGAGCTGGAGGAGCTGGAGATCGAGCAGTTCGAGCGGACCTTCCATACCAACATCTTCGGGGCGGTGGATCCGGGGCCGGTGTGGACTCCCCTGAATCCTGCGGACCGGCCCGCCGGGGAGGTGGCGGGGTTCGGGGGGAGCACTGGATATGGACGTCCGGGCCAGCCGGAGGAGTTGGCGCCCACCTACGTGTTCCTCGCTTCGAATGCCGATTCCGGGTACATGACCGGCGAGGTACTGGCCCTCCTGGGAGGGCAGACGTTGGCCGGGTGACGGAAGCCGGAGCGGTCCGCACCCCGGCGGGTGCGGACCGCTCCGGCCCCTTCCCATCCGCTTCAGCTACGCCCGTTGCCGGCCTTCATGGCGGCCTCGTTCACGCTCCCCTCGGCGATCTTCGTGAGCTTCCGATCCGCCGCCTTCTCCTCCTCCAGCGTCGCCTCCAGGAGGCTGGCCACATCGTCCTTGTCCAGCATCCTGGCGAAGGCGATGGCCGATCCGTAGGCCGCCATCTCGTAGTGCTCCACCCGCTGGGCGGCGGTGATGAGTCCGGCATCCCGGACGTCGGCATGCCCGTCGCCATCCAGGAACCCCTCTGCCTCGGTGATGAGTCCCTCGGCACCCTCGCAATGGCTGGCCCGGGCGGACTTCCCCAGGAGGTCGAAGGCCTTCCGGAGCCGCTCGATCTGCTGGTCGGTCTCCTCCACATGGGACTCCAGCGCCTCCCGGAGCTTGTCGGATTTCGATGCCTTTGCCATCCGGGGGAGGGCCCGGCGGATCTGCCGCTCGGCGCTGAGGATGTCCCGGAGCTGGTGGACCAGGAGGTCGTCGAGATTCTGCATGGCCATGATCTGTCCTCGGTGTTGTGGTTCGAGACTTCATTGGACTTCCCTGGATGTGCAGCCGCCGTGGCGCGATCCCGGCGGGGGGCGGAGACCTCCGCGGTTGCCGGCCTTCCCCCTCCTCCGTCAGGCGATCCCGGGGGGCGAGGGCCCCCGGTTCCGGCCCGCCGCTCAGCCCCAGTATGGCTGGTACCCGTAGTACTCGTAGATCTGCGTGCCCCACCGCTGGTCGCTGTACGTGGGGGGATCCTCCTCATCGAAGCCCGGCGCTTCCTCCAGCCGCTCCTTCGGGATATCCAGGATCACGTACTCCGGGGTGGATCCCTCCTGGAGGGCCTGCCAGGGGATGGCGAAGTGCTTCCCCCCCATCCCCAGGAACCCGCCGAAGGAGAGGACGGCGTAGGCCACCCGACCGGACCGTCCGTCCACCACCACGTCCTCCAGCTTCCCCAGGTCCTCCCCCTCGGGGTTGCGTACGGTGATCCCCTGCAGGTCGTCCAGGGAGTACATGCTTGCGTGTCCGTCGCCTCGGCCGGTTCCGGTTCTCTGGTCCATGTGTCGATGCCTCCGTCCAGGAGTGGAAGGTGTAAGCGGTGCAACCGGGATGCAGTCGGTACAGGTCCAGGAGCACCACCAGGCGGCCTGAACAGGAGTCCCGTCGCCCCGTCTGGGGTGGAACTCCAGTACGGCTCGCTTTGGACTAGATGAGTAGTGCATAAGGTGGACCAGTCCGGATCGGTCCTTGCGCCGGAGTCGGATGGGACCCTCCCGCTGCAGCGCAACCTCCAGTCGCCCGGGATCGCTCCGGGGGGAGGGCAGCCGGGAACCATGAGCTGGAGAGGAGGTTGGGATGAGGATCGGCCGCAGGACCGTAGAGGTTTCGAGTCGCGGGAAGGTCTACTTCCCCGATGCAGGGATCACGAAGGGGGAGCTGGTGGACTACTATCGGGGGATCGCCCCCCACCTGATCCGCCACGCCCGTGGGAGGCTGGTCTCCATGCAGCGATTCCCGGACGGGATCCAGGGCCCCCGCTTCTACCAGAAGGATGTCCCCGACCACTTCCCCGACTGGATCCACACGGAGGTGGTGGAGAAGAAGGAAGGGACGCTGCGGCAACTGGTGATCGACGATGCTGCCACCCTGGTCTACCTGGCAGATCAGGGGTGCATCACCCCCCACGTGTGGTTGAGCCGGGTGGACCGGGTACGCCATCCCGACCGGATGGTGGTGGACCTGGACCCCCCCGGGGAGGACCCGCAGGAGCTCTTTCCGGCGGTGCGCCGGGCCGCCCGTCAGGTCCGGGAGCTGGCGGAGGAGGTGGGGCTGGTCCCCTTCCTGATGACCTCCGGATCCCGGGGGCTGCACATCCACGTCCCTCTGGACCGGGGGGCCCACTTCGACGAGGTGCGGTCCTTTGCCGCGGACCTCGGGGACCTCCTGGTGGCCCGGGATCCGGAGCGGCTGACCCGGGCCCACCGGAAGGAGCAGAGGGGGGACCGGATCTTCGTGGACATCCTCCGGAACGCATACGCCCAGACCGCGGTGGCGCCCTACGCTGTCCGGGCCCGGAACGGTGCTCCGGTGGCCACTCCCCTGGAGTGGGAGGAGCTGGATGATCCGGGTCTGCATCCCCGGGCCCATACCCTCCGGACCCTCCCCCGGCGCCTGGAGGAGCACCCTGATCCGTGGAAGGGGATAGGTCGGCGGGCCCGGGGCCTCGATCGCCCCCGCTGGCTGTTGGACCGGCTCCTGGAGCGCTCCCGCTCGGGGGCCTGAAGCCCCCTGGGAGCACTCCTCCGGGGGTACCGTCGGGGTGTTTCCGGGCCACGCCAACCCCCCGGAGAAGCCCGGAGGGCGGCAGGTCCCTGGAGCCACCTTCCTCAACGTTCCCGTGGGGCGTCCGATCCTGAATGCGTGCAGGGCGATTCCGACGCGCCGATCCAGGGGAGCATCCAGGGCCGATATGCAGGAGCAAGACTACAGCTACGGGGAGGTCCTGCTCCGGGCCCGGCAGGCCACCTGGCTGGCCGGAGTGCTGGCGGTGGTCTCCACCCTGGCAACCCTGGTCCGCCCCCTGGTGGCGCCCATGCCCCCCGTCTTCAGCGTCATCGGGGGCGCCAACTCCGCCTTCCTCCTGTTGGCCTGGTGGGCCATCGGCGCCGGGCACGTGGTCCGTTGGGCACCCGCCCTCCTCCTCTCCCTGGTGACCGTCTCCCTCTTCCCCCTCATCGCCATCTCGGGGGGCTCCAGCAGTCAGTTCGCCATCATGCTCCCCCTCTTTCCGCTAGCGGGGGTCATGCTGGGGGGGCTGCCCCTGGGGGCGGCCATGCTGGTGTTCTGGTCCCTGTCCATGCTGGGGATGCAGGTTGGGGCCGAGCGTCTCCCCGACCTCACCGGCGAGGAGTTCGCCGTCGCCAAGGCCAGCGCCCGCACCCTCTGGATCGTCCTCACCAGCACCGTGGGCTTCCTGTTCGGACTCCACTTCGAGGGGTCGAACCGGAACCTCCAGGCCCGGCTCCTGGAGCTGGTGGAGAAGGATCCCCTCACCGGGGCGGCCAATCGGAGGGGGCTTGAGGTGGCACTCTCCCGGAGTCTGTCGGCTGCGGCCCGCACCGGACGGTGGGTCACGGTGATGATCGCCGATGTGGACTGCTTCAAACGGTTCAACGACCACAGGGGGCATGCCGAGGGGGATCTTGCCCTCCAGCGGATTGCCGAGGCGCTCATGAACCACACCCGTCTGGGGCAGGATCGGGTGGCCCGGTTCGGCGGGGAGGAGTTCGTCCTGGTCCTGGGCGAGACCGATGCGCAGGCCGCCCGGGTCGTGGCCGAGAAGCTCCGTGGAACCATCCGGCGGCTGGACCTCCGGCACGATCCCGAGGGGGACGAGCCCCTGACGGTCACCATCGGGTATGTGAGCGTCCCCGGGGGCTCCGACACCACCCACGACCAACTGCTGAGGGTGGCCGACGCCGCGCTCTACGAAGGGAAGCGTGGTGGGAGGGACCGGGCCGTGGAGGCCGTTCTGGCTGGAGGCTCGGAACTGGTGGTGTCCGCCGCCTGACGGGACATTTCGGCCCAGCATCGATTGGGCACGGGACCATCCACCCCCCTCCACCCCTCCGGTCCGGGAGAGGGGTGGAGCCCTGATTTCCCCCCCCAACGCGGATCTCCGGCCATGGACGGCCCCTGTGATGGGTGCCGGACCCGGGGGCATGGTGGTTGCCCTACCATCGGTCTGTGCCCCCGACCCTGTCGATTCCTGGCGCCTCTCCCGGAGGATGATCCCCATGACCGCCGTCCGACTCCTTCCCCTTCTGCTCCTGGTGGCGCTGGGGTGCCAGCCCTCGCCTCCTCCCGAGGTGGACTCAGCCGTTGAGACAACCGGGGCCGGGGTGGACGAAGGGGCCGTCGCCCAGCTCCCTGAAGGGGTCCTGGACCAGGCCCGGAGTGCGGCAGACGCCCTGGGAATGCAGCTCCAGGGGCGCCTCCTGGCGGCGCTGGAGGAGGGGGGGGCGACCCAGGCCGTGGAGGTGTGCTCCGTGGAGGCCCAGGAGATCGCCCGATCCCTCTCCGGTGACGGCCATCTGGTGCGGCGGGTGAGCCTCCGGACCCGGAATCCCGCCAATGACCCGGATGGGTACGAGAGGGAGATCCTGGAGGAGTGGGAGGCGGTCTGGGGGGAGGAGGAGGTGCCGGGAGAGTTCTGGGAGGTGGCGGCCCGGGAGGGTCGGCCCTCCCTGCGGTACCTCCGTCCCATCCCCGTCGCGGGGCCGTGTACCACCTGTCACGGGGAGCCGGACCAGGTGGCCCCGGAGGTGCTGGCGCTGATCCGGCGGCTCTACCCGGAGGATCGGGCGGTGGGCTATTCCGCCGGCGACCTCCGGGGGGCGGTCTCCGTCAGCATTCCCCTGGACACCCCGTCGGACCGCTGAGGAGCCTCGATGTCTGAACCCACGCTTCATCGCCGCCGCGACTTCCTCCGTCTCTCCGCCGGAGCCGTGGCGGGGGCCTGGGGGGTGGGGGCCCTTCCGGAGGCGCTGCAGGCGGGGATCCTGGGGGGGCCGGCGGTCGGGCCTCTCTCCGGAATCCAGGATGCACGGAATCCCATGCACCTGCCGGAGGTGGTGGATCCGGTCCTCTTCGATCTGGTGGCGGCGCCCGGGGAGGCCCACATCGGCGGCGGGACGCGGGCTCCCGCCTGGATGATCAACGGGCAGCTTCCCTCTCCCATGCTCCGTCTGGAGCGGGGGAGTCTTCTCGATGTGACCATGGTGAACCGCCTCCCGGAGCCCCTGATCCTCCACTGGCACGGGCTGGCGCCCCCGGAGGCCATGGACGGGCACCCCCGGCTGGCGGTGGCCTCCGGGGAGGAGTACCACTACCGCTTCCCTGTGGAGGACCGGGCCGGCACCTACTGGTACCACTCCCACGCCCACATGCGCACCGGGTTCCACACCTGGATGGGAATCGCCGGCCTCCTGGTGGTGGACGACCCGGAGGAGGCGGCGTTGGGGCTCCCCGATGGCGAGCACGAGCTCCCCATCATCCTGCAGGATCGCCGGCTGGATCCCCGGGGGGTGCCGGTCTACCAGGCCATGGGGCCCTCCATGATGGCGGGTGTGATGGGGGACACGCCCTTTGCCAATGGCGTCCGGGACCCGTACAGGGAGGTGGAGAACACCCTCTACCGGCTGCGGCTGCTCAATGGCTCCAACGCCAGGATCTTCAACCTGGCCCGCTCCGACGGGCGCCCTCTGGTGGTGGTGGGGAACGATGGTGGGCTGCTGGAGCGTCCGGTGGAAGTCACCTCCCTGTTCATGGGGGTGGGGGAGCGGCTGGACCTCCTCCTGGACCTATCGGACCGGGAGGTGGGGGACCGGGTCTCGCTGGTTTCACTCCCCTTCACCATCCCCGGCTCCATGGGGGGAGGGATGGGGCGGGGGATGGGGGGGCGGGGCGGGATGGGGGGGATGATGGCCCAGGCCAACCGGCAGGGAGAGCCGCTGGATCTGGTGGAGTTCCGGGTGACCCGGGCGTCGCCGCTGCGGCGGAGGATCCCTCCCCGCTTCCTCCCCCTTCCCCCTCCCCCCGATCGGTCCGGGGTGCTCAGACGGCGCCACTTCCAGTTCGACTCCCGGATGATGAACCACACCATCAACGGGCGGTCCTTCGACATGGACCGCATCGACGAGCGGGTGCCCTTCGACGAGACCGAGATCTGGGTCTTCGAGAATGTGAGCGGCTTCCCCCACCCGGTGCATCTCCACGCCACCCACTTCGAGGTCCTCACCCGGACGGGGGGACGGAACCAGGTCTATCCGTGGGAGAGGGGCCGGAAGGACACGGTGCTGGTGTGGCCGGGGGAAACCGTGGAGGTGGCGCTCCGCTTCACGGCCCACCGGGGCCTCTTCCTGCTCCACTGTCACAACCTCGAGCACGAGGACCACGGGATGATGATGAACTTCCTGGTGGAGTGAGCGAGCGAAGGGAACCCTCCCGTGCGCGGCGGAACGAACCCGGGTGACGGTGGGGTGGGGCGGGGAGCCGGCGTCACCGCCTTCCTCTTTGTCCTGGGCCAGTTCCTCATCTCCCAGAATCTCACCCGGTTCGCCCCTGGATCCGCCTACGGAGCGGCGGGCTCCCTCGTCCTCCTCCTGGTGTGGGTCTACTATTCTTCCCTCATCCTATTCTTCGGGGCGGCCTTCACCAGGGTGTCCATGCGCCGGAGGGGAGTCCCCGTGGAGCCCCGATGGGGGGCGGTGAGAATGGAGCGTGCGATTGTCGGGGAGCCGGAGGATGACGACGGGTGAAGGGTGGCTCCTGTATGGAGCATACGGCTACACGGGGCGCCTTCTGGCCGCCGAGGCGCTGCGCCGTGGACATCGTCCGGTCCTGGCGGGGCGGAACGAGGAGAAGCTCCGCCGCCTGAAGGTTGAACTTGCGGAGGCGTTGGCCCTGGGGGGCGAATCAGACGCCGCCGCGGCGGGGGCCCTTGATTCCATCCCCCTCCGGGCCTTCCCCCTGGACGACCCCGCGGCGCTCCGGGAGGGGTTGGCCGGTGTCGGGGCGGTGCTCCACGCGGCGGGTCCCTTCCGGGAAACCGGCGCCCCCATGATGGAAGTCTGTCTCGCGGCCGGGGTCCACTACCTGGACATCACAGGGGAGGTCCCGGTCTTCGAGGCGGCCTTCGCCCTGGATGCCCGGGCCCGGGAGCGGGGGGTGATCCTGATGCCGGGGGTGGGGCTGGATGTGATCCCCACCGATGGGGCGGCGGCCCTCCTGGTGGAGGCCCTTCCGTCGGCCACCCGGCTGGAGTTGGCTCTCCACTCCCCGGGGCGGCCCAGTTCCGGGACGCTCCAGACGGTGGTGGAGGGCGTGGTGGACGGACTCCTGGTCCGCCGGGGTGGGGTGCTGGAGCCGGCCAACCCCGGACGCAGGGAGTTCCGGCGGCGGATCCACTTCGGGCCGGAGGTAGAGGGGGGACCCATGGCGGGCCGCCTGGGGGGGCTTCGGTCAGTGGCGCCCTACACCTGGGGGGACCTCTCCACCGCGTGGCGGACCACCGGAATTCCGGACATCACCTGCTACCTCACCAGCTCCCCCTGGCAGGTGCGTCTGCTCCCGTTCCTCCTCCCACTGGTTCGGAGGCTCCTTGGCTTTCGGGCAGTTCGCCGCCGGATCCGGGCCAGGATCGCCGCCGGCACGGAAGGCCCGGATCGGGAGCGAAGACTCACCGGGCGAACCCGGGTGTGGGGGCGTGTGGAGGATGGGGAAGGGGCGGCTGCGGAGGTGGTCCTGGAGTTCCCCGAAGGGTACCACTTCACCGGACTGGCGGGGGTCCGGGCCATGGAGGCGCTGCTCGCGTTGGACCCGCCCCGGGGTGGAACCCTGACCCCCGCAGGGACCTTCGGCGCCGGGTGGGTGCTCTCCCTCCCCGGTGTGACGCGGATCCGGGGGCCGCAGAGGGTGGGAGGGGGGGACGCACTGGGGGGGCTGGTGTAGATCGCCCCCTCCAGTGGTGCAACCCCTTGTCAGGTAGGGGGCGTCAGGTGATGGCCCGCCCGCCGGCGAACGACATGATGAGCATGATCACGAAAGTCACGATGAAGATGTAGAAGAGGATCTTGGCGATTCCTGCGGCCGCAGAGGCCGTGGCTCCGAAGCCGAAGGCCCCTGCGATCACGGCGATGACGAGAAAGATGATGGCCCAGGTCAACATGGGTGCTCACTCCTTATGGGAAGATGGGGAGGGACCTCGAGGTCCCCCTCTGACGATCCGGCCCGGGGCCGGGATCAGGGTCGTGATGCCTCGGTCCGTCTAGGTGGACCTGGAGCGCCCCAGCCCCACCACGAGAGCAATGGCGCCCGCTGCCGCCAGCACGAACGAGATCCAGAGCGGTAGGGCCACCCGTTCCTCGTTCTCTGCGGTGACCTCCAGAGGGCCGATGTCCACCACCGTCTCCTGTGTGACGTAGGAGATCCCCTCCAGGAAGAGGGAGCCCACTCCCAGAAGGAGCAGGATGGTCGCGAGGATCAGCCATCCGGTACGGCCCATGGTCCCTCCTTGGT
>CAYQVI010000036.1:0-21446 GCA_964420725.1 uncultured Gemmatimonadaceae bacterium | reverse complement strand
CCCGGTTCGCCCAGAACCAGATGTCCACCTCCGGCGACATCCAGAACTCCACCCTGACGGTGAGCAGCGCCTTCGGGAAGCAGGTGGCCTCCGCCACCACGAACCGCTTCGACGACGAGTCGCTCAGGGAGGTGGTCCGGACCTCGGAGCGCCTGGCCCGCCTCGTCCCGGAGGACCCGGAGTACATGGGGGAGCTGGGCGCCCAGAGCTACCCCGAGAGTCGCTCGTACTTCGAGTCCACCGCCAACCTGGAGCCGGAAGCCCGGGCCCGGGCCATCACGGCGGTCACCACCCCTGCCGCCGAGCGGGACCTCATCTCCACCGGGTTTCTGGTGCATCGGGCCGGAGCCGAGGCGGTGGCCACCTCCCAGGGGCTCTTCGCCTACTCCACCGACTCCCGGGTGAACTTCACCACCACCGTCCGGACCCAGGACGGCACCGGCTCCGGGTGGGCCGGCACCAGCGTCAACGACTGGAGGGAGTTGGATACCGGGGCTCTGGGGCGGGTGGCCATCGAGAAGGCCATGGCCTCCCGGGAGCCCCGGGCGGTGGAGCCCGGGCGGTGGACGGTGATCCTCGAGCCCACCGCAGTGGGGAACATGGTGAACCTCATGGTGAACGCCATGGGGGCCCGGGGGGCGGACGAGGGGCGCTCCTTCTTCAGCCAGCCTGGGGGGGGGAACCGGATCGGCCAGGTCTTCCTGGATGAGAGGGTGAGCATCCGTTCCGATCCCTCGGATGGTCGCATCCACTCCTCTCCCTTCAACGGGGAGGGACTCCCGAACAAGGCCGAGACCTGGGTCCGGAATGGCCGTCTGGAGAACCTGGTCTACGACCGGTACTGGGCGGAGCGGCAGGGAAGGGCTCCCACCGGGTTCGCCTCGGGGTGGTCCATGGAGGGGGGCACCGATACCATCGAGGACATGATCCGCTCCACCGAGCGGGGGCTCCTGGTGACCCGCTTCTGGTACATCCGGGGGGTGGATCCCAGGACCATCCTGTTCACCGGGCTGTCCCGGGACGGGACCTTCCTCATCGAGAACGGGCGCATTGCCCATCCGGTGAAGAATCTCCGCTGGAACGAGTCGCCCATCTTCATGCTGAACAACATCGAGGCCATGGGTGCCCCGGTGCGGATCTCGTCGGGAGAGTCGTCCGGCCTCACCAATACGGTGATCGTGCCGCCGCTGAAGGTCCGGGACTTCGCCTTCACGTCGCTCTCGGACGCCGTTTGACGGAGAAGGTGGGACGCCGCGGCCGCGGCGTCCCACCTCCCATCCGGCTGCCCCGGCCCACGGCTCCTCGGGGCCCGGTAGAACTCTCGCTCCGCCCCGGGGTTTTCCCTTCCATGTTCAGATTGCCGCTCTTCCCCCTCGGGGTCGTCCTCTTCCCCGGCGCCAGCCTCCCCCTCCACATCTTCGAGCCCCGGTACCGGCGGATGGTGGCCCGGTGTCTGGAGCACGACCGTCGCTTCGGCCTGGTGTTCCACGATTCCGACCGGTTCGGCCCCTTCCTCACGGAGACGGGTCGCGTGGGGTGCGTGGCGGAGATCGAGGAGTTCCAGGTCCTCCCGGACGGTCGCTCCCTGATCCTTACCACCGGGAGGGAGCGCTTCCGGATCGTGGACTCGGTGGAATCGGAGGAACCCTACTACGACGCCGTGGTGGAGGAGATGGAGGACGATCCGGTCCCGGGGTTCCAGGAGGCGAGTCTGGTGGAGCGGCGACGGCAGTCCATCGCCCTGTTCCACTCCGTCCTGGACTCCCTCCCCTCACCCCCGGAGTCCCTTCCCGAGTTCGACGAGGAGGAGGAGCTCTCCTTCCGGCTGGCCCCCACCATCCAGATCGATCCGGTGTGGCAGCAGAGGCTGCTCCAGAGCGTGGAGGAGGCCGAGCGACTGGACCAGCTGGACATGGTCTTCCGGGCGGCGCTGGAGCGGGGGCGGGAGGCCTGACCGAGGGGTCGGCACCCCCCGGAGAGGTCAGGCCGTCTCCTCCTCCGCATCCAGGGCCCGGGCGGTGGCGACCCCCTCCTCCTCGTCCACCAGCAGCAGCAGCGCACCTCCCACCACGAAAAGGACCAGGATCGAGGCCACACCGGCCCGCTGGTTCCCGAACACATCCGTGGCGATCCCCAGGGCCAGCGGCCCGACGAAGGCCGTGAGCTTTCCCGACATGGCATAGAGGCCGAAGAACTCCCCCTGCTTCTTTGCCGGGACCATCCGCGCCAGCATGGAGCGGCTGGACGACTGGTTGGGGCCGGCACAGAGTCCGATGAGGATCCCGGCAGCCCAGAGCCACC
The DNA here is from genome assembly GCA_964420725.1 of uncultured Gemmatimonadaceae bacterium. Classification (GTDB taxonomy): domain Bacteria; phylum Gemmatimonadota; class Gemmatimonadetes; order Longimicrobiales; family Gaopeijiaceae; genus CAYQVI01. The sequence goes on along the minus strand of CAYQVI010000036.1, from coordinate 19,145 downwards.
CCACGGTGGGGCCGAGGACCGCCATGAGGGTGGTGAGGATCAGCGCTGCGATGCTGAACAGGACCGTGCGCCGGGCCCCCACCCGGTCCTCCAGATGCCCGAAGATGAAGGCTCCCGCCCCTGCGGAGACATTGAGGGCGATCCCGAAGACGATGACGTCGGAGAAGCTCATTCCGAAGGTGCCCATGGCGTAGATGCCGCCGAAGGCGAAGATGGTCACCAGTCCGTCATTGTAGATCATCCGGGCCAGGAGGAAGCGGGCCACCTGCCGGTAGGTCCCCACCTCACGCACCGTATCCCGGATCTCCAGGAAAGCGGCCTTCACGCTCAGCGGGGTCCCGGGGAGGGGGTCGTTGGCCCCCCGGACCCAGAGGAAGGTGGGGATGGCGAAGAGGAAGAACCACCCCGCCACCAGAAGGTTCGTGGCCCGGACGTGGAAGCCTTCCGAGGTGTCCAACCCCAGGAAGCCGGGGTTGTCCCCCAACCCCACGAAGCCCAGCAGCGCCAGGACCATGCACGCGACTCCGCCGATGTAGCCCAACCCCCAGGCATATCCCGAGATCCGCCCCACCTGCCCCGGCGGGGCGATGTGGAGCAGGAAGGAGTTGTAGAACACCATCCCCACCTCGAAGCCCACGTTCGCCACCACGAAGAGCACCAGCGCCGTCAGGATGGCCCCCTCGCTCCCCGGGGCCACGAAGGCCAGCGCCGCGGTGGCCACGATACAGGTGAGGCTTGTGGCCACAAGGAAGGCCCGCCTCGTCCCCCCCCGGTCCGCCATGGCCCCCAGGATCGGCGACAGGAGGGCGATGGCCAGGGCACTGAAGGAGACGGCCCGGGACCAGAGGGTCGTGCCGGTGATCTCGTCCGGGGCGATGGCGTTGGCGAAGTACGTGGAGTAGATGAAGGTCACCACCAGGGTGGTGAAGGCCGAATTGGCCCAGTCGTACATGCACCAGGCGAAGATCCGGCGACGGTCACCCTGGGGAGCGTGGGTCATTGTGGGAGCACGCGGGTAGGGGAACGAGACTGCGAAGGCGGCAGGCAAGCGCGACTGCATCCACCCCGGGGGGCGCGGGGAAGGTGGGATGGGGGAGCGAAATCCGACAGGGGGCGTTGCCCCCGGACTCCAACCCTTCGAACGTATGGACATGGAACACACCACCGATCTTCCCCGACTGGGCGATCAGCCCCCTGCCTCCCCCTGGATCGAGAGCAGGGCAGGGCTGGCCTTCTTCGTCAACGCCCTCCTCTTCGCGCCGGCCTTCGTGGTGCTTGTGCCCCTTGGGCTCCGGACCATGGTGCGACTCCTCACCGGGGTGGTCCGCCCCACCGTGCTGGACACCATCCCCACCATCGCGTGGTACGTGGTGCCCTACACCGGGTGGATCGCCGCCGGCATGGCCTGGCTGGTGGTGAGGAACCTCAGGATGGAGCTCCCCACGCCGGCCCGGTGGACGCTCCGGTTCTTCCTGGTGGCCCATCTGGGCTTTGCCCTCTACTCCGTCTGGTGGTGGGTGGCGGGACCGGGCTTCTGAGGAGCCGCTCCATGGAAGACTCCATCCGGGAGGGGCGGATCGACGTCCTCCGGAGCGCCCGCTTCAGCTTTGCGGGAGGGGAGGAGGGGGTCCAGGAGCTCTGGATGGTCCTCCACGGCTACCGGCAGCTGGCCCGCTTCTTCCTTGAGCGGCTCCTCCCCCTGACCACCCCCCATCGCCGCATCGTGGCTCCGGAGGGGCTGTCCCGCTTCTACCTGGACGAGGCCGGGGGGCCCCATGGCCCGCAGCACAGGGTGGGGGCCACCTGGATGACCCGGGAGGACCGGGAGGCGGAGATCCGGGACTACGTCCGGTACCTGGACGGGCTCCACCTCCGGATCCGGCAGGAGGAGCCCGGCACCCCACCGGCCCGTCTTGTGCTCGGTTTCTCCCAGGGTGTGCACACGGCGGCCCGCTGGGTGGCCCACGGCGCGGTCGCCCCGGCTCTCCTCGTACTCTGGGGGGCGGCACTCCCGGGGGACCTGGCGCTGGAGCCCTTTGCCCGGAGCATGCAGGGGAGCCAGGTGATCCTGGTGAGGGGGGCGGCGGACCGGTTGCACCCGGCCGAGGGGGAGGGACGGGATGTGGAGATGCTTCAGAGGGCCGGGGTGGCGGTAGGTACGGTCCTGCATCCGGGCGGGCATCGCATCGACCCGGAGGTGCTGCGGGAGTTGGCGGGGGGGGAGCGGGAGGAGCCCTGATCCCGCCCCTCACCGTCAGAAAGCCCCCACGAAGCCGATTTCCGGGGTGAGTTCGTAGCCCAACTGCTCCCGCACCGTGCGCTGACAGAGGTCGATGAGGAATCGTACCTCCGCGGCGGTGGCCCCCCCCAGATTCACGATGATGTTGGCGTGGCGGTGGAAGATCCCCGCCCCCCCGTGGACGTGCCCCTTGAGTCCGCACTCGTCGATGAGGCGACCGGCCCCCACGCCCTCGATCTTCTGGAAGATGGACCCCGCCGAGGGGTAGAGCCACAGATCCGGATGGCGGTCGTCCCGCCACCGGAGGTTCTCCCGGATGACTTCCCGGAGGGTTTCCACGGGCTCGGCCTGGAGTGCGAAGGTGGCGGAGAGGACCACGTCCCTCCGGTGGTGGAGGATGCTGTCGTCGTACCCGAACTGGAAGTAGTCCCGGTCCACGGTGCGGAACTCCCCCTCCTCCGTGAGGATCTCGGCGGATTCCAGGACCTCCTCGATGAAGACCGTCCTGGAGCGGTCCGGGGAGAGGAAGTGGAGGTTCTGCCAGAGAGCCCCCCCCACGGTGCTGGGGATCCCCACGAAATGGTGGAGCCCTCCCAGCCCCCGGGAGACCGTGGCGTTGATCAGGTCGGGGAAGATGTCCACCCCGGCCCCTGCCCGGACCCGCCCCTCGGGAAGGAACTCAACGCCCTCCACCGCATTCCGGATCACCAGCCCGGGAACACCGGCGTCGGCCACCAGAACGTTGGCCCCCCGCCCCAGGAGAACGTGGGGGATCCCCAACTCCCGGCTGAGCAGGATCGCCTGGGCCAGTTCGGCGGCGGTGCCAGCCCGGTAGAGGTACTCGGCCCTCCCTCCGATCCGGAAGGTGGTCAGGGGGGCCAGGGGCACACCCTGCTGCAACCGGTGGGTACCGAGGACCTCTCGGAGTCGATGCACTTCCGGGGATTCGAGGCTCATGCGACGGGGGCGTGGGGACGGAGGGCTTCGGCCCGGGAAGATAGATGGGAGGGGTCGGGGTGGCTATGGCGGTGGTACCCCCCCAAGAGTAGCTTCCGGGGAATCCTGAAAATGTCTTCGCCGGTGTCCCACCCGCGAAACGCCGGTTGGCCCTCCCCGCTCGCCGGGGGGACAGGGTTTCGCGGATGACCTCATGGAGGTACCACTTGCAGGATCCAGAGCGGCAGCAGTTGGCGGTGATGGCCGAGATCATGCGTCGGGACCTGGAGATCCTGGCGGGGGAGGTGCTGGCCATGCCCGAGGAGCACCTCTGGCGTGTCACCGGCTCGGTCATCAACCCTGTGGGTACGCTGGCCCTCCACATGTGCGGCAACCTCCAGCACTTCGTGGGGGCTGTTCTGGGCGGGACCGGATACGTCAGGAACCGGGATGCTGAGTTCGGGACCCGGGACATCTCCCGGGATGAGATCCTGCAGAAGATCGAGGAGACCCGGACGATGCTGGCCACCGTCCTCCCATCGCTCCCCTCCGACCGCCTCATCGAGGTCATGCCCGAGATCCCCGCCCGCTATTCCGGGCGTTCCGTGGGGTTCTTCCTGGGCCATCTCTGCAGTCACCTGGCCTACCATCTGGGACAGGTGAACTACCTCAGGCGGGTACTGGCCCCCGGTGGCGGAGAGGATCCGGAGGCGTGACCCCCTCCCTGCCGCCGGGAGAGGATGAAGGGGCGGCTCCGCAGGGGTGGTGGCGCACGGGGCGGAGAGGCGTTATTTAGATTTGCTTCGTCCCTGGTTGACAGATCAGACGTCGCCTGGTCCCTGATGTCCAGGCGTCAGCAGTCGGGGGAAACTCCCTGGTACGCCTGGTCCACGAGGGCCCCGGCATGACCAACAACACTCTCCACCGAATTGGAGCGAGCCGTGACCGAAGTGCTCTTCACCGACCGTGAACTGGATGTGATGGCGGTCCTCTGGGATCTGGGCTCCGGAACAGTTGCCGAAGTGAAGGAGCGCCTCCCCGATCCTCTGGCCTATACCACTGTGCTGACCATTCTCCGGACGCTGGAGGAGAAGGCCCGCGTCGCGCACAAGGAGGAGGGGAGGGCGTACCGCTACTACCCTCTGGTTCAGCGCACCGAGGCCCGGGACAGCCACGTGAGGAGGCTGACCCGGAAGCTCTTCCAGAACTCGCCGGAACTCCTGGTTACCCAGTTGGTGGCGGACGAGAATCTCTCCGGTGAACAGCTCAAGAGGCTCCGTGGTCTGCTTGACGATCGGCTGAAGAAGGGCTGACAACCCCTCCCCGGCAGGACATCGGACAGGCCAGATCCCCCTTCCCGCGACCAGGGAAGGGGGATCTGGCCTGTCTGGTCGCTTCGACCGGGGAGTCGGCTCCTGAACCCCGGAACCAGGGGCGCACGCCCCCCCTGGCAGCCTATGAGAAGACCCCCAACTCCAGCCCTGGAGCGGGGGCCTTTCTGCGTCATGGACCCGGCGGGAGTCCGGGGACCGGCCGGGCCGCAGGGGGGACGGCGCGGATGCCCCGACGCCCTCAGAACACCCGGCTACCCAGCAGGATGGTGGATACGATGATCGCCCCGTAGCGGGCGATCTCGAAGAAGAGGCTTGCCCGCCGCTCCGGAAGCACGATCTGGTCGCCGGCCCTGAGGTTGAGCTGGTCCAGGGTGCGGCCTGCCACCAGCATGTCCTGGAGCAGCTCCCCGTCCCAGAGGATGCTCCCGGACCGCTCGATCCGGAGCTTGTCCAGGTCCGCCGTCCGGTCCGGTCCCCCCGCCTGCATCAGCGCGTCGGAGAGGAGGACGTTGGCCGGCACCGTGTAGAACCCGGGATTCATCACCATCCCCTGGATGGAGATCCGGATCAGCGACTCGGCCTGCACGGAGGGATCCCGGAAATAGCGGCCGATCTCGGAGGTGAGATGCGAGCGCAGTTCCGAACGGAGGACACCCTCCAGCTCCACCGGCCCCAGGGAGGGAATGGTGATCCGGGGACCAGGCTCCACGATCAGGGTGTCTGCCAGCTCGGGCCGCCCGGCCACCGCCAGCACCACCCGGTCCCCTGCCCGGAAGTCCCCCTGGGCCAGACGCTCCTGGACGGCCTCCATGTCCTGGCGCGCCCGTTCCCGGATGCCGGACCCGTAGGCAGGGGAAGCCGCCACTTCCTCCAGCTCCCCCAGGAGACGGGTGAGGTCGGCCCGGGTGAGTTCGAGTCTCCCCGGGTCCATGGGGACGGGGGACTGCCCCGACGCGCCTCCGGGAAGCATGGCCATGAGCCCCGCCAGGAGCAGGGCGGGGAGCATTGATCTTCGAAGCATCGAGGCCCTCCAGGGTCTCGTAGGGGAATCCATCACATCGGGGACCGACTTCGACCTCCGGGGTGCAACACTTCGTCCTCCTACCAGAACGGGGCCGTTGGGGATCCCCGGGGCCCGGGACGCGCTGTGGGCCGTGGCCACAACACTTTGCACCACCCATTCCCCGCCCTTGCCCCACGGGAGGCGTTGCGGGGCCGCCACGCAGGCGGGGCATCCATCCACTATGGCAGGGCGGGAAGGGCCCCCCGGGCCGCCGGTGATCGTGGAACTGCTTTGGTGCCGCCCCTCTTCTGTGCCCTTGCACGAAACGTGCATGCAGAGGGTCTCTCAGGATGTCTGTGCGGCCCATCTGGATCTCCTCGCCCCCCTCCCCAGTGCCAGGGAACCTTGAATGACTGAACCCCGGGGTCTGTCCCGAACCCCTCTCGTACTGGTGGTGGACAGCCAGGAATGGACGGCCCGATCCATCGAGAGCATTCTGGGCTCCTCCGGGAGCGCCGTCCTGAAGGCCTATACAGGCCGTCAGGCGCTGGAGCTGGCCTCAAAGGTACGGCCAGATGTCATCATCATCGACATGCATCTTCCGGACATGACCGGCCCCGATGTCTGCCGGGCCCTCCGGGAGCTTCCCTCGGTAGGCCGGGGGACCCCCATCCTGGTGCTGACCACGGCTCCCCTGGGGCGGGCGGAGAGGCTGGATGCAGTGCAGGCGGGTGCATGGGACATCCTGCGCCCCCCGCTTGATCCGGAGGAGCTGCTCCTGAAGGTCACCACCTTCGTCGCCGCGAAGCTGGAGGCGGATCAGGCGCGGGAGGAGAGCCTCTGCGACCCCCAGACCGGGCTCTACAACATCCGGGGGATCCTCCGGAGGGTGGACGAGGTGGCGGCGGACGCTGCCCGGAACCGTCGCTCCATCTCCTGCGTGGTGGTGGGTGTCCGCCCCGACGAACGGGCCACCCTCGCCACCCCGGATCCCGGGGACATGGCCCAGGTGGTCACCCGGGTGCTCTCGGGAACCACCCGTCTGTCCGATACCCTTGGGCGGTTGGGGCTGGCGGACTTCGTCGTGATCTCCTCGGGGTCCGACCCGGTGGGGATCCGCCGACTGGCTCAACGGGTTGCCGAGGCCATCCGCACGGAGGAGGGTCTCCGGGGAACCTCCGTCCGGATCGGTGTCCATCATGTGGAGGACGCCGGCGCGGATCCCCTCGTGCCGGTGGACTTCCTCTCCCAGGCCACCATGGATCTCCGCCAGGCTCAGGTCTCGCCCACCGCAGGGACCGGCTCCTCCCTCCGCAACTGACGGCGGTCCCGTTCGGGCCCTGTGGGACTCCCACACGGCAGAAAGCCCCTGGAGCGCTTCGACGCTCCAGGGGCTTTCTGCTTCAGACCTGCGGAGCCAGGCCCCGGCAGGGGGGTCGCTCAGTCGGCGGCACGCCCTCCATCCGAGAGGAGGGAGCGGGAGCCTTCGTCCCCCGGATCCTCCATCCCTGCGGCGTACCCCGGGAGGTAGTTGCCATAGTACTTGTAGATCCCACTCACTTCGACATCGTTCATGATTGCGCCCAGCACCCGGATGGGGAGCCGATGGATCGACTCCAGCCGGGCCTGCACCAGTCCCCGATCCGACGCCCCGTGCCGGAGCACCATGGCCAGGTTCCCGGTGATGGAGGAGAGGACAAAGGCGTCGCTTCCTGCCGCCAGGGGGGGGCTGTCCACCAGGATCACCTGGTAGCGCCCCCGGAGCCACGCGAAAAGCCTCTGGGCGCCGATGGTGCCCAGGAGTTCCGGGGAGTTGGCCATCCGGCTTCCAGAGGCCAGATAGTCCAGCTGGGCATACTCCGTCACCTGGATGGCATCCCGGGCCTCCACCGTCCGCTGGAGGACATCGGTGAGCCCGGGCTTCCGCTGCACTCCCAGGAGCCGATGGGCATCCCCCCGTCGGGTATCTCCGTCCACGAGGATGGTCTTCTTCCCCATCTCGGCGAAGGCCAGCGCCAGGTTCGTGGAGATGAGCGACTTCCCCTCGCTCTGACCCGGGCTGGAGATGGTGACCAGCAGGGGGCCTGCGCTCCCGTAGGCATACTCCAGATTCAGGCGCAGATCCCGGAAGGCCTCCAGCACCTGGTCCCGGTTCTCCCGGGCCTTCCGGCCCCGCTGGTTCAGGATCCGGGGCACCGTGCCCAGGATCTCCAGGCCGATCTCGCTGGTGACCTGCTTCGGATAGCGGACCTTCGGATCCAGACGGTCCAGCAGGATGGCCGATCCCAGAGACAGGCCGACGCTGGCCGCCAGGATCATGAGGACCAGCCGCATCCGCTGGTCACTGGAGGGCCACTGCGGGGGGAATGCCCGGTCGTGGAGCTCCGCGTCCCGCACCATGCTGGCGGCCGCCAACCGGGCCTCCTGGAACCGCTGCTGCAGATCGGCATGGAGGGTGCTCCAACTGGCCCGCTGCCGCTCCAGCCGACTCTCCTCGATGCTCCGCACCGGGATGGCCGTCAGCTCCCGGGCCGTTCCCGCCACCATCGATTGCTGCTGGGCGATCTCCTCATCCAGCTCCTGCACCAGTGCCCACCCCACCCGGGGGATGATGTCCTGTTCCAGGAGCTGCACCTGCTGCCGCGCCCGGACCATCTCGGGATGGCTGTCCAGGAGGCCGCCGCCCTCCAGGGAGCGCACTTCCCCCTGGGCGTCCACCAGGTCCTCCAGGGCACGGCTCAACTGGCTTGAGCGGGAGGCCGCAGGGATGATGTCGAAGGCCTGGACCCTGAGCCCCTGGTTGGGCACATCCTGGAGGACGGCTGCCAGGCGGTCCCGGTCCCGCTGCAGGATGTCCGCCTCCTGCCGCATCCGGTGGAAGTTGTCGATCACGGGATTCTCCCGGGTCACACCAACCCCGGGGAGCATGGCCGTGGCCTGTTCGGACGGAAGCGTGGCGGTGCTCACCCGGAAGCTCTCCAGGGCCCGGTCCGCGTAGAAGAGGGAGTCCTCCACCTGCTGCAACTGCTCGAAGACCTTCTGGACCCTGTAGTCCAGATCGTCCCGCTTCAGCCGATCCGCCACCTCGACGAAGCGCTCCAGGATGGAATTCACCACCCTGGCGGCCTTCTCGGGATCGGGATCCGAAAGGGATACCCGGATGAAGTTCACCTGCAGGTCCTGTCCGGTCATCAGACGGGTGTTCAGATCCCGCCCCACCTGCCCTGGACTCACCAGCCCGAAGCGGTAGGTGGCTCCTGCCGCCAGCGACCCTGCCGGCGGAGTCCACTGCATCCCCAGGGACGTACCGATGGGGCTCCCCACGGCTCCCCGGTCCACCACCTCGTCCCGGCCGGTGGTGAGTGTCCAGGACGCACCGTCGGGGGCCACGGTCAGCAGATACCCGCCGGTGCGGTAGTCCCCCACGGTGGAGAGGGTCCTGAAGGGCTCTTTGTCCTGATCAGACGGAACATCGAGATAGAGCCGCTCCCGAACGGCCACGGTGTCCAGCACCTGGCCGGAGCGGAGGAGGTCCAGCCAGGCGGCCTGGCGGAGGAGTCCCCCCGACTCGATGGGTCCCCCTGCATTCCCTCCGGTGCGGCTTCCGTCGGTCTTGATCCAGATACTGCCCTGGGCTGTGTAAACCGGGCTTCCCGTGCGAAATGCCAGAGCCGCTCCCAGCAGTCCCACTCCCATGACCGCTACCATCACCCACTTGAAGCGCATGAACGCCGAGATGTAACGGCGCCACGGAATCTCGTCCGCCTCCTCTTCCTGTCCCATGCCCTGGGAGGAGTACATGGGTGCGTCTTCATAGGGAATCAGACCTTCATTCCCGTCGTCGCCACCAGGTGGCAGGAGTCGTTCAGTCATCAGGAGCGTTCCCGAAGGAAGAGCGGAACATGGATTGGCTGTTTCCACCTTGATCAAGATCGGGGCCAGGGCCGTCGAAGCTGAGCGGGTGGTCCTTCATCGGTAGAGGGGCGCAGGCGGAGGAGGTTGGCATTCCGCGGTACAATCGTCCGAATGTACCCCGGAACCCCGCTCCTGGCAGGATGTCCTGTTGCGGAGGAGCAACGAGTCGTGTGGACCGGGAGCCCCACTCGAGGGTGCACCCCCCTTGCGTTCCGGGGTCCCGATGGAAAACTTCAAGCCAGTCCAGCTGCGGGAGGCTCCGGGCTGGCCGGGTCGGTGACGCCGAGGGGTGACGCGGACGGCCCCCCCGCTGGCGGTCCTGCGGATTCCCTTCTGACGCGGTTGATCATGACCGACCGAAACCAGCCTGCTCGCTCCGTCGAGGATGGCGAAACCCGGGCGGGCGCCGATTCGGGGCCGAAGAACCCCGGCGCCGAGGGCCTGCTCTCCATCGAGCGCAATGTCCGCGAAACCATCGAGGTCCTGGTGGTGGACGACGAGCATACGCTCAGGGAGAGTTGTGCCTCGATCCTCCGTGCGGACGGGTTCCCCGTAACGGTCTGTGCCCGTGGGGAGGAGGCCGTCGAGCTCCTCCAGAGGCGCCGATTCGACATCATCCTCCTGGATCTCTACCTCCCCAAGATGTCCGGAATGGACGTTCTGGAGGTGGCACTCAAGGAGGCTCCCGGCACCATCGTCCTGGTCATGACCGGGAATCCCAGCGTGGAGTCCAGCATCCAGGCCCTTCGCGCGGGAGCCTGGGACTACATTCCCAAACCGTTCTCTGCCACCCACCTGAAGATCCTCATGGGGCGGGCGGCCCATACCGTCCTGGTCTCCAGGGAGAGCGAGACCGCCCGGAGTGAAGAGGGGGAGTCCGAGAGCGGGCCCCTGTTGGCCCGCACCTCCGGGGGCGCCCTCCTGGGGGAGTCCAGGGGATTCCGGCAGGTGGTGGAGTTGGCCCGCCGGGTGGCGGCCACAGACGCCTCGGTCTTCATCACCGGTGAGAGCGGGACGGGGAAGGAGGTGATCGCCCAGTTCATCCATGCCAACAGCCGCCGGAGTTCCCGGGAGCTGGTCCCGGTGAATTGTGCTGCACTTCCGGATACACTGCTGGAGTCCGAGATGTTCGGACACATGGAGGGGGCCTTCACCGGGGCAGTCCGGGAGAAGAAGGGGCTACTGGAGGTCGCCCACGGGGGGACCCTCTTCCTGGACGAGCTCACGGAGATGCCCCATTCCATCCAGGCCAAGCTCCTCCGCGTCATCCAGGACGGCGTTGTCCGCCGGGTGGGGAGCACCCGGACCGATGCGGTGGTGAATGTCCGCTTCATTGCCGCCACCAACCAGGACCCGTCCGAGGCCATTCGCCAGAACAAGCTCCGGCGGGACCTCCACTACCGGCTCCGGGTCGTACCCATCCACATCCCGCCGCTGCGGAACCGACCGGAGGACATCCCGGTCCTGGCGGAGCACTTCCTGGCGGAGTTCTGGAAGCAGCACCGGGGCCGGAGGGAGAAGCCTCCGGTGCTCTCGGCCGCTGCGCTGGACGCCCTGGTGGCCAGCCCATGGCGGGGGAACGTGCGGGAACTGCGCAATGTGATGGAACACGCTGCGGTGCTCCTTCCCCCCGGCGGGGAAGTGGGCCCCGACGACATTCCCTTCATCGACGATGATCCCGGGTTCGGCGGCGGTGGGGGGTTCCTGGCCCCCTTCCGGTTCACCGATGACTACCATACGGCCCGGGAGCAGGTTCTCGCCGAGTTCGAGAAGCGGTATCTCGAGCACGTGATCCGTCGTGCCAACGGGAACATCTCGGACGCGGCGCGGATCGGTGGGGTGGACCGGACGACGCTCTACCGACTCATGGAGAAGCATGGGACCCACCGGGACAACATCCTCGACGACTGACGCGTTGGAGGGGGTGGACCGGGGAGTCGGTCCTCCCCTTCCCATCCCCATCACCCCCCAGGTCCTGGACGAGCATGGAGTCCGCCAGGATCTGGTGCGGGCGGCCATCTTCCGCGTTGCTGCCCAGATCGCTCCCGGAGCGGCCCGGGCCACCTCCGCCCAGAGGGCAGCGCTGGGCGAGCTCCTCCGGATCGGTGGTCTGCTGGAGCAGGACGTTGTGTCCCATGAGGGAAACGACACCCTCCAGGTCCGCCTCCTGGACCGACGGCTGGCCGAGGCCCTCAGGGACGACCTGGTGGCCCATTCCGCAGGACTCCCCGCCGCGGCCGCCGAGGAGCTGCTCACCGTACTCCGTAGGCTCCGGGAACTGCAGCGGGCCGTGCTCCCCGGCGACGAGGCGGATCTGGGGGCGAGGCTCGCAGAACCGGACGCCTTCGAACTGATTGTGGAGGTGGCCCACGACCTCCGTTCCCCCCTGACCTCCGTCCTCTTCCTGGCGGAGACACTCCGGGCGGGACACAGCGGAGCCACCAACGAACTGCAGCGGAACCAACTCGGGCTGATCTACAGTGCCGCCCTGGGAATGGTCTCCATCGCCAGCGATGTGATGGAGATGGCCCGGGGAGGAACGCGCCTCTCCGAGGACGACCCTGTCCCCTTCACGGTCACCGAGATCTTCGATACGGTGGAGGAGGTTGTGCGTCCCATGGCGGATGTGAAAGGGATCGAGCTCCGCTTCCGGCCTCCGCTGGAGGACCGCCGGCTGGGCCACCCCCTCCCCTTGAGCCGGATCCTCCTGAACCTCACCACCAACGCCCTGAAGTTCACGGACGAGGGCTTTGTGGAGATCAGCGCCGAAGGGCTGGGATCCAGCGATGTCCTCTTCTCGGTGCGGGATACGGGCCGGGGGATCGACCCCCGCAACCAGGAAACGCTGTACGAGCCGTTCAAGAAGTCGGAGCACCGCAGCGGCCACTTCTTCTCCGGCAGCGGCCTGGGTCTGTCCATTGCCCGGCGCCTGGCGGAGGCGCTGGGGTCGGAACTCCGGTACGAGACGGGGACCGACTGGGGTACCCGGTTCTTCTTCCGACTCTCCCTTCCTCCGTCTTCCTCCTGATCCCGCCTCCCCCGGCAACTCCGGCGCAGGGGGGGCGCGGCGCTTGTGGCGGGGACTCCACAGATGGGGGGGCGATCCCCCGGGGGGATCCGATGTGCGGGGAGCCTCCGTTGTCGCTGTAAGGCATTGTTGTTAAACGTCTTGAGTGGTTTCCAGACCTCTGGTCCGCAGGATGTGAACGGGCCTTGCACAGAGTGGTCAGCACAGTCCTCCGGCTGTTGGACGACCTGAGCTACTCTTCAACCGGTCTGAAGCGCACGTGAGCACTACCACTTTTGACTTCGACAGCGGCCCCAGCGCCACGATGGTTTCCGAGTCCCCCCGGTCTACCCCCCGGTCCGCCATCCCCCTCACCCGGGAGCGGAGGGAGAGTGGCGATGCCGTATTCATGAATCCCCTCTGCCGGGCGCTGAATGTGGTGGTGGCCCTGGTGGGGATCGCGGTGACCCTCCCGTTCATGCTGGTGATCGCGGTGGCCATCCGGCTCTCGTCGCCGGGTCCCGTCCTGTTCACGCAGCCCCGGGTGGGCGTGGACCGCCGCCGGGGAGTGGTCAGTGACGAGATCATGAGCAAGCGGAAGGAGGATCTGGGCGGCCGGGTCTTCACGATCTACAAGTTCCGCACGATGCGCCCCGAGACCGGCACTCCTTCCCAGGTGTGGGCCACGGCCCACGATCCCCGGATCACCACTGTCGGGCGCTTCCTCCGGAAGACCCGCCTGGACGAGCTCCCCCAGTTGTTCAATGTGCTGCAGGGGGACATGAACATCGTCGGGCCGCGTCCGGAGCAGCCCAGGATCTTCCAGGAGCTCCGGGACCGCATTGACAACTACCAGCACCGGCAGAAGGTACTCCCCGGAATCACCGGTTGGGCCCAGGTGAACCTCAGCTACGACCAGAACCTGGACGATGTCCGGAGGAAGGTGGCGCTGGACCTGGAGTACATCGAGGAGCGGTCGGTGACCCGGGATTTCATCATCATGCTGAAGACGCTTCCGGTGATGCTCTTCCGGAAGGGAGCGGTCTGAGGGGGGGACGTCACCTCCCACGTTGCAGCCGGAGCATGGAGAGCCGGCCCGTCCCCGGGGGACGGGCCGGCTCGTTTCGTTCCCCCCCGGATTGGACACTGTCCCGCCGGGGGGGGCGCCGCCAGGTGGCGTGGGGGCGGTGCCCCATCGGCGCCGGACTGGCGGGGGGCCATGCCGGATTGGTGCCGCGGTCTCGGCCCCGGGACGGGCGCAGGGCTGCCATCACCGTTCGCCGTGAGGACCCCGTCTGACCCACGATTTCCGGAGGTACCGCGTCTGGACGCATGGCCATCCGGGAACCGATTGGGGGGAAGCCGGGGGGGAGGGACCTTGCCTTCCGGCTCCCGGCTTCAGGCGGCGGGCATCACGTCCCGGCGGGTGGGTTCCCACACCGCCTGGTTGCTCCCTGCGGCCGCCCTCAGCGTCGCCAGGAGGATCGCCACGGAGCTGAGGACGGCGAAGGCGGGCACGGAGACGGCCCGGGGAAGGGGACGCCCCGTCGGCCACCGCCACGCCAGCCCCGTCAGCGCCAGGAGCGGGATGGCCATGATCAGCGGCAGGGAGGCCCATCGCTCCCCGGAGAGGGCCAGGAGGGTGAGACCCACGGCTCCGGCCACCCCCGCCCAGGGGATCAGCCACCGACAGAGCTTGTGGCTGAACAGCATCCAGGCGAAGAGCCCGTGCCGGGCGGGGTTCAGGAGGTCCCGGTTGTGCCAGAGCGTCTGCATCCCCCTGGTGACGGTGCGGATCTTCCGCCGGTATTCCCGCTGGAGGGAGGGGGTCCGGGGGACGTAGCAGATGGCTTCGTCCACCGAGACGGCCCGGTACCCATGCCGACGGGCCGTGAGCGCCGCAGAGAAGTCCCGGCTCAGCCCTTCCGGAACCGGGAGGAGATGGAGTTCCTTCCGGATGGCATAGAGGGAGCCTGAGGCCCCCACGATTCCCGCCACCCGGGTCTCCAGCGCCCTGAGATCCATCTCTGCATTCACATAGCCCGTCTCGCCGACATTGGCCCTGGTCTCCATGTCCCCCACGCTCACGTCCCGACCGCTGGCGACCCCCACCTCCGGATCCGCGAACCAGGGCACCAGCGCCCGGACCGCTCCGGGGTGCAGCCGGATGGAGGCGTCGGTGTTCACCACGATCTCACCCCGGATATGCGGGGCCGCCAGGTTCTCGGCCCGGGTCTTCCCTCCCCGTTCCTCGATCCGGAGGAGTTCCACACCCTGCGGGGCATATCCCTCCACGATCCGGTCGGTGGCGTCGGTGGAACCGTCCGACACCACCAGAAGCTGGAGTCGCTCACGGGGGTAGTCCAACGCAAGGAGTGCGTCCACGGCGGCGGCGATCTGCAGCTCCTCGTTGAAGGCCGGGAGCACCACGGTGACCATGGGGGGGGTGTCTCCCAGTGGGGCCGGGGCCAGGGGAGGCCTGTTCCGGGCAATGGCCCGCAACAGCAGCGGGTATCCCGCCGCAGTATAGGCGACGGTCCCTGCAGCGGCCCCGATGAGGGCCCAGCCTCCCAGTGCGGATGGATTCACGACGGTGGACCTTTTCGGATGGAGCGTGGACGGTTCAGGATCATCGGCGGCGGACCCAGTCCGCCATCTCCTGGAAGCCCGGGGCGGGGTCCGAGAGACGGAGGACCTCGGACCGGTCCAGGGAGGGACGGTGCGTCAGGAAGGAGCGGACCGTGCTGAGGCGTCCGGGGCTTCCCGGGGGGAGGTGGAGTTCCTCGTCGCTCCGGCGGAGACGGGCCAGGAGGTGGTCCACCTCCCCCATCCACCACCGGCTCCGGATCCCCTCCCGGATGGGGGGAGGGGGGGACGGCTCGGCGCCCAGGGCCAGTTCCACCAGGATGCGGGGGAAGTCCACCCCGGCGTCCACCGCCAACTGCAGCGATCCCCAGAACCGGCCATTGATCTCCATGAGGTACGGGACCTCACCGGCGGCGTCCATCTTGTACTCCACCATGGCCACCCCCTCCCAGGAGAAGGCCTCCAGGAGGGCCACCGACCGCTCCAGGAGGGCCGGCGGGGGCACCACCGCCTCCCGGTAGACGCTGACCCCCCCTGACGGAGGCTTCTCCCGGAGTCGACGATGCCCCGACACCGCCCGGACCTGCCCCTTCCAGAGGAGGAGGAAGACCCCGATCCCCTCTCCCCCCACCCTCTGCTGCAGGAGGAGGGGATAGGCCTCCGGGGGGAGGGCTCCCAGGCTCTGCTCCAGTTCGTCCCTGTCCGCCGCGTGGATCACCCCCCATCGACCCCTCTGGGCGGATTCTCCGGAAACCGACCGGGCCGGCTTGATCACCAGCGGGAATGGGGGGAGACCCTCCGGAAGCCCGTGGGAAGGGGATTCCAGCACAACCTGTCCGGGGGTGGCGATCCCCAGGGCCCGGGCCTCTCGGAGCACCAGCTCCTTGTCCGTCACCCGGAGGAACCGATCCAGCCCGGGGAAGGGGAGGAGTACACCCTCGGGGAGCACATCGTCTTCCTCCAGGATGGCCAGCAGCGAGGCTTCCGAGATGGCCAGTACCACCCGGATCCCCTCCTGCTCCACCACCTCCCGCAACGCCTTCCGGAAGGCAGCGGGCTCGTGAAGCGGGGAGGGGATGGCCTGCTGACTCCGGCACCAGCGGGACGCCCCCGCGATGGAGCGGGGCTGGTGCGCCACCACATGGACCGGATGGCCCGCCCGGCCCAGGGACCGGACCACCGCCAGGGCGGCCCGCTCGGTCCCGTCGGTGACCAGGACCGCCGGGGGCGTCACCGGAGGATCGTGCCCCGGGGGGTCCGCAGGGGCCCGGCGATCACCCGCTTCTCCGGGAGGATCAGTCCTGCCCGGGCCTCCGCCAGCCGTTGCTCCTCCAGCAGTTCCCGCTTCACGAAGATGTGGATCGTGGTCATGATCCCCACCAGGAGATAGATGGGAAGCAGGTACGCGAACGACAGGAACACGGATGAAGCCGCGAAGGCCACGAAGCTCGCCGGCACGAAGATGGTCCCGGTGTAGAGGAACTGTTGTCGCGGGGTTCCCTTGAGCCACCGCCGGGGCAATCGATTCCGGAGCTTCACCAGCCCCACGATTCCGGCCAGGAGGAGGGAGAGCCAGATGATCAGGGCGAAGAGTCCCAGTTCAGCTCCCACCTGCACATAGGTGTTGTGGGGTGCAATCCATGCCACCCCGATCCCGGAGCGGGCATCCTCGGTGCGACCCATGGTGCCTTCGGCCCGTCCGAAGTTGTTCATCCCCAGTCCGAAGATGGGATACTGCCCCATGTAGCTGAGCCCCCGGAGGGCGATGGCCTTCCGCCCCACCGGATCCGTCAGGTTGTAGTCGTCCTGGGGGTTCAGGATCGTCTCCATCTGCTCCCAGTAGCCGGGGGGAGCGGTCACCACCAGCCCCAGCACCATCACCGCCACGAAGCCCAACCTCTTGGGAGCCGAGATGTGCCGGCTCAGGAAGAGGAGGGCCACCGCGGTGGCGGAGAGCCCCACCAGAGCCCCCCGGGACCCGGTGAGGGCAATGGTGGCCCCGATCCCGAGGATGATGGAGACCAGGAGGAGCTTGGTGAGGCCGTGGCTCCCATGCATCATCCAGAGGGTCAGGGGGATCCCCACCACCAGGACCAACCCCAGATCGTTGGCGTCGAAGGCGTGCAGGTCCGCCAGGCGCATCTGGTCTCCGGCGGGCTGCAGGTCGAAGACCGTGAAGGCCATGATGATCCAGATTCCGCAACAGATCACGTAGGTCCAGACAATGAGCTTCAGGTGCTCGGGTGTCCGGATTCCTGCCAGGATCAGGAATGCGGTGACCAGGATCTTCGAATAGACGTCCAGGAAGAAGACCGCCGAGCCCCCAAGGGAGATCCCGAAAGGGACCGAGAGGAGGGCAATCCCCGTGAGGGCGACAATGGCCTTGGGGTGCCACGTTCCCTTCAGATTCCGCCAGTCCAGGTACTTCGGCTTCAGCACCGCCAACCCCACCCCCACCAGGAACGAGAGCAGCGCAGGACGGAAGGGCTGGAGGAAGCCGAACTGCTGGTGGATCCGGCTGATATCGATGAGGATGATGAAGGCCAGGACCATCCGGAACGGATCGGAAGCCGCCCGGAACCAGAGCCACCGCCCCGAGGATGTCACCAGGGCCGCCGGCTGCCCCGGACCCCTGGCCCGGGGCGCTGCCCGCCTGCGGATGGCCGCCTGCCCAGCCTGCATGGATCCGGCTCCTGCTGAAGAAGGGTGACTCTTCACGGGCAAAGCAAGTCCTGTGCCCGGCTACCGTCCGCTTCCGGATGGGCGTGGAGCGGGGCGGGGACGACGGGGCGGTCCGTGGGGGTGCTCATCCCGGCCTCAGCCCGCTGAGGAGGATCCGGAACCCCCGGGTGGAGATCCCGGCCGGCACGTTGATGCGGGGAACGTCGAAGGGGTCACCCGGCTCCAGGGGGAGCCAACCTCCGTCCACCCGGAGGCCACCGGACAGCCCCAACTCCCGCACCACCTGCCGCACCGTACCGCTGGTCTTTCCGTATGGATAGGCCACCCACGGGACTGTGGGAAGACCGCTCTCTTCCAGCCAGGTCAGGTTCCGGGACATCTGATCCCGGATCTCCCCCGCAGAGAGGCGCTCCAGGTTCGGGTGGTCCCAGGTGTGACAGCCCAGCCGGATCCCCCGCTGGGTGGTGGCCTCCCGGAGTTCTTCCACGGTGCAGGGCAGCTGCATGTGGGGGAT
The DNA here is from genome assembly GCA_964420725.1 of uncultured Gemmatimonadaceae bacterium. Lineage (GTDB taxonomy): Bacteria > Gemmatimonadota > Gemmatimonadetes > Longimicrobiales > Gaopeijiaceae > CAYQVI01. The sequence goes on along the minus strand of CAYQVI010000036.1, from coordinate 929 downwards.
GCTCCGGAGCTCCATCCCCTGCTCCAGGGCCCACCGACGGACCCGATCCGCCTCTCCCCTCAGCTCCTCCATGGGAGTCGGATTCTCCCACCCCGACACGGGGACCGCGTCCCACCAGAAGGCCTCGCCGCCCAGGAGTCCGGGGGGGACGAAGATGGTGGCGGAGAGCCCCCGGGCGGCCAGCTCCGGCAGCGCCACCAGGATTGTCCCCCGGTAGGCATCGTCGAAGGTGAGGACGAAGCGGGGGACGTCGTGGGCCGCGGGGGCCCAGGCTTCCTCCAGGGGGACCACCTCCCCGTGCCGCTGGACAAGGTCCAACTGCCTCCGGAAGTCGCCCAGGGACAGGTGCAGGGAGCGGTCTCCGGGAACCCCCTCCCCATCGGGCACCACGTTGTGGTAGGCCAGCACCAGGGTCCGGTTCCTCCGGGAGCGGGAGGCCAGGGCCGCCATCCCGCTTCCCACCACCAGGTGCTCCACGGTGCCGCGGATCAGGGCTCTCACGAGGAAAGCGCCTTCATGATGCCGTCCATGTCTGCGGTGGAGACGCCGGAATGGGTGGGGAGGGTCAGGACCTCAGCCGCCAGCTCCCGGGCCCCGGGCACCTCCCAGGGGCCTCCCACGATCCGGGACTGCAGGGGGGGGAGGTGCGGGAGGGGGGTGGGATACGAGGCCCCGATTCCCAGGCCGATCCGGAGGGCCGGATCGGGATGGCGGGCCGGGGGGAGTAGGATGGGAAACCGGAGGAATCCAGGGTCTCCTCCCTCCACCGGAGTGGGAATGGCCACCCCCTGGATCTCTCCCAGCCGACGGGCCAGCTCCGCGGCGTTCCGCCTCCGTGCGCCCGCCTCCGCCTCGGCCGCCTCCTCCGAGGCCCGGATCAGCGCCGCCTCCACCGCCCCCATGGCCCGGGGGTGGGTGGGCGGATGGTA
>CAYQVI010000035.1:0-21821 GCA_964420725.1 uncultured Gemmatimonadaceae bacterium | reverse complement strand
AGCTCCTCCCCTGGGAGGGGAAGCGGATGCGGGCCGCCCGGCGGAGGGCCCGGGAAGAGGGGAAGCTGGACCGGGATGGGGCGGAGCCGCTGGCGGCCCAGGAGTTGAGCACCCTGAAGATCCCGGAGGACTACAGCCCGTCGCTGCTGGGATTCCTGATCCCCCTGGCGGTCCTCATCGGGATGGCGCTGTCCGGGGTGCTGGGGCCGCTGGTCCGGGCCATCCAGGCCGGGGACCTGAACCTCTTCCTGGGGGGAATTTCGGTCCCCATCGCCCAGGCCTTCGGGATGGCCCTCCTCACCGCCATGGGGATCGCCCTGGTGCGGGGGATGCCCCTCAAGACGGTGATCGAGGGGTTCGTGGACGGGTGCAAGGGGGTGACCATCGGGGCCATCGTCCTGGGGCTGGCCGTGACCCTGGGGCAGGTTTCCCGGGGGCTGGGGACGGCGGCCTTCCTGGTGGAGTCGGTGGCGCAGTTGGTGAATCCCACCTTCCTGCCGGCCATCCTCATGCTGACCTGCATGATCGTGGCCTTCTCCATCGGGTCATCCTGGGGGACCTACGCGGTGGTCTTTCCGCTGGCCATGCCGCTGGCCTACGCCGTCAGCCCCGATCCAACGTACAATGCGGTGGCGTTCGGGGCGGTCCTGGGAGGGGCGGTCTTCGGGGACCAGTGTTCCCCCATCTCGGACACCACCATCCTTACCAGCCTGGCCTGCGGTTCGGACCTGATGGACCACGTGCTGACACAGCTACCGCTGGCGGTGGCGGCGGCGGGGGCCGGAGCCGTGGTGGCCACGATCATCGCGGGGATGGTGGCCTGACGACAGAGGGGCGAAAGCGGGTTATCGTTTCCTGCGGGGCTTCGCCTCGACCTCGATGTACCCACCGTTCTTGAGCAGGGTCTGCAGGCGGGGCTCGCGCTCGGCCAGGGGCATCCGGGCCACGGCCCGGGCGAAGGCGATGCGATCCTGTTCGGTGATCTGGTCCAGCACCGCGATGGGCGTGCCGTACCGGAGCAGGATCCGCTTTGCATCGACGGCTACGGAGTCGTCCAAGAACACCCCCTCATCTCGAACAGCGGAACAGCAGGGAAAACTCCCAAAGTTACTCGCTCACGGGTACCGGTGCCACCTCTCGACGCAGAACCCATCCCCTCGGACGAACCGGACGGCCCTGTCGCCCCGGGAAGTTCCATTCTCAGCGGGCGCCGTCCTGCAGGGGATCGCTGGATCCTGTCCGTCTACCTGGGTGCGGTGGTCCTCCCCCTGAGCCTTGGACTGTGGGCGGCAGCGTATCTCAGGGCGGGAGAGGTACAGCGCCTGCAGTTCGAGGAGGACCAGCGGATGGGCGCCGCCGCCGTCTTCCTCCTGGAGCGGGACCTGGAGGAGACCACTGCGCTCCTGGCCCGGAGGGCCCGCCCCCTCCCTGGAGCCGACCGGGAGCTCCCCGGGATCCAGGCGGCGCTGGCGGGGGATACGGTGGGGGAGTTGCAGGCGGGGGAGGAGGGGCTGGAGCTCGCGGTCCTCCTGCCGGGAGCGGCAGCGGGGGTCTACTTCGCCTCCGGACGCTTCGAGGCGGGCTTCGTCCGGGAGTTTGCCGAGGCGGTGGGATACGACGCCGCCCTCTACGTGACCCGGGTCCGCAGGGTGTCCACGGCCAACGACTTCGGTCCGGATACCCTCTCGTTCGGAGTCAACCGGCGACTGGGGCTCTTCCCCGGCGGTATGCCCCTCCGGCTGGGGGACCGCTGGGCGTCCCTCCATCCCCGGGAGGCGCAACGGGGGCGGGCACCGGAGGTCTCGGTCCTGGTGTCCCCGGTGGCCCCCCGTCCCGATCCCTTCCCCAGGCGGATCCCCCTCCTGAGTGCCCTGGTGGCCGTGGCGCTGGGGCTGGCAGGGTGGTGGCTCCTGGAGTTCCGCCCCGACGGCGCCCCCGGGGATCGCTGGAAGGGTCAGCGTTCCCTGACCCTGGTCTGGGTTCCCCTTCTCATGGTGCTCGGGTTGCTGACGGTGCTGGGGCGAACCTTCCCGGAGGAGGCCCGACGGGCCACGGTGCAGGAGCTGTCCCGGGCCATGGCGCTGGCCCGTACGGAGTGGGAGCGGCTGACCCCCCAGGACGTTCAGCGTCTTACCGGCTTCCCGGTGACCGTGGTCCACAGCGGATCGGTGGTGACCACCACCCTGGATGAGGAGGCGTCCGGACGGATCGCAGCCATCCCCCCCCCTCCGTCGGCGGTGGCCCTCACCGGTCAACTGGGGGAGGGGAGGGAGGAGATCCTCTACATGACCGCCCGCCTGGAGGCAGACCGGACCCTGATCCTCACGGCCCCCGGGCCCCAGATCCGGCTGCGGGGGCTGGGGACGCGGCTCATGGTCCTGGGGGCGGGGCTCCTTCTGCTGGTCCTGATCTTCCCCATGATCCGGTCTGGAGGGGCGGTGCTGGTTCGCTCCCGTGCTCCGCTGGGGAGCAGGGGGATGGAGCCCGGGTGACCCGGCGTCTCATCAGGCATCCAGCATGCGAGGCAGGATCGCCTCCAGACCGAACCGGGGCACCGGGACCCGGAAGAGGGTGCCATCGCCCCGGACGAAGGTGTAGTACCCCTCCATGAAGCCTCCCACGGGAGAGCGGAGGATGCAGTGGCTGGAGTACTCATGGCTTCCCCCGGGATCCAGGAGGGGCTGCTCTCCCACCACACCCTCGCCGTCCACCTCGATGTCCTCCCCCTCAGGGTCGTGGATGGTCCAGTGCCGGTAGAGGAGGCGCGCCGGGTCCTGACCCTTGTTCTCCATGCGGACGTGGTAGGTGAACACGAACCGTTGGCGTGCGGGGTCGGAGCCCTGGAAGAAATACGTGGGGCGGACGGATACCTGGATGTCCTCTGGGTGGGGCCTCGGGTGCACTGGAGTCTCCTCGCATGGCGAAATCGGGGCTCCCACCGCTGGGAGCGCATTGGTCCCACACGGTGGGGTAGGGTTAGATTCCTCTGGATACCCGGGGGCGTGGCGGCCCGATCCGCCTGCGCCCCACCTGGACTCCCCGCGACCCGTGTCCATGGCTGAGCAACCCCCCCGCCTGTCCCGGTCCGTGGAGGACTACCTGAAGGCCATCTATGGCCTGTGCGAGGGAGGGGATCCGGCTGTCACCCGGGACATCGCGGAGCGCCTGGAGGTTCAGCCCGCCTCGGTCTCTGGGATGGTGAAGAGGCTGGCGGAGTCGGAGCTGCTGGAGCACGTCCCCTACCGTGGCGTCCGCCTCACCTCCAGTGGCACACGGGAGGCGCTGCGCATCCTCCGTCGTCACCGCATCCTCGAGACATACCTGCACGAACGGCTGGGCTACACCTGGGATGACGTCCACGCCGAGGCGGAGAGACTGGAGCATGCAGCCTCGGACCGGCTCATCGAGCGGATGGCCCACGCCCTGGACGATCCTCGCCACGACCCGCACGGGGCACCCATCCCCGATGCCTCGGGGGCCATCGATGCCGCCCGCTATCCCACGCTTGCCGACGAGGATCTTCCCCGGCGGGTGGTGATCCGGGCGGTGCAGGACGAGGATCCGGAGCATCTTCGCTACCTGGAGTCACGGGGGCTGGTCCCCGGCGTCGAACTGGTCCTGGAGGCCCGGGTCCCCTTTGATGGGACCTTGCGCGTCCGGGTGGCGGGATCCCCAGGAGAACCGGAGACGCTGGGGGAGACCCTGGCCTCCCGGATCCTGGTCTCCCCTGTGGAGGGATCGTGACGCGCCGTCCGGTCGTGGTGGGGGTTGCCGGAGGGAGCGGCTCGGGGAAGTCCACGGTGGTGGCCTCCCTGGTGAAGGGGGTGGAGCCGGACCGGGTGGCGCTGCTCCACCACGACAGCTACTACCGGGACTTCGACCATCTCACCGCCGGGGAGCGTGCGGTGGTCAACTTCGATCACCCGGAGGCGCTGGAGACCTCCCTGCTGGTGCGGCACCTGCGGGAGCTGAGGGAGGGGCGGGGTGTGGATGTCCCGGTGTACGACTTCACCACGCATCGGAGGATTCCCCGCACCGTCCGGGTGGAACCGGCGGAGGTGATCCTTGTGGATGGGATCCTGGTCCTGGCGGAGCCTGAACTCCGGGAACTGATGGATATCCGGATCTATGTCGATACTGACTCCGACCTCCGGTTCATCCGTCGGCTCATCCGGGACCTGCAGGACCGGGGAAGGAGCCTGGAATCCGTCGTGACCCAGTACTGCGAGACTGTACGACCCATGCACCTCGACTTCGTGGAGCCCAGCAAGCGCTACGCGGACCTCATCGTCCCCGAGGGTGGAGAGAACCGGGTGGCGGTGGACATGCTGGTCACGAAGGTCCGCTCCGTCCTGGAGGCCGCGGGTGCTCACTGACCCGGGGGCGGTGTTCCGCCAGTTTCCGGTTCCGGCGGTGGTGGTGGACGGCACAGGCCGGATCGTCGCCATGAATCATGCCTGGGAGGAGAAGGCGAAGACCGGGCATAGCTGGCGGGGGGTGCCGGAGGGAGCGATCCTGGCGAGCCCTGGAGAGGGGGGACCCGGGACCCTGGGCCGGGCCCTGGGTGCGGTCCTCCGGGGGGACACACGCCGCACCGACGTCCTCCTTCCGGCGCAGGACGGCTCCACCGTCCGGGTGAGCATTGCCGCCGTGGAACTCCCGGAGGGGCGCGGGGCCACCATCCTCCTGGATTCCGAAGGGGTGTCCGCGGATATGGCCGCCCGCCGCTACCACTTCCTGGTGGATCGGGCCTCCGACGCCTTCTTCCTGGCCGATCCCTCCGGACGCCTGCTGGAGGTGAATGCCGCAGCCAAGGAGCTCACGGGCTACACCCGGACGGAGCTGGTGGGACTGACCCTCCACGACCTCACCAGCGAGGCCATGGCCCGCCAGACCCAGGAGCGTCTGGCGCTCCTGCTCCGGGAGGGGCGCACCGTCCTCCACGAGACGACGCTCCTCCGGAAGGACGGCAGCGAAGTACCCGTGGAACTCAGCGCCCAGCGGTTGAACGACGGCCGGATCCAGGGCGTGGTCCGGGACGTGACCTCCCGGAAGAAGCTGGAGGACCAGCTCAGGGTGTCCCAGCGCATCGAGTCGGTGGGTCGGCTGGCAGGAGGGATCGCCCACGACTTCAACAACCTCATCACGGTGATCTCGGGGCATGCGGACCTGCTTCTGGCCGTCATGCCCCTGGATGATCCGTCCCGGGAGGACCTGCAGGAGATCAAGTCGGCCTCCGCCCGGGCGGCCTCCCTGACCCGGCAGCTCCTGGCCTTCAGCCGGCGCCAGGTTTTCGAGCTCCGCAACCTGGACCTCAACTCCGTCGTCTCCCGCATGGAGTCCATGATGCGGCGGGTCATCGGGGAGGATGTGGAGCTGGTCTTCCTCCCCGGCGAATCCATCTGGGCGATGCGGGGGGATCCGGGACAGTTGGAGCAGGTCCTCCTGAACCTGGTGGTGAACGCCCGGGATGCGATGCTCCGGGGCGGAGAACTCCTGATCCGCACCGCCAACGTGAAGCTGGACCTGGACTTCGTGGAACGGAATGTGGGGGCCAACCCCGGGGATCATGTCCTCCTGGAGGTCCGGGACACCGGTGAGGGGATGTCAGAGGATACCCTCGGGAAGATCTTCGAGCCCTTCTTCACCACCAAGGGCCCCGGGAAGGGAACCGGTCTGGGGCTGGCCATGGTCTACGGGATCGTGAAGCAGTCCAGCGGCTACATCGAAGTGGAGAGCGAGGAGGGGTTTGGAACCGCCATCCGGCTCTACTTCCCCCGGGTGGACGGGGTCGTGGAGGAGGACGAATTCCAACACGAGGAAGAGGGACGGGAGCATGGGACCGAGACCATCCTCCTGGTGGAGGATCAGGAGATGGTCCGGACCCTGGCCCGTCGGATTCTCGTGGGGCTGGGCTACACCGTCATCGAGGCCCGGGACGCCGGTGAGGCCATCCATGTGGCCCGTGAGAGGGGGGAGTCCATCGACCTCCTCCTCACGGATGTGGTGATGCCCCGGATGGGGGGGCGGGAGCTGGCAGCGACCCTCCTGGAAGTCCGGCCTTCGCTGAAGGTGCTCTTCATGTCGGGGTACACGGACGATGCAGTGATGCACCACGGAGCCCTGGAGGTGGGGCAGGGGTTCCTGCAGAAGCCCTTCAATCCATCTTCCATCAGCAGGAAGGTCCGGGACGTGCTGGACGGCCGGAACCTGACGAGCTGAGGGCAGGGGGGAGGTCTCTCCCGGAGACGGAGCCGAAAGGGGGCGGGGCTCAGACCGGGGCGATCACGGCCTTGGTCACCCGGAGTGCCTCCACCTCCCTCAGCGCCTCCCCCGCCTCCTCCAGGGGGTAGCGCTTCCCGATGACCCGCTGGAAGGGGAGCCGGTCCCGGTGCCGGTCCAGGAGCTTCAGCGCCCCTACCAGGTGACGGAGGTCCGTTCCCCACTGCCCCCGGAGATCCACATGCTTCCGGTTGAAGTGGAGGTGGGGGTTCAGGGGAATGGGACCCGCGTCGGTGTAATGGCCCGCCACCACAAGGGTCCCCCCGTCCCGGAGGAGGTCCAGCCCCTCGGGGAGGGCCGTCGGGTTTCCGCTGCACTCCAGGACCACGTCCACCCCCCGCCCGCCGGTGAGGGACATCACCCGCTCCCTGCGGTCCTCCGGGCCCACGGCGGCCAGGTCCAGGGTGACATCGGCGCCCAGAGCATGGGCCAGCTCCAGCCGGGTCGGGGGCGCTCCAACCACGATGACCAGTCCGGCGCCACGGAGATGGGCGAAGGCCGCGGCGGAGAGCCCCACCGGTCCCGCTCCCTGCACCAGCACCGTGTCCCCCATGGCCAGGGTGCTCCGCTCCACCGCAGCAAAGCCGGTGAAGAGCCCGCACCCCCCGCCGATCACCGTATCGGGAAGCAGTCCCTCGGGGAGCTTCAGGATCCGCACGCCGGCCTTCAGATGGATGGCTTCAGCCCACCCCCCCAGCAGCCCCTCTTCGACGGGGAAGGTGATGCCGTAGACCCGGCGGGACGGGCACCGGTTGGGCTGTCCGGCGATGAGGCAGTGGTAGCAGGCGCCACACACCCCATGGACGTCCAGGAAGGTGACCACATCCCCTGGGGCCAGCGGTTCCCCCAGGGCGTCCCGGTGCACGCCCCTGGATTCCGCCACCCGCCCCACACTCACGTGCCCGGGGATGATGGGATAGGGGACACCGGCCAGGCGCCCGTGGTGGAGGTGGACGTCGGTGCCACAGACCTCGCTGGCGATGGTCTCCAGGAGAACCTCGCCAGAAGCCAGGACGGGATCGGGGAGGTTGTGCACCTCCAGCGGGAGCCCGGGCCCCGGCATGATCACCGCCCGGACGGTCATGGAACCGCCGGGTCCGGGAGGGTCCCGGAGCAGAGGGGGGCCCCCTGCGGGGGGTCGTCCACCACCTCCAGTAGGAAGCGCCGGGTCATCTGGGAGCCGAAGACACCGGTCCCCCCGGTGCCGGACAGGCTGGGGAGCCGCACCTGCCCGGACGGGTTGAAGCCTCCCCCCCGGACCCAGTTCACATAGTTCCGGTCCCCTGCGGCGACGACGACGGAGGCAGAGGCCCCGGCGGGAAGCCCCCGCTGCAGGAGGGCGAGAAGGTCCCGGTCCAGGTCCCCCCGATCGAACACCCCGAATTCCCCGGGAAAGACGATGGTGGTGTCCTCCCGGGAGATGGAGAGCCCCAGCAGCACCAGGGGGTCTTCCACAACGTCGATCCCCACGGGAGCCAGCAGTCCGGGGAGGCCGAAGATCTCGGTTTCCGCGATGTAGGCCCACGCCCCATCGGAGGGTGTCCACTGCACCTCCAACCGGGTATCGGGGGGGAGGATGCAGACCGGACCCTCGTCCGAGCGGGGGCGGGTCACCCGGAAGTTGGAGGGGACGGTGGTGCGGCCCGTCAGGCGGCCCCCGTCGGCCAGGTCCACCTCCACGTCGAAGGTGACCCCGGGGCGAACGGCGCTGCGCCCCTGGGGGTCCAGGAGATAGCAACTCCCCTCCAGCCGGGAGGGGATCCTGCCCAGGAAGCATCCCTCCAGCTGGAAGGGGGTGAAGGGGTAGCGGTTTCCACCGGGACCGATGAGGGTCACGGTGGCATCCGGGACCTGGGACATCCCGGAGTTGCTGGTCCGGTGCAGGTAGGCGAGACCCCGGGAGCCGAAGCTCCCGGCCTGCAGGTAGATCTCCGCCACCACCAGGTCCTCCGGTGTGGAAACCACGATCTCCTGCAACTCGCAGCCGGAAAGCAGGATCAACACGAGCCCGGGGAGCGCAACCCACCGGGAGGAGTTGCGGACCGCGCCGGCTCCCGACCAACGCCACCGGCTCAGAACGAAACCTCGAAGCCAAACGTGGGGAGGACGGGAAACATGGAGATCCCCGACCGGGTGTAGGGGGCCTTCTCGTACTGGTAGAAGTAGAAGAGCACGTTGCGCTGGTTGTAGACGTTCACGATGTCCAGGTAGGGGGTGAAGCGGCCCCAGGACGGATTGAAGTCCTTGCGGAAGCTCACATCCAGACGGTGGTAGTCCGGATACCGCTCGCCATTCCGGGGGCCCAGCACGATCCCCAGGGGAACGTCCCCGTCCTCCTGGGAGGACTGTACCTCCCCCTGCCAGGTGAGCCTTCCCTGGGAGGAGAAGCGGGGCCCGTACAGGTTGAAGGCACTGCGGGGCCGCGTGTGGGGCAGCCCCGTCCCATAGGTGAAGCGGGCCCCGCCCTCCACACCCCAGGGGAGCGGCACCTGTAGCACCAGGTCCAGGTCGATCCGACGGTCGAAGATGGGGGAGTAGGTGAGGATCGGAGGCGGGACCACCCCGGCAAAGGGATCCTGGAAGGTGCGGGTGGCCTTCAGCCAGGAGAGGCTCAGCCACCCGGTCACTCCCTCCCCGTTCTTCCGGAGGAGGATGTCGGCGCCGTAGGATCGCCCGGTGCCCCGGAGGAGGTCATCCAGCGGATCATTGGGATCGTCGGCGGGGTTCGTGGCCACCACCCCGTCGAAGCTCCGGTGATACCCCTCCAGCGTCACCGACCAGCCGTCTGCGAAGAACCCTTCGACCCCCCCCTGCACCTGGTCGGATACCGCGTGGGGGACCCGTTCCCCCGCCAGGACCCAGATATCCAGACCCAGGGGAAGCTCCTCGTCCCGGATGGAGTGGAGGAACTGGGAGTAGCGACCGAGGGCGAGCTTGGCCGCCCAGTCCCCCTCGCTCCCGAAGAAGCGCTTCACCGCCACGCGGGGTGCCGGGACCAGGACCGGGTCCTCTCCCCGGGGAGCCCACCCGTCCAACCGTCCCCCCACCTCCAGCAGCCAGGGTCCGGGCCTCCAGGAGCTCTGGATATACCCGCCCCAGAGCCAGCCGCTGCCGACCCCGCCGCCGAACTCCGTGCCCCCACTGGCCAGCAGGTTGTCGTAGGAGAGCTCGTCCGCAGCCGCTCCCAGCGCCACGGTCCAACCCGACCAGGGGCGGGTGTCCAGGTCGGCCCGGAGGGTGAGCTGGTCGATCCGGCTGCGGAAGTTGGTGTCGTCGAAGTCCGGGAAGCGGAGCCCGGTGTCGAACCGTGTGTATCCGGCGCGGAGGTCCAGGCTTCCCCCCCCTGCCCGGGCCCGGGTGAAGCGGATCCCCGCAAGGTCATTCCCCCAGTCCCAGCGGATCCGGAGAGGAAAGTCCTCCGGATCGAAGTTCGTCAGGTTCAGGACGTCGGAACCGGTGTATCCTGTCAACTGGATGCGGCTCCCGCCCCCGAGCCACATATCCACAATCCCCTGGTAGTCCGAGAGGGCGTAGGGGAGATCGAAGACCGGTGCCAGGACCACGTCCAGGTAGGACCTCCGGGCGGAGCCCCTCCAGCGCACCGACTCCAGTCCCAGGGCATCCTCCAACCCCTGGGGGGCGCCGCCGCCCACGGCAATGCGGGTGGCCAGGAGGGAAACCCCGGCGTCCACCTTGAACTCGCCGGTTCCCGCGTCGGTCTCCACAGACAGCACCGAGGAGACCCGTCCCCCCTGGTTGGCGGGGAACCCCCCGGTCTGGAGTTCGGCCCGCTCCACCATGTCCCCGTTGAACACGGAGAAGAACCCGCCCAGGTGGAAGGGATTGTAGATGGGGATCCCGTCCAGGAGGATCAGGTTCTGGTCCGCCGAGCCACCCCGTACGTTGAAGGAGGAGGCGAAGTCGGAGGTGGACACCACCCCGGGGAGCACCGCCATGGCCCGGAGGGGGTCCATCTCCGCCACCCCGGGGATGCGCCGCAACTGGGTCCCGGACAGCTCCCGGATGGTGACCCCGGCGCTCTCCTGGAAGCGCTGGCGCTCCCGGCTTCGTTCCCCCTCCACAGAGACCCCCTGGACCTCCACCGCCGAGGGGTCCAGGAGGACGTCCAGACGCCGGGTTCCCGAGGTCAGGTCCAGGGTCCGGGAGCTGGTGAGGTACCCGATCCGGGTGACCCGGATCTCGTACGGCCCCAACGGGAGGGAGGAGAGGGTATACGCTCCCCGGTCGTCGGTGAGGGTTCCCCGGAAGGGGATGTCCGTGCCTTCCCTGTAGAGGGCCACGGAGGCGGAGACGAGCACCTGTCCTCCCCGTTCCCTCACCACCCCTTCCAACTGCGCCTGGGCCTGGCCCGCGCCGTGGGCCGGCATGAGGAGGAGGGTGGCCAGCAGAGGGAGGAACCCGATGAGGCTGGAACGATGAGGGGTAGACATAGGCGGCTTGAAACCCCCGGGCCCCCCTGGGGGATCCCCCTCCTGACGAAACGGCTCCACCTCGTTACGGTGGTGCCCCATGCGGCCACCCCCCACCATCACGATGCCTTGATCTTCTACTGCGACGAGTTCGTGCTTCCCCTCCCTCCGGGGCACCGGTTCCCCATGGAGAAGTATGCCCTGCTGAGGGAGAGGGTGGATGCCGCGGGGCTGGGGCCGGAGGGGGGTCTCAGGGTCCCGGATGCCGCCACGGATCATGAGCTGGAGGGGGTGCATGACGCGGCCTACGTCAACCGGGTCGTCCGGGGCACCCTGGAGGCCGGTGAGGTGCGGCGCATCGGCTTTCCCTGGTCCCCGGAACTGGTGGAGCGATCCCGGCGATCGGTGGGGGGAACGGTGCAGGCGGGGAGATGGGCCCTGGAGACCGGGGTGGGGGTGAATCTGGCCGGCGGGACGCACCACGCCTTCTCCGACCGGGGAGAGGGGTTCTGCGTCTTCAATGACGTGGCGGTGTCCATCCGGGCCATGCAGGCGGAGGGGCGGGCGGTGCGGGCCGCCGTGGTGGACCTGGACGTACACCAGGGAAATGGCACGGCGGCCATCTTCCGGGACGACCCCTCCGTCTTCACCGCGTCCGTCCACGGAGAGCGGAACTACCCATTCCGGAAGGAGCCCGGCGACCTGGACGTGGAGCTCCCGGACGGAACCGGTGACAGAGGGTATCTGCAGGCCGTGGATCAGGTGGTGGATGTGGCCATGGCCTTCCGACCGGAGCTGGTCTACTACCTGGCCGGGGCGGATCCATTCGAGGGGGACCGCCTGGGGCGGCTCTCGGTGACGAAGGACGGCCTGGCCCGTCGGGATGCAGCCGTGCTGGACCGCTGTTCCCGGGCCGGCGTCCCGGTGGTGGTGGTGATGGCGGGGGGATACGGTCGCTCCGTGGACGACACGGTGGACATCCACTTCTCCACGGTGGCCCGGGCCATCTCCCTGTCCCGGACAGGGGGGGTGCGAGGGGGGTGATATGGGAGAAGGGGGTGGGGCCCCGTCCGGGCCCCACCCCCTTCCCTCCATCTCTCCGCAGAAGGTCCCACCGGCGCACCAGTGCGCCGGTGGACCTTCCGGTCACCGGTCCTCGGTGACCGGCCGCGGCGCAGCGTTCTTCACGTGACGGTCCATCCACTCCACCATCTCCGTCAGCGCGTGCAGGATGGACTCCCTGGCGGCATACCCGTGGCTCTCGAAGGGGAGCATCACCAGCCGGGCGGTTCCCCCCAGCCCCTTCACGGCATGGTACATCCGCTCGGACTGGATGGGGAACGTGCCAGAGTTGTTGTCGTTCATACCGTGGATGAAGAGGACCGGCTCGTCCACCTTGTCCGCATGGTAGAAGGGGGACATGGCGGCGTACACGTCCTCGGCCTCCCAGAAGGTCCGTCGCTCGTTCTGGAAGCCGAAGGGGGTGAGGGTCCGGTTGTACGCACCGCTCCGGGCCACCCCCGCCCGGAAGAGATCCGAATGGGCCAGCAGGTTCGCGGTCATGAAGGCGCCGTAGGAGTGTCCTCCCACGCCGATCCGGTTGCGATCCGCCACACCCAGTTCATCCAGCTTGTCCACCGCAGCCTTCGCCGAGGCCACCAGCTGTTCGACATAGGTGTCGTTGGCCTGGTCCCCGCCCACGATGGGAATGGTGGCGTCGTCGAAGACCACGTAGCCCTGGGTCAGGTAGAAGAGGTGGGACGAGCCGCCGGGACGGGTGAACCGGTTGGGGGATCCACTGATCTGCCCCGCCACATCCGGGTTCGAGAACTCCCGGGGATAGGCCCACACCACCGCGGGGCGGCGCTCACCCTCACGGTAGTCCGCCGGAAGGTAGAGGGTGGCGGAGAGCTGCACCCCGTCCTCCCGCTCGTAGGTGACGAACTCCTTCCTGATCCCGGCGAACTGGGGGGCTGGATCCGGGAAGTCGGTCACGGCCGTCCGCCGATTCCGTCGGAGATCGCGGATCCAGTAGTTCGGCGGAGTGTCCACCGTCTCGTGGCGGGTGAGGATCCGCTGTCCCCGGTCGTCCAGCATGGCCACCATGGTCTCGAAGGCGTCCGCCGGTGACTGGAAGAGGATCTCCCGGGTTCCCCTCTGGATGTGCTGCCGCGCCAGGAAGGGGCGATCTCCCTCGGGGGAGGCCCCCTGCCCAGACATGAACATCCAGTCCCCATCCTGGGCGATGACGAACTCTCCGCTCTCATTCCGGGTCATCACCGGGGTGCCCGGGTCGCTGTAGCGGTCCTCGGAGTTCCGCTCCCAGAGGAGTTCCGGATCCCCACCGGGGGTGTCCAGGTCGATCCGCCAGGTCCGCACGGTGCGGGTGGGACGATCCACCTCTCCCAGGAGGGCCCATCCCCCTTCGCCGACGGAGAGGCCACCGAACCGGAACTCGGTGCGGATCAGCTCCGAGCCCTCGCCGGTGAAGGGACCATTCAAGGTCATCACACGGTCACGATGCTCGGCGGTGGTCCGGGGGTCTCCCCCGTCCAGCGCCTCCACCCACATGAGGGTGGAAGGCTCACCCGTGAGCCAGTCGTAGCTGCGGGGTCCCGGGAGCACGCCCCCCGCGGGGAGGTTGTCCGCCAGCGGGTGGGAGGCCAGTTGCCGCACCACGTTCCCGCTCCGGTCCCGGATCTCGGACTCCTGGGGGAAGGAGCCCTCGGTGAGGAGGTACGACCAGGGCTGCACCCGCCGGGTGGTGAGGAAGTACTCCCCGGAAGGGGAGGGCTCCACGGTGGCGTAGATGGCGGCCGGTCCAAGAGGCTGCACTGCCCCGGTGGCCACGTTCACGACCACCGGCTGCGAGGTCATGAAGTGCTCGTAGAGCCGCTCATCGTGGGGGGTGGAGAGAAGGTCCTGGAAGGTCCGGATGATCCCGGTCTCCCCAGAGGTCTCCTGGATGGAGGGCCCCGCGGGAATCCTGGGCGCTACCGGCACTGCGCCGATGTCGGCGGGAACCCGATGGCAGACCAGGTGCTGCGAGTCGGTCATCCAGGAGCAGGGGTTCCCCCGGGCGCCGTTGAGCCTGGCCGGAACCAGGACCCGGGCCTCCCCGGTGGCAGGATCCGCGATCCATCCCTCGATTCCCGCGTCGGTGGTCCGGGTGAAGAAGAAGTGGGAGCCGTCGGGGGCGAAGGAGGGGCTGCCCCATCCGCCGCCGGCGGGAAGGGCCACCTCACGCTCCTCTCCGGACTCCACCCCGCGGACCACGAAGCGCTCGATGAGCGTCGGCGAGAACGCGCCGTGGACCCGGGGATTGATGCGGCGGCCTGCCAGCCCCAGCATGGGCTCCGAGAGATCCATCAGGGTGGGCATGTTCCGGGAGTGGATCAGGACCATCCACTCCCGGTCCGGGCTCAGGCTGACATTCGGGGTCCGGGGAGCATCCAGGATCTCCACGATCTCGGAGGGAGGCGTCCGGTATCCCTCCTGGGCGGATACGGGAACGGCCCATCCGGCAACCATGACGCTGGCCGCAAATGCGAAGATTCTCCGGGAGGGAGAGGACGCCCTCGAGGCGGTGGGATGTGTGTGGGTTGGAGTCGACATTGACCTTGCTCTCCGCTGCTGGTCCGACTGGGAGGTCTCTGACAGGGGCCCTGACCGGATGGGGGCAGGATACTGATGTTGGCGTCACGGGCGGTGTCAGGCAACCGTGTCCTGCGCCGTGTCGGGCTTTGGCAGGAGACCCCATCCGGGCCGGACGCGGGCGCCAGAGCGAAGCGGGGCCCGGTGGATGCGTCCACCGGGCCCCGCCCATACCCCTCCGGGTCCTCCCCCGGGGAGCTATTCCGCCGTGTTCTCCTTCTTGTCCTGCCGAGCCGTCAGGGTGAAGCCGGGACGCCGGTGGGCCCGGAGCTCCGGGGCCATGGGAGTCGTGACGGAGAACTCGTTGCGCGGGGTGAAACGCCCGCTGGAGCGTCGGATGAGTCGCATGGTATTCCTCCATCTATCGTGCATGGTCGTCGATTCATTGTCGGCAGGGAGCTTCAGCCTCCCTGTTGCATCACACTACGGATCCTTTGTTGCGGGGTTTCAAGTCCCGCCTCCCCTTCCGGTCTCCTGATCCCTCCGGTCCGTTCGGCCCGGTACAGGAAAGGGAAACCGGGGACCGCCACCGGACCCTCCCACCCCTCCACACCACCCGTTCCGGGGGGCCCCCGTCCAACCCCTTCTCCACCCCACCCATCTCTGCACCCCTCCTCCACCCCTCCGCCCTGGCGGGTCGACCCCTGTCGAACCCGATTCCACACCTGCTCTGTGTCCTTCCCTACGGATGGGACGTGGGAAGGATTCAAGGGGTTGCCGGAGAAGGGAGGTGCCGGGTGCGGGGGCGCCCGGGGGGACGGAAGAACCAGGGGCGGCGCTCTGCGGGTCTCCGGGGGGAAGGGTCCTCCGCGGCGGTCGTCGGGGGCCATCCCCGCCCCTGTGCGCGGTACCGACTCCGCATGCATACTTGTAACGCCGTGAGAGCATCGCCCCGCCGGGGGATGCCCCTGTCCCCCTGTCCCGGGTACCCGAATGAACCGTTCGATACGAACCGCCGGTGTTCTACTGGCCACCACGCTGGTCGTGGCCGGCTGCTCCCGGGCTCCCGCCGCCACGCCCACGCCTCCAGGTGGAGGTGACGCTGCCACCCGTCCGGCCCCCAGGGGGAACGGACCCCGGGCCTACACGGAGGTCATCACCGACCGGGCTGTCACCCAGGAGGGGATGTTCCGGGTGCACCGCATGGGCGATTCCCTCTATTTCGAGATCCCCCGGGAGGAGATCGGCCGTGAGATGCTCCTCATCGGCCGACCGGTGGAGTCCACCCTCCAGGATCCCGGAGGCTTCTTCGGGGGCGGGGCCCGGCAGATCGTCCAGTGGGACCGGCAGGGGGATCGGGTGATCCTCCGGGCCAGGGAGTTCGACCTGGTGGCGGATACCACCTCGGCCATCTGGCGCCAGGTGGAGGGATTCCGGCGGGGGGCGGTACTGGCCATCTTCCCGGTTGCGGCCTACGCCCCCGACAGCGCGGCCGTGATCAACGTCAGCGACCTCTTCCTCTCCAACATCCCTGAACTGAACCCGGTGGAGGGGATCAATCGGGGCCGGAGCTGGATCGACCGGACCTGGTCGTTCCCCCGGAATGTGAATGTGGAGGTCACCCAGTCCGGCCAGGCCCGCCCGGCTGGCGGAGGGGGGCCCGGTGGACCTGGAGGCGGGCAGGCCGCTCCCCGTTCCCAGACCGTGAAGGTCCACTTCAGCATGCTGAAGCTCCCGGATGACCCCATGATGCCCCGGTGGCACGACGAGCGGGTGGGGTTCAACTCCAGCCGTTCCTATGACATGTCCCGGCCGGAGCAGCGGGCGCAGCAGGTGCGCTTCATCCACCGGCACCGGCTGGAGAAGCAGGATCCCGGCGCGGCGGTGTCGGACCCGGTGGAGCCCATCATCTACTGGATCGATCCCGCCACCCCGGACTGGCTCAAGCCGTGGATCGTGGAAGGGGTGGACAAGTGGCAGCCGGCCTTCGAGGCGGCGGGCTTCCGGAACGCCATCCAGGGGCGCATCGCCCCCACCCCGGAGGAGGACCCGGACTTCTCCCTGTTCGACGCCCGGCACCACGTCATCTACTGGCGGCCGTCCACGGTGGCCAATGCCACCGGTGGGCAGGTGGTGGACCCCCGTTCCGGAGAGATCCTGAAGGGGGAGGTGAACATGTACCACAACATCATGGAGCTCCAGAAGAACTGGTACATCACCCAGGTGGCGCCCCTGGATGAGCGGGCCTGGTCCATCCCCTTCCCGGATTCCCTCATGGGGAGGCTGGTGGAGTACGTGGTGACCCATGAGATCGGCCATGCCATCGGGCTCCCCCACAACATGAAGGCCTCGGCCATGTATCCGGTGGACTCCATCCGGGACCGGGGCTTCCTGGAGCGGATGAATGGCCATGTGGCCACCCTGATGGACTATTCCCGCTTCAACTACGTGGCCCAGCCCGAGGACAGCATCCCGCCGCACCTGCTGATTCCCCAGGTGGGCCCCTACGACGTCTTCGCGGTGCAGTGGGGCTACACCCCCATCCCCTCGGCCCGCACCCCGGACGAGGAGCTGACCACGCTGGATGAGTGGGCCCGGGTGCAGGACGAGTTCCCCTGGCTCCGCTTCTCCACCGCGGACGCCACTGCCGACCCGTTCAACCTGACGGAAGCGGTGGGAGACGCCGATGCGGTGCGGTCCACCACCCTCGGGATGCTCAATCTGGAGCGGGTGGTGGACCTGCTCCCCAGGATCGCCGAGGTCCCGGGGGAGAGCTACGCCGAACTGGCGACCCTCTACGGTCAGGCGGTGGGTCAGTGGGGGAGGTACATGGGTCACGTGGCGGCCGTGGTGGGGGGCGCCTACACCCAGGAGACCTATGGCCGTGGGCCCCGTTTCGAGCCGGTGGAGCGAGCGCGCCAGCGGCAGGCCGTGGAGTACCTGAACCGCACCGCCTTCCAGGTCCCGGAGATGTTCCTGGACGACGGCCTCCTGCGGCGCATCGAGAACGAGGGGGTGGTAGACCGGTTCCGGGTCCAGCAGTCCAGGATCCTGGGGAGCCTGCTGAGCCAGCCCCGGCTGAATCGCCTCGTGGAGTTCGAGGCGCTGGCAGCGCGCCCTGCCGATACCTACACCATCGCGGAGCTCATGTCGGACGTGCGGGACGGCGTCTGGGGTGAACTGGACGACGGGAGTGTGCGGGTGAATGTGTACCGTCGGAACCTGCAGCGGGCCTTCCTGGACGCTGCGGACAGCCGGCTGAACCCCACGGAGGCCGAGCTCACCCGGAACAACAACCCCGCCCCCCAGCCGTGGGCCTCGGATGTCCGGGGGGTCATGCGGGCGGAGTTGCAGGACCTGGATCGCCTGGCGGAGCGGGCCATCGGCCGGGCGGCCGACGACATGACCCGGATCCATCTCAGGGATGTGCGGATGGAGATTGCCCGGATCCTGGCGGCGGATCGCCAGGAGTAGGTTCCCGGGTGGCCAGGGGTCGGTGCGGGGGGAGGGCCGGATGTGTCGGCCCTCCCCCCTTCTACTGCGCGGTCAGTCGCCCCGGGGTGCGCCGCTCGGGGGGGTGACCTTCTCCGACGGTGCCGACTGAAGCGCCTTCCGGTTCGCCGCCTTCAGCACCTCCTCCAGGTCCAGCCCCATGGAGGAGGCCAGGGCCTCGATGGTCCCCAGCGCCCCCCGGACCCGCTGGTTGGCGGCGTTGGAGACGCCGTTGCCGTCCCCACCGTCCAGCACCACCAGCCGGTCGATCTCGGTTCCCTTCACGGCATCCACGGCGGTGGTGAGCAGTTCGGGAAGCTTCTCCGCCATGAAGACCGCGAAGGCATGGTCCCCTCCCTGCTGCACCTCGGCATAGAGGCGCCGGAGGACCTCCACCTGCGCCTTTCCCCGCTCCAGGATGGGGGCGGCCTCGGCCTCCGCGGCTGCCATCGCCGCCTCCCGGGCGGCCAGGGCGGGCTCCACGATATCCGCCCTGAGCCGCTCCTGCTCCCGGCTCACCCGCCTCTGCTCCAGCTCCCGCTGCGCCTCCACCTCCGCCTGCTCCGCCTTCACCCGGGCGGTCCGCTCGGCGATCTCCCCCTCCTCGTCCAGCATGGCCTGCCGGACCCGCAGGGCGTTCCGGGCCTCCGCCACACTCACCGC
Organism: uncultured Gemmatimonadaceae bacterium; assembly: GCA_964420725.1. Taxonomy (GTDB): domain Bacteria; phylum Gemmatimonadota; class Gemmatimonadetes; order Longimicrobiales; family Gaopeijiaceae; genus CAYQVI01. The sequence continues at coordinate 3,360 of CAYQVI010000035.1, read as the reverse complement.
CGTCTCCGCCTCCCGCACCTCGGCTCGCCTCCGGGCCTCCGCCTGGGCCTCCCGGGTGTCGGCCTCCGCATTGGCCTCGGCGATCTCCGCCTCCCGCACCGCTTCTGCCGCCTTCCGCCGACCGATGGCCTCCAGATAGCCCCGCTCGTCGCTGACGTTCTGGATCTTCAGCACATCCAGATGGAAGCCCAGCGCCGCCAGGTCCTCCCCGGCATCCTCCGCCAGCGCCTTGGCGAACCCCAGACGGTCCTCGTTCACCTCCTCGGGGGTGAGGGTGGCCAGGACCCCCCGGAGATTCCCCATCAGGGTGTCCTTCGCCATGGACTCGATCTCCTCCTCGGTCTTCCCCAGGAGCCGCTCCACGGCGTTGTTGAAGGTGGTGCGGGGCTCGGAGGCGATCTTCACATTGGCGATGGCCTCCACGTTCAGCGGGATGTTCCCCTTCGAGAAGGCATTCTTCACGGAGATCTCGATGGGGAAGGTCTCCAGGCTCACCCACTGCACCGTCTCGATGATGGGGATGCGGATGGTGCGTCCGCCGCTCACCGAGCGGTACCCCACCGTCTGCCCCCCCTCCACCACCCGCTCCCGTCCCGTGATCACGGCTGCACGGTTCGGGGGCACGATGACGATGAGGGCCTTCACCGTCGCCACCGCCACCACGGCGGCCACCAGGATCACCCCGGCCACGACGCCCACGCCGATCAAAGTCTCGATTCCCACGTTCTGTGCTCCTGTTCAGGGTCGGATACCCGGGAGGGACTCCTGGAGGTGCTACGCCTGCCGGGCCGGGGGCCTTCACCCCGGGAGGGGATCCTCGCCGGATCCAAGGGCTTCCAGTTCGTCGGGCTCCAGGGGGGAGACCAGCGCCACCCCCCGCTCCATCTCCACCACCACAACCCGGGTCCAGCTCCGGGGTTCACCCCGGGATGCAGGGTGGGGGAGAGCCCGGAGGGTGATGCGCCGTCCCCCCCGCTCCACGGCCACCGTCCCCGGGCTCCCGGTTCCCAGGGGAAGGGTGACCACCCCGGGGAGCCCCCGGAGGGAACCTTCGCCGGCCTGAGCCCCGGAGTCGGTGCGACGGAGGAACCGGAAGGCCAGGGAGACCACCAGCGCCGCCCCAACACCGCCAAGGAGGGAGAAGGGGAGGGTGGTGAGGCTCCCCATCCCCAGCGCCGCCAGGATGGTGCCGGTGGCTCCAAACCCGAAGAGGGCGTAGACCGCCGTGCGGAGGGAGAAGATGCGACTGGCGACGTCCCCATCGGCCCCGGCCGATGCTGCACCATCCACCCCTTCCACATCCAGGTCCACGTCTGCGTCACCTCCCCCCAGCACGGAGAGGAGGAGGAAGCCCCCACCCAGGACCAGGGCGAAGAGGTAGAGGGCCAGCATGGTCAGCGGATCCCCACACTGCCCTGGACGGAGGCCAGGAGCGCCGGAGCGTCGAAGCCCACACCGTCCTTGAAGACCAGAACGGGTCGCCGGAGCGTCTCGGGATCGCTCCGGAGGTCTCCCTGCATGAGGACCAGATCCCCCCGCTTCCCCGGCTCCACCGAGCCGATGACGTCGGCGGCCTCCAGGTAGCGGGCTCCGTTCAGCGTCACCACCTGGATGGCCTCCTCCACCGGGAAGCCCCCTTCCAGCAGGAGCTGGATCACCCGCTGGTTCCCATGCCCTGGAAGCACGTCCCCGCCACCGGTGGGGTCGATCCCCGCCACCAGGTGTCCACCCCGCTGGTGGAAGATGAGGATGGCCCGGAGGAGGTCCTGGAACAGCTCCTGCGCCCCGGGGCTGACGTTGTCCCGGAGGGCGGTATACCGGCGCTCCACCCGCTCCCGGAGGCCCGGCTCGATGGCGGCCAGGGCGGCGGCCGGAGGGAGGGGCCGTCCGGTGGCGGAGCGCTCGAACACCGTGGGGGTTGTGGTGAGGGCCACCCCCCTGGCGATGAGGTGGTCCACCACCTCCAGGAAGGCCTCACCCTCCAGGTCCAGGTCGATGAGGCTCTGGCTCCTGGCCTGTCCGGGAGGGCACTCGTCGGGACGCTTCCCAGGCACCCAGTCGGTGGCCACCCGGAAGTCATGCTCCAGGTTGTCGATCCCGATATCCGCCGCCTCACGGTGGGTCAGGGAGCAGATGTGCCCCGTGACCTTGATTCCCCGGGCGTGGGCCGCCTCGATGGCCGCCTGCAGCGTGGCCCGATCGATGAGATTGTACGCCTTGAAGGAGGTGACGCCCTGATCCGCCCAGAAGTTCACGTGGGCTCGGCCCTCCTCCGGGGTGCGGAGTTGGGGGAAGGCCCGGATGAAGCCCCCGGGCCCCTCCAGGTACGGTCCAGTCACATCCATCCGGGGCCCGGCCACCTGTCCGGCGTTGATCTGCTCCCGGAGGCGCAGGTCGGTGTAGGGGTCCAGGCTCCCCCCGGTGCGGATTGTGGTGGCCCCCCCGCCCAGGTACATGGGAGGAAAGGAGATCTCGTTGGTGTTGTATCGGGCCGATCCGGAGGGGTAGAACATGTGCTCGTGGAGCATGACCCACCCGGGGGTGAGGGTGTGGCCCGCTCCATCGATGCGCCGGGCTCCGGCGGGGATCTCCACCGTCCCGTCTGCCCCCACGGCGGCAATGTCGTCCCCCTGCACCAGCACGGTCATCCCCTCCTGGACCGGGCTTCCGGTACCGTCCACCAGGATGACTCCGGTGATGGCCACCACCGGCTCGTCCACGGCGATGAAGGTGCGGACCCCCTGGCTGAAGGAGGCGGGGCGAGGGGCGGTGGCACTGGCCCGGGCGGCGTCCAGGACCGTCTGGGCACCGACCACGGACGGGAGGGCCAGGAGGAGTGCGATGAGGAGCATGCGAGCCATCATGGGCCTTCGTCCGGATGGGGTCGGAATCATCGGCGGAGGGTCCACCGGTGTCGCTACATGTCCAGCTCCACACTCACCCCCGTCTCCCGCATCTCCGCCACCAGCTCCTCCACATGCTCCCGCCCCCGGGTCTCCAGGGTCAGGGCGATCTCCACGTCTCCCACGGAGATGTCGGCGAAGGCCCGGGCATGGGCGATGTCCAGCACGTTGGCCCCGGCCCGGGCCACCAGTTGGGTAAGCCGGGCCAGGTTCCCGGGGCGGTCGGGGACACACACCACCAGGCGGGTGAGACGTCCGTCCTCCACCAGTCCCCGGTCGATGATCCGGGAGATCATGTTCACGTCGATGTTCCCGCCGCACACCACCGGAACCACCACCTCTCCCTCCCGGAGGGGGATCTTCCCCGCCACCAGGGCCGCCAGGGGGACGGCGCCGGCCCCCTCCGCCACCGTCTTCTCCCGCTCCAGGAAGAGGAGGATGGCCCGGGCGATCTCCT
>CAYQVI010000034.1:0-22082 GCA_964420725.1 uncultured Gemmatimonadaceae bacterium | reverse complement strand
GGTACGGCCAACAGGGCCAGCAACGTGAACAACTTGAGCTTCTTCATTCATCCCTCGCGAGTGGGGTTCAACACACTGCCCGCCTCCTGAAGAGGGGACATTGGTACAACGGAACTTTCGTGGGCAAGAAGAGTGCCCACACAACAAGGACCCGTAAGATATGATGGGGCAGAGACTTGGGGATCTCGATCCCTGCCGTGTTGGTCCTCGGAAATCCGAGTGTGTCAGTTTTCTGAGTGATCGGGGACTGGAGGGTCTTCCCGGAGGAAGCTCTCGGCCAGGTCCACCAGTTCACGGGATCCCATGAAGAGCGGGCAGCGCTCGTGGAGGGAGGTGGGCTGGACGTCCAGGATGTCTCCCGAACCGGTGGACGCCCGGCCTCCAGCCTGTTCCACCACCATGGCCAGGGGCGCGCCCTCGTAGAGGAGGCGCAACTTGCCGGTGGGGCTCCGGGAATCGGGAGGATACATGAAGATGCCCCCCAGGAGGAGGGTCCGATGGACATCCGCCACCAGGGACCCGATGTATCGGGAGGTGTATCCCTGCGGTTCCGCCCCGTCCAGCCCCTTCAGGTGGTCCACCAGTCTCCGTTGGCCCCGACTCCAGCGGTGGTAGTACGCCTCGTTCACCGAGTAGAAGCGCCCCGGTGGATCAGGAATGCGGATGTTGGGGTGGCTGAGGAGGAACTCACCGATGGAAGGGTCCAGGGTGAACCCGTGGACTCCCGCACCCGTGGTGTACACCAGCATGGTGGAACTGCCATAGACCACGTATCCCGCCGCCAACTGCTTCCGACCGGCCTGCAGGGCGTCCTCCTCGGCTCCCCGGGGACCGGAGCTGATCTTCCGGTGGATGGAGAAGATGGTCCCGATGGAGACGTTCACATCGATGTTCGATGAGCCGTCCAGGGGGTCGAAGAGGAGAACATAGTCCCCGGTGGGGAAACGGTCCGGGATGGGCATGATCTCCTCCTCCTCCTCGGAGACCATGCAGCAGAGGTGACCCGTGTGGTCCATGGCATTGAAGATCACCTGCTGCGCAAATACGTCGAGCTTCTGCACCACCTCCCCCTGCACGTTCTCACTGCCGGTCCGGCCCAGGATGTCCACCAGGCCCGCCTTGTTCACCTCCCTGGCGATGAGCTTGGCAGCCAGTGCGATATCGTAGAGAATCCCGCTGAAGGCGCCCGTGGCCTCGGGATGAAGGCGCTCCTGATCGATGATGTGGCGTTGCAGGGTGACGACGTGGCTCTCGCTCATGGAATCCCGGTCCGGCGGTCTTGAGGGGAAGGGGTCCGGTGGGAGCGGGGCGGCACCCCGCCTCCGGACCGGCTGGAGGTAGCCCGTTCGACAGCGGGCCGGACCTTTAGGAGCAAGGAATATACCCCCGGAGGAGCCGGAATGCCCCCCCGGCATGGAGGGTCATGGAGGGCGGTCCTCCCGGGGTCGATTCCCGCCGCGGAAATCCGGGTACGGAGGAGGGGAGGAAGATCCGCTCCTCTCCCATTCGACACGAAACCCCCCATCCCGCCTTGCCCGGACCACCACGTCCCCGTGGTGGTCGGTGCGGAAGAGGGACACCCCCGCCCGTTCCAGGCGCTCCAGCACCGGGAGGTGGGGATGTCCGAAGCTGTTTCCCCGCCCCACGGGGATCACCGCCGCCAGAGGCTCGAGGGCGTCCAGGAGCAGCGGCCCGGTGGAGGTCCTGCTTCCGTGGTGCCCCACCTTCAGGAGCTGCACCGGGGTCATCCCCCGGGTGGTGAGGAGATCCTCCACCTCCCGGGGGGCATCCCCGGTGAGGAGGGCCCGGAACTCCCCGAACCGGAGTTCCAGCACCACGGAGAGCGAGTTGGCTCCGTGGGAGGGCGCCAGCGTATCGGCACCCGGAGCAGGGTGCAGCACGGCGAGCTCGAGGCCGTCCACCTCCCACGCCTCTCCCGCCTGGAGGGGCCACCACCCCACCCGATCCTCCAGGGCGAGGTCCAGGATCTCCCGGTAGAAGACCCCCGCTGCCGGGAGACCGGGGTCCGCCACCCTCCCCACCTCGATCCCCTCCAGGATCGCCCCGGCCCCTCCCACATGGTCCAGATGGGGGTGGGTGAGGACCATCAGCTCCACCCGCCGGGCCCCCTGCTGACGGAGATGGGGGAGGACCACCCGGGCGCCGGCATCCCAGCCAGGTCCCCGGGGCCCGGCATCCACCACGATCCAGCGCCCGGAAGGGGTCCGGATGGTCATGGCATCCCCCTGCCCCACGTCCAGGAAGGTGAGGGTGAGGACGCCCCGTTCCAGGGACCGGTCCAGCAGGGGAGCGGTCAGGGCCACCACTAAACCCCCTGCCGCGACGATCCCCCCCCGCACCGGAGTCCGGAGGGCGGAGCCGGGGATCGCCCGGAGGAGGAGGAGGGTGGCGCTCCCTCCCACCACCAGCGCCAGCAGGGTGGAGCGGGGCACCCACGGAGAGGCGCCGGGAACGACTGCCGCCCACTCCACGACCCGGACCATGATCTCCAGGAGAAGGGAGACGCCCCCCGCCAGGAACTGCCCCAGGGGGAGGATCGCCGAGGAAAGGACCAGGGACGCCAGGATCCCGGGGATCACCAGGGCCACGAGGGGGCCCACCACCAGGGTGGCGGGGATTCCCACCAGCGACACCCGATCGAAGTACCACGCGACCAGGGGCGCCGTGGCCACGGTGGCGGCGATCCCCGCCACCAGACCGTCCATGACAGCGGCTGGAACCCTCTCCCCCGGCCCCCGGCCCAGCAGGCGCCGGATGGGGGTGCGCAGGGCGACCAGCCCCGCCGCTCCTGCGAAGGAGAGCTGGAACCCCACTGCGGCCGGGGCCAGGGGATCCAGGATCACCATGAGCAGGGCTGCGGCAGCAAGCGCCCCCCACGGATGCACCGGCCGCCCCCGGAGGCGGGCGGCCGCCAGGGCGGAGACCAGGGTGGCGGCCCGGGCGGCGGCGTGGGGGGCTCCGATGGAGAGCACATAGCCCCATGATCCCAGGGCGGCCAGCACCGCGGCACGCTCCCGGGAGGCCCCTCCCCACCGGAGAAGGGTGAAGAGGATCCCGGCCACCACTCCCACGTGGAATCCGGAGATGGCCAGGAGATGGGCGGTACCGGAGAGGGCGAACAGCTCCTGGAGCTCCGGGGATACCCCCTCCTTCCGAGCCAGGATGAGGGCGTCCACCAGTGGAGCCTGGGGACCGTACAGCCCCTGGATGCGCCCCTGCAGCCGTCCCCGGAACTCCAGGACCGGGGACGGGGGAAGGGTGCGGTCGGGGAGGATCTCCACCGCCCTGCCCCGGACCGTGCCGGCGAACTCCGGGCGGAGGGGGCGGGGCTCCGGGGCCTTCCGCCAGTTCCCCTCCACCCGGACCGCCGCACCGGGTGAAGGAAGGGGGAGTCCTTCCCGGATCGAGACCCTGATGGTCCCGGTGCACCCATCCGGCAATCCCTCCACCACACGGAAGGGGGCAGGACCCTCAGCGGGGCTTCCCTCGAATCGCCCCAGGAGGGTGACCTCCGCCTCTCCGGGGAGCCCAAGGCGACAGTCTGTGGAGGCCCAGCGGAGCGCCCCTCCGGCCGCCGCCACCCCCGCCACCAGGGACAGGACCAGGGGGGGGGAGGGGCGAAGGGATGCGCCGATGGGCGCCAGGAGGAGCAGGGGGAGGAGGAGGGCCGGGAGGAGGGGGATTCCGGCAAGGGGGAGGGCGGTGCCGGCCAGGAGGGCCAGCACGAGCCCCACGACGGGAGGGCGGCGGGATGTCAGGGTCCTGCGGCTCCCCGGTGGGGGTGCTGGGTCATGCGTCTCCCTCGAAGAGGTCCCTCTGGGCCCGGTCCACCACCACACCCGGTTCGCCCTCCTCCCGGGCCTCCGCCTGGAGGCGTTCCCGGAGGATGCGGCGTACCCGGAGATCGGCCTGGATCCCCGCCACGAACATGATGGTCATTCCCAGCAGGAGCCCCCCGAAGGCCACCCCGGTCAGCGGAAACCGGTAGAAGGTGACAAAACCCAGCCGCAGGGTGACCCGCTCCATGCCGTTCAGGGATGCGAAGCTGAGGACGGAGACCAGGAGCAGAAGCACCCCCAGGACGCCGACAAGGCGGCTCACTCCCCGCCCAACCCTGCAGCGGCTCCGGCCGGGGCGGCCGTCTCCATCAGGGTTCCCCGGAAGGTGGCGCCGGTGGTCTCCTCCAGGCGAACCACCCGATACGAGCCCACCATGGAGCGATCCCCGGGGAAGGCCACCATCTTCCCCCGCCGCGTCTTCCCCAGGACCTGCCCCTCCCCCCGGGCATCCCGCTCCACCAGGACCTCCTCCACCCGCCCCACCTCGCTGCGGTTGATCTCGGCCTGGATCCCCCGGGCCACATCGATGAGGGCCTGGAGCCGGGCCTGCCCCTCCATCTCCGGAATGAACTGGTCCTCCGGAAGGCGGGTGGCGGGGGTCCCTTCCCGGGGGGAATACCGGTAGGTGTAGGCCTCGTCGAAGCGCACCGTCCGCATGAGCTCCAGGGTGTCCTGGAACTCCTCTTCGCTTTCCCCGGGGAAGGCCACGATGATGTCGGTGCTCAGGGCGATATCCGGAAGGGCGTCCCGGACCATCTGCACCTTCTCCATGAAGGAGTGCACCGTGTAGCGCCGCACCATCCGCTTCAGGATCCGGTCGCTCCCCGACTGGGCCGGGAGGTGGAGCTGCTCGCACACGGCAGGCTCCGTGGCCATGACCTCCACCAGCTCCGGACCCACGTCGTTGGGGTGGGGTGAGGTGAAGCGCACCCTCCGGATGCCGGGAACCCGGGCCACCTCCCGGAGGAGGCGGGGGAAGGCCAACCCGTCGGCATTCCAGGAGTTCACCGTCTGCCCCAGGAGGGTGATCTCCGTGGTTCCGCCGTCGGCAATGCGCCTCACCTCGTCCAGGACATCCAGGGGAGAGCGGTTCTTCTCCGGCCCCCTGACGTAGGGGACGATGCAGAAGGTGCACCGATGGTCGCACCCCCGCTGGATGGGGATCCAAGCCGCCACGGAGGAGGTGCGCCGCTGCTCCAGCCCCTCGTAGTTCTCAGCCGGGTCCAGGCTCAACACGGAGAGCCGGGTGCCCTGCGCAGGCCCCCGCTCCCGCCCCCGGCGGGCCTCCTCCAGCTCCCCCAGCCGTTCCGCCAGGGAGCGGTACCCATCGGGGCCCATCACCAGATCCACCCCTCCCGCCCGGTCCAGGAGGTCCTCCCCCATGCGCTGCGCCATGCACCCGGTGACCCCGATGACCAGGTCCGGCCGCTCCCGCCGGAGGTTCTGGAGCTGCCCCACCCGCCCCAGTACCCGACGCTCGGCGTTCTCCCGGATGGCGCAGGTGTTCACCAGCACCACATCGGCGTCCTCCGGGAACTCCACGATCTCATACCCTCCGGTCTCCAGGACCCCGGACATGAGTTCGCCGTCGGAGATGTTCATCTGGCAGCCGTACGTCTCCACGTACGCCCGTCTCCGACTCCCCTTCGGAGGCAGCCCCCCGTCCCGCGGCTCGCTGGTCATTCCCTAATTCAGCGGATCAGGCGGGGTCAGGTCAATGACCAGATCGCCTTCGTGCATGTAAAGAATTCCCCCGTGCAGCATTGGCTTCGCCCTCTCCGGAGTCCCGGGGGCACCACGGACCCCCACCCGCAGATAGTCTCCCGTCACCCCCACACGACCCGCCGCCTCCAGCGCCACCCGGGCGGGGGAGCCCACCCGGGAAAGCCGGTACGCCTCGCCCCCGGCCTGGGCCGCCTCACGGAGTTCCCGGGCCCTCTCCCCCGCCACCCGGGAGGGTACAGGATCCGGGAGTTCCATGGCCGCAGTTCCATCCCTGGGGGAGTAGGGGAAGACGTGGAGGTACGTGAAGGGAAGCTCTTCCACCAGTGCCAGCGTCTCCCCGTGGTCCTGGGGGGTCTCGCCAGGGAAGCCGGTGATGACGTCGGCCCCCAGCCCCAGGACCGGTATCCTGGCCGCGATCTCAAGGGCCCGGCGCCGATACTGCTCCCGGGTATGCCACCGGCGCATCCGCCGGAGCACCGGATCGGCGCCGCTCTGCAGAGGCATGTGGAGGTGGGGTGCCAGTGCCTCGCCGGAGGTGGTGAGGAGATCCAGGAGGAGCGCGTCGATCTCCGTGGCCTCCACGCTCCCCAGGCGGAAGCGGACCCCTGGGAGTTCTTCCAGGAGATGAGCCACCAGGTGCCCCAGGGAGAGGGGGGGATCCAGATCCAACCCGTAGTGACCGATGTGGATTCCGGTGATCACCAGTTCGGGATGGTGCCGTGCCAGGAGTCGTGCCTCCTCCACCACCTCCTCCACCGGACGGGAGCGGCTCTCCCCCCGGGCGAGGCGGGTGGCGCAGAAGGCGCACTTCCGGTCGCACCCATCCTGGACCTTGAGCCACCCCCGGGTGGCCCCCTCCCGGCGGGTGAGGAGTTCGCCGGCCACCGGCTCCAGATCCATCCGGTCCAGGGAGGTGCGGGTTCCCAACTGCACCAGGGAGGGGAAGGACGCCACCGCTACCTGGGCGGGATCGTGCCCCTCCACCACCCCCACCACACCGTCCATCTCCCGATACTCGGCGGCCCGGAGGACGGCGGAGCACCCGGCCACCACCACCCGGGTCCCGGGGCTCTCCCGGTGGACCCTCCGGATGAACCGGCGGGCCTCGGCATCCGCCTGGTTCGTCACGGTACAGGTATTCACCACAAGGAGGTCCGCCCCGGCCCAGTCAGGGACGGTGGAGGCCCCCCTGCGCTCCAACTCCTGGCGCATCCGCTCCGTATCGTACTGGTTCGCCTTGCAGCCGAAGGTGCGGAGGTGCACCCGTGCGGCCCCCTGGGACGGGGACATGGCCCTACCTCCCGGAGAGTCGGAGGGTGAGGGTGGTCCTCCAGAAGTCCTCGGAGAGGTCGGCGGCGGTGCGGCTCCCCCGCTCCACCGAGAGATCCAGCCCCGCCAGCGGGACCCCCTCCACCTCGGCCAGCACCAGGCCGGACCCCACGGCGAAGGACGATTCCACCGGACGCTCCCCATCCACCTCGAAGGGGAACTCTGCCCGGCGGAAGCCCAGGCGTACCGGAGAGGTCCGACCCAGGAAGCTCCCCCCGGTCCACTCCACCCCGCCCCCCAGGGAGAGGGCCGACCCCGCCCCCCCGGAGGTGAGATCGTCCCCCGTATCGCTCCAGTCCGCCCAGGAGAGCCCCAGGGTGGCGGAGAGGGCGGGGGTGAGCACGGTGCTGACTCCGGCGCGGATCTCCAGGGGGAGTGTGAACTCCCGATCCTCCGCCTCTTCGTCCCCTTCCTCCGCCCGGGCCTCGAGCGCTCCGGACCAGGTGACGCTGGCGGAGGCCTGCAGGAGGGGGAGCGGGCTCAGCCTGACCCCCAGCACCGCCACCGGACCGGACACATCCCACCCACCCGTGCTCACGAACGGATCCACGGGAGCCCCGATCTGATCCTGGTTGAACTCACGGATGAAGGTCCGACGGAGGGAACCGGTGTGGAGCCCTGCGGTGACCCCCACCGAAAGCCAGGGCGCCACGCCATAGGCCCCCCCCACCAGGAGGGAGGAGACGCCGCCGTCCGAGCGGAAGGTGTCCGTCACCTGCACCGGTCCCCCCTCGAAGTCCAGATTGAGGCGCCGTTCCACCGACCATCTCTGATCCAGGAAGGAGCCGTACTGGAAGAGGGCCATACCCCGCTCTCCCACCGGATAGGCGAGTCCCAGGTGGGGGAAGCGGGTGGCGTCCAGCCCCACCGCAACCCCACTCCGGCTCCCCTCGGCGCTCACCGTCTGCATGGTGGCGGTCACCGTGGGGAGGAGAAGCCCGGCAGCATGGGCCGGATCCTTCAAGGAGAGCCCGGCCCCCGGGAGGCCGATGCCCACCCCCCCGAGGGCCCTGATCCGGGCGTCCCCGGCCTCCACAGGGGCGCCCAGTCCGCCCACGGAGAAGAGGGACTGGGCCGCTCCCACAGCCGGAGCCGCACCCAGGAGCAGGCTCGCGGAAAGAAGGGCCCGCCGCCGGAAACCACCGGACCGTCGGTTCATGGAAGCCGGACCCCGTCGAGGAGGGTGATGAGGATGCGAAGCGTCGGCGCGTCGGCCGTCCCCGGCCCTGCGAACGGGGTGAAGCTGAAGTCCAGCGGTTCAAGCGGGGCCATCAGGGCCAGTGCGCCGGCGGGGGGAAGGCCCGCCTCGGTCTCGCCCCGGACCAGATCCCGGATGAACCCGGTCACCGGAACGGCCACGGAGCGGCCCGGTTGGGATCCGAACCACTGGGGCGCCACCGGCTGTCCGAAGGGGAGGAACGAGGAGCCCAGGGGCGCCCGTGGAATGCGCCCCGGATCCAGTACCGGGCGGACGTCCACCGAGAGGGAATCCACCGGCTGGAAGGCAGGCTGGGCCGCCCGGCTCCGGAGGATCAGCGCCGCATAGACCACCGATTCAGGGGTCAACTCCACCGGACATTGCACCCTCTGACAGACCGGATCCGGAGCCTCGATGCGCTGGGGAAGCTGGATCCGGAAGAAGGTCCGCCAGGCCGGAGCCCCGCCCACCCTGAGTTCCCCTGCCGGGGGATCGGGGAGGGGGTCGTAGACAAAGGTGTTCCCCACCGTCCCCACAGCCAGCGACACGGTGGTGTCCGGGTTCACCGAGGGGCGAACCTCCAGGCGCAGGATGGCGGAACGCAGGCTGATGCGGGTCCCCCGGGTGACGGCATCCAGCCGAGTCCCCCGCCCCACGTTGGCGGTGTCCCCCCAGGCGGCCACCGTGGCCGAGTCGATCCGGATGAGAAGGGAATCCCCCTGGGCAGGCTCCCACTCCCCGTCCGCCACGAAGGAAGCCGGCCCGGCGCCGGGCTGGGGCCAGGAACGCCTCCCGTCGAGGGAGTCCACGGCGAGACCCCAGGAAGCCGATGTGGGATCCCATCCACCCGCCTGGAGGTCCAGGACCCGGACGGGGATGGCCGGGGCATCCACAGGCCGGATCCCCGTGGAGTCGAAACGCAGGACCAGGTCCGCCCCGATGACGCTCAACAGGGTGTCGGTACGGGTCACCCCCAGCGAATCCGGGACGGAGACCGAACGAGGGTAGGTGTTGAAGCGCAGAAGGGTGCGGGATTCGAAATCGTCCCGCAGGGCCACCAGCCCCGTTCCCACTTCGGAGACCCTCCCGAATCCCCCCACCACCTCCACCCCCGAGCCGAAGTCCTCGAAGGGGAGGATCCATTCCACCGTGGCCGCCTCGACGGGGAGGAGATCCTCTCCGCCCAGCACCGGCGCCGATTCACTGCATGCCCCCACCAGGAAGGCCAGGAGCGGAGCGACCCCGAGGGCCACCCGATCGATTCGTCTCAAGAGTTCCGTCCTCCCCTGCTCGTTGGAGCATCGCCGGATGACGACGCCTCCTCTCCACCATCCCCCACCCCCCCCTCCAGGGAGAACCTGGCCGGGAGCAGCTCCTCCAGCGACCAGCGCGCCCTCCGCCCTTCCACCTCCGAGTCCACCTGGAGGTTGGGGGCGAACTCCGCCAGTACCTGCCGACAGGCCCCGCACGGAGCCGCCGGCTCCCCTTTCTCGGTGCTCAGCGCCAACCGCCGGAAGCGGGTCCGCCCTGCGGCCACTGCGGCGCTCACCGCCCCGCGCTCAGCGCAGATGGTCAGGCCGTAGGAGGCGTTCTCCACGTTGCACCCCACATACACCGAACCGTCCTCCGCCTCCAGCGCGGCCCCCACACGGAAGCCGGAGTACGGAGCATGGGCCCGCTGCCGCACCTCCCGCGCCCGGAGCATGAGGGCGTCCACATCGTCCCCCGGGGATCCCATCACCCCCCGACTCCCTCGTCCATCCACAGCCGGGGAAGCCGGGCTGTGAACCCCGTCAGCACCTCGTAGGAGATGGTACCGGCCTGCCCTGCCACCTCGTCCAGTCCGATGGATCCCTCTCCGTCCCGCCCAAGGAGCGTGGCAATCTCTCCCCGCTCCGGCACCGGGCCGGGAAGAAGGGTCACATCCACCACCGTCATGTCCATCGAGACCCGCCCCACCAGAGGCACGTGGTGGCCTCTGAGGAGCGCCCGGCCACGGTTCCCCAGGGCCCTTGGAAGCCCGTCGCCATATCCCACGGCGAGAGTGGCCCAGCGCTCGCTCCCCGCGGCCACATGGGTGGCTCCATATCCCAGTGTGTCCCCCGCAACGGCGTCCCGGACGTGGACCACCCGTGCCCGAAGATGGACCACCGGTTCAACCGGCCAGCCCTCTCCTACGCTTCCGCCATACAGATGGATCCCCGGACGCACCGGATCGCCCCAGCCGGGAAGGCCCGTCAGCGCCGAGGCGCTGTTGGCCACGTGGACCCGGAAGTCCGGCCCTGCCGGTGGAGCCTCCAGGGCCGCCAGGCACTCCCTGAAGCGCCGGAACTGCTCCTGGACCCCAGGGCTCCCGGGCTCATCGGCCGAGTGGAAATGGGTGAAGACCCCACCCCAGACCACCCCCTTTCCCCGGGCTCCGGACAGGGCACCCCTGAGTCCCGCCGGGTCCGCCAGCAGCCTCTTCCAGGGGACCCCCGCCCGTCCCATCCCCGTGTCGATCTCCAGGTGGATCACAGCCGTCCTGCCGGTCCTGGCCGCCAACGCCGCCACCTGTTCCAACGCGTCCTCCGAAGAGATGCAGAGGGCCAACTCCATCTGGAGGGCCAGCTCCACGTCCCCGGGGGGAGGAGGTGTGAACACCAGGATCGGTCGGCGGACCCCCAGTTCCCGGAGTCGCACCCCTTCGGTGGTGGTGGCCACCCCCCACCCCCAGGGGTCGCCCTCCTCCAGTCGCCGGACGACCCCCTCGACTCCCAGGCCGTAGGCATCGGCCTTCACCATGGGGAGGATCCCCGTCCCCGGGGAGAGTCGGGTACGTAGGACGTCGAGGTTCCGCCGGAGGGCGGCTCCGTCCAGATCGAGCCAGGCGCGGCTCCGGGGATCCGTTGACATGACCGAGGAAAGATGCGAGAAACGGGTTCCCCTGCAAGGGCGACGAAGGCGGGGCGCCATGCGGAGCAGTCCGCTACGCCCCCCCGCCCGGTCCACCCCCACTCCCTTCCCAGGCCGCCCGTGTCCTCCAGCAACCCCGAATCCCCCGACTCCCTCCCCTCCCCCCAGGGAGAGACGGAGGGGCCGCCCATCCCTCCCCCCCGGGGCGTCCCCGGATCGCTGGACCGGGCGGTGGAGATGGTCCACTTCCTTCGACGCCACTGCCCCTGGGATGCCCGGCAGACACCGGAGAGCCTGATTCCCCACCTGGTGGAGGAGGCCCATGAGGTGGTGGACGCCATCCACGAAAACGCCCCCCGGGAGCTGGAGGGGGAGCTGGGGGACCTGCTCCTGAACCTGGCCTTCCAGGTGGCCATCGGGGAGGAGTCCGGCCACTTCGACCGGGAGAGCGTCACAGCCCGCCTGGAGGAGAAGATGCGGCGGCGCCACCCCCACCTCTTCGGCCTGGGGGAGCAGGAGTCCTGGGAGGCGCTCAAGGCCCGGGAACGATCGGAGACGGAGGGCCCCGACCTCCCGGATGGAGGGGCGGGGATCCTCTCCGGCCTGGCCTCGGGACTCGACCCCCTGATGAAGGCGCACCGGATCCAGGAGAAGGTGAGCGGGGTGGGGTTCGACTGGGACTCGGCGCTGGGGGCCTGGAAGAAGGTGGCGGAGGAGGTGGAGGAGGTCCGGGAGGTCCTGGACGGCTCCGATCCGGAGCACCTGGAGGAGGAGCTGGGGGACCTGCTCTTTGCCGTGGTGAACCTCACCAGGCTGGCAGGGGCGCACCCCACCACGGCCCTGGAACGGGCCAACCGGAAGTTCCGTCGGCGGTTCGAGGCGCTGGAGGAGCTGGCCAGGGCACGGGGAATCGTCCTCCACGAGGCGGGGCTGGAGACGCTGGACCTGATCTGGGAGGAGGTGAAGACCCAGGAGCGGTCAGGGCTCTGAGCCCCCTCGACCGCTTGCCCGGGGGGCCTCCAGGACCCACACTGACCCCGTCCCCCGAAGCGGCCGCTCCTCTCGGCAGCTCCATCCCCACTCCCCATACCTCCCCAGGCCGTGGACGCTGAACGCTGGGCGCGGGTGGAAGCCCTCTTCGAACGCCTCCTGGCCTATCCGCCGGAACAGCGGGAGGCCTATCTCCTCCACGCCGTTCCCGAAGACGCCTCCCTGCGGGGGGAGGTGTCGGCGCTCCTGAGGGCGGAGGAACAGGCGGGGGGATTCATCTCCGGCGCCGTGGGGGCGGCGGCGGCGCAGATGGAACCCGAGGGGGGAGCGGCACCCCTCCTGGAGCCGGGGGACCGGGTGGGCCCCTTCCGGATCGTGGCGGAGCTGGGGCGGGGCGGCATGGGCTCGGTGCACCTGGCGGAGCGGGACGACGCCGAGTACCGGGTGCAGGTGGCCATCAAGATCATCCGGGGGGGGCCGGCGGGGGGGGAGGCCATACGGCGGTTCCGGGCGGAGCGGCAGATCCTGGCGGGGCTGGACCATCCCAACGTGGCCCGACTCCTGGATGGGGGCACCACCGTGGAGGGGCTCCCGTGGCTGGCGCTGGAGTACGTGCATGGTCAGCCAATCGACGCCTGGTGCGACCGGCGGCGCCTCTCCCTGGAGGAGCGGATCGACCTGTTCCTTGAGGTCTGTTCCGCCGTGGAGTATGCCCACGGGAAGCTGGTGGTGCACCGGGACCTGAAGCCCGCCAACGTCCTGGTGACGGAGGATGGAGTTCCCAAGCTCCTGGACTTCGGGATCGCCAAGCTCCTGGATCCGGAGGGGGACGACCCCAACCGCACCGCCACCCACCTCCGGATGATGACCCCCGCCTACGCCAGCCCGGAGCAGGTGCGGGGGGAGGCGGTCACCACCGCTACCGACGTCTACGCCCTGGGTCTCCTCCTGTACGAGCTCCTCTCCGGACGCCCGGCGCAGCGGGTCACCAGCACCGATCACTGGGAGGTGCAGCGGGCGGTGTGCGAGCGGGAGCCGGAACGACCGGCCACCGTGCTCACCGAGGAGGTGGCGGAGGCCCGGGGCACAACCCCCGCACACCTGTCCCGGGCGCTCAGTGGGGACCTGGACCAGATCCTGGAGATGGCACTCCGGAAGGAGCCCGAACGCCGCTACTCCTCGGTGGCGGCCTTTGCCGAGGAGCTGCGGCGCTACCGGGAGGGGCGCCCCGTCCTGGCCCGGGGGAGCAGCGTGGGGTACCGGGCCGGAAAGTTCGTCCGGCGGAATGCCCGGGCCGTGGCAGCCTCGGCCACGGCTGTGGTCCTCTTCCTGGGGACGGTGGCCTTCTACACCACCCGCCTCGCCGCCGAGGGGAATCGAGCCCGGAGCGAGGCCGCCCGGGCCTCCGAGGTGGCGGGGTTCCTGGCGGACCTGTTCCGGCAGGCGAACCCGGATGTGGCCCCTGGCCCTCCGGCCACGGCCCGGGATCTCCTGGACCGGGGAGCCGCGCGGATCGGCGTGGAGCTGCAGGGGGACCCGGACCTCAGGGCCGAGATGCTCCAGGTCATTGGCGTGGCGTACCAGTCGCTGGGGGAACCCCTCCCCTCCCTCCCCCTCCTGGAAGAAGCGGTGGGCATCCGTCGGGAAGCCGGAGAGGCGGAACCCCTCTGGAATGCGCTGGACGCCCTGGCAGTGCTCTACTGGAATCTGGGGAGGCAGGAGGAAGCCGAGGCCATGCACCGGGAGGCGGTGGCCCTGGCCGGGGGGGCGCTGGCGGATGACCCGTTCCCCCGGGCCACCAGCATGAACAACCTGGGGAAGGTGCTCCAGCAGGTGGGACGGTTCGAGGAGGCGGGGGTGCTCTATGACTCCGCCCTGGTGCTCTTCCGGGAGGCCCATGGGGAGATCCACCCGACCGTGGCCACCGCCCTGTCCAACCAGGCCCAGATCGCAGAATTCCTGGACGGGTACGCCACCGGGGAACCCCTTCTCCGGGAAGCTCTGGCGGTGACCCGACAGCTCCCGGAGGCCGAACGGCTCAACGAGGACATCTTCCTGGCCAACCTCGCCGTCAACCTCATCAGCCAGAGGCGCATGGAGGAGGCGGAGGCGGCCCTGGTGGAAGCGGTGGCCCTGGCGCGGAATCGTTTCGGGAACGGGTCCACCAGGGTGGCGGAGAAGCTCCTGGACCTGGGCCTCCTGGCCGCCCGCCGGGGGGACCACGCTGCCGCCGAGGGGCATCTCAGGGAAGCCCTTCCCACCCTGGCCACAGCCCGGGGAGAGCGGCATCCGGACATCGCCTACTCCCTGTCGGACCTGGCCAGCACGGTGGACCGCCAGGGGCGCGTGGCAGAAGCGGACAGCCTGCACCGGGAGGCGGTGGCCATGTCCCGGGAGGTCCTGGCCGATGACGACCCCTACCTGGCCCGGGCGCTGAACGAGCACGGGATCTTCCTCTTCCGGAACGGGAGGGCAGCGGCGGCCATCCCGGTGCTGTCTGAGGCCTTCCAGGTGGCCACCCGGACCCTTCCGGAGGGGCAGCGCTTCCCCGCCCAGATCCAGGGGACGCTGGGGCAGGCGCTCCTGGCCGCCGGCCGCCGGGGGGAGGGGATCCTGGCCCTCCAGGCGGCCCTGCCGGTGCTGAGGGAGGCCTACGGGGAAGAGGACCCCCGGGTAGTGGCCGCCGTCCGGGCCCTCTCCGGGGCCGGAGTCAGTATCCCGCCTCCCGGTCCACCTGGTTCCTGAGGGGCTCCCCGGCCAGGAAGGCCCGGAGGTTGGCCAGGATCAGGTCCACCTGCCTCCGCCAGAAGCCCCGGCTCACCGGCGAGACATGGGGGGAGACCAGGACGCCGGGAAGGGTCCAGAGGGGGTGGCCGGGAGGGAGGGGTTCCTCGGTGAACACATCCAGGGCGGCGCCCCGGAGCCGGCCGCTCCGGAGGGCGTCCACCAGGGCCCCCTCGTCGGCGATGGCCCCCCGGGCCACGTTGATGAAGACGGCTCCCGGCTTCATCCGCCCGATCCGCTCCCGGGTGAGGAGCCCCCGGGTTTCAGGGGTGTCGGGGGCGGTCACCACCAGCCAGTCGCTCTCCGCCAGGAGTCGGTCCAACCCCTCGTCGCCATGGACCAGCTCCACCCCTTCCGGGGCCTCGCCCCCTGGCCGGCGCTTCAGTCCCAGCACCCGGGCACCCATGGGGAGGACCCGGGCCGCCACCTCCCGGCCGATGCCACCGTACCCCAGGATCCCCACCGTCCCCCCGGCCACCTCCCGCACAGGGGTGTCCCCTGCGTAGAAGGGCTCCGTGTTCCAGCGCCCCTCCTGCTGGGCCCGGGCCGCCAGATCCAGCCCCCGGGCGAAGTAGAGGATGTGCCCCACCACGGTCTCTGCCATGGGGGCGCCGTGGATCCCTGCGGAGTTGGTGAAGAGGACGTGGGAGCCCTTCATCTCGGGGGTGATGGAGCTCCCCACCCCGGCAGAGCCCGAGTGCACCCACCGGAGCGACGTCCCAACCCGGAGGATCTCGGCGGGGATCCCGAAGCCGCAGTACACCACCGCTCCGGGAAGGGCGGCCAGCGTCTCGGGCTTGAGCCCTCCGGAGCCGTCGCCGGTGCCGTCGGCGAAGCCGTCCACCAGCCGGAACTCCCAATCCCCGGGGAGGGCCGCGCGAATTTCCTGGATGGCCCAGTCCGGGAGTGCCCACACCGGCCGCCGGTCCCGCATGTCCAGGACGAAGGCGGGCGCGCCGCCCCCTCCGGTGCCACGGGGCCCTGCGCCCTCCCCCGTGCTGCCCCCCGACCCGCCGTCCGGGCCGCCGTTCGCCCCACCGCTCACGGGGTGATCCGGTTGATGAGCCGGGGGAAGGGGATCATCTCCCGGACGTGGGGGCGCCCGGTGATCCAGGCCACGGTGCGCTCGATCCCCAGCCCGTACCCTGAGTGGGGGAAGGTCCCGTAGCGCCGTAGGTCCAGGTACCACCCGTAGACCTCCTCCGGGAGCTCCTCCTCCCGGATCCGGGTCCGGAGCCGCTCCAGGTCGTCCTCCCGCTGGCTCCCCCCGATGATCTCGCCGTACCCCTCCGGGGCCAGGAGGTCGTCGCAGAGCACCGTCCGGGGGTCGTCGGGATTCTCCTTCATGTAGAAGGCCTTCACCGCCTTCGGGTAGTTGTAGACGAAGAGGGGTCGGTCGTGGTCCTCGGTGAGGAGCACCTCGTCGGGGGCACCCAGGTCCCTCCCCCACTCGATGTCGCTCCCCTTCTCCTTCAGGACCGCCACCGCCTCGGTGTACGAGATCCGGGGGAAGGGGGGGATGATCCGCTCCAGGACACTGGTGTCCCGCTCCAGCACCTTCAGCTCCTCGCCGCACCGCTCCAGCGCCCGCTCCACGATGTAGGCCACCATCTCCTCCTGGAGGCGCATGTTGTCGTTCGAGTCGGCGAACGCCACCTCCGGCTCCACCATCCAGAACTCGGTGAGGTGCCGCCGCGTCTTCGACTTCTCGGCGCGGAAGGTGGGGCCGAAGCAGTACACCTTCCGGAAGGCGGGGCAGGCCGTCTCCACGTAGAGCTGGCCGGTCTGCGCCAGGAAGGCCGGCTCCCCGAAGTAGTCCGTCTCGAAGAGGGTGCCGGCATGCTCCCCGATGGAGCCGGTGAGGATGGGGGTGTCGATGCGGGTGAAGCCACGACCGTAGAAGAAGTCATGGATGGCTTGCATGACCTCGGCCCGGACCTTGAGCCCCGCCCGCTGCTTCGAGGACCGGAGCCAGAGGTGACGGTGGTCCAGGAGGAAGTCGATCCCATGCTCCTTCGGCTGAATGGGGTACTCCTCGCTGGCCCCCAGCACGGTGAGTCCCTGGATCTCCATCTCGAACCCTCCGGGAGCCCGGGCGTCGGCCTTCACGCTCCCGGTGAGGGCGATGCAAGCCTCCTGGGTGAGCGTGGTGCCCCGCTCCCAGAGCTCCGGGGGGAGCGCCTTCTGCACCAGCACCCCCTGGACCAGGCCGGTGCCGTCCCGGAGAACCACGAAGCCCACCTTCCCGTGGAGCCGCAGGGTGTCCACCCAGCCTGCCACGGTGACCAACTCGCCGGTGTGGGAGGCCAGGTCCTTCACTTCGGTATAGCGCTGCTCTGCCATGGGTTCATCGGATGGGGTCGAGGATCGGGACGGCCGGGAAACCAGTTCCGGCCCCTCCCGAACCATCGGGGGAGGCCTCACACCGGAGCGGTCGAAGGTACCGGAGGGCGGGAAGCCGGGTCAATCGCCGGGCTCTCCCGGGGGGAGACGGGGAAGGCTCCCCGCCCGGGTCCCCCGGGAGGGGCTACCCGGGACAGGGAAATGAAACCCATCCCCCCCTGATGCGTATCAGGTGGACACGGACCGGCATTCCCGAGCCGACGGCGGGCGCCATCGACGCCCGCCCCCACTCCATGCATGAACACGGAAGGAGTCGAAGGTGCCCAGACGGTGGCCCCTGTTGTTCATCATTCTTCCCCTCCTGGGCGGTTGCGCCAGCACCGGGGGAGGCGGAACCGCCTCCACTTCACCGGAAGGACTATCCCCGCAGGAGATGGAGGCGATCTACCGGGCCCGGGTGGATGGAGCACGGACCCGCTACACCCCGGCGGACATCGACTTCATGACCGGGATGATCCATCACCACGCCCAGGCCGTCGAGATCTCCCGCCTGGCCCCCAGCCACGGGGCGCGCCCGTCGGTGCAGACCCTGGCCAGCCGGATCATCAACGCCCAGCGGGATGAGATCGCCACCATGCAGCGGTGGCTGCGGGATCGGGGTCAACCGGTCCCCGAGCTCCACGAGTCCGATATGGGGATCATGGTGCATGGGCCCGGGCACCACCACATGGAGGGGATGCCCGGCATGCTCTCCCGGGAGCAGATCGACCGGCTCTCCGCCTCCCGTGGAGCCGAGTTCGACCGGCTCTTCCTCACCTACATGATCGAACACCACCAGGGCGCCGTGACCATGGTCCGGACGCTCTTCGCCACCGACGGCGCCGGGCAGGACGAAGAGGTCTTCCGCTTCGCCTCCGACGTCCAGGTGGACCAGGCCACCGAGGTGGCCCGCATGCAGCGGATGCTGGATGCGCTCCCCTCGGGCCAGGGGGGCGCCCGATGAGGCACATCCAGGTGCGCCCGCCCGTCGATCGCCCTGCCCACAAGACTTCCAAGGGGA
This sequence comes from uncultured Gemmatimonadaceae bacterium, assembly GCA_964420725.1. GTDB lineage: Bacteria > Gemmatimonadota > Gemmatimonadetes > Longimicrobiales > Gaopeijiaceae > CAYQVI01. The sequence goes on along the minus strand of CAYQVI010000034.1, from coordinate 3,898 downwards.
ACAAGACCACGATGAATGCAGTCGTCAACGCGACCCACGAACAGGGTTCAGCCCTTCTCCGTCGGGCCGCTCTCCTGATGACCACCGGGATGCTGGTGGCGCTCATGACGGGGTGCGCCTCGTCCCCGGCCTCCACCACAGGTCCCGGCCTGGCCGGGGCATCGATGCCGGCACCTCCCTCCCCGGATCCGCGGGTGGGGCTCTCGGCAGGACTCATGGACGCCGGAGAGGCCATCTGGAATCTCCGGAAGCTCTCGTCGGTGGCTCCTCCGGCCAACTTCATCGGAGTGACCAACTCCGACCTGGCCTTCACCGGCAACTACGCCATCCAGGGGAACTACAACGGGTTCATGGTCTGGGATATCTCCAATCCCTCCAATCCCCAGTTGGTCACCGAGTACCTCTGCCCCGCCTCCCAGAGCGATGTCTCCGTGTACCGGAATCTCCTCTTCGTTTCTGGAGAGGGACTGGGAGGGCGGGTGGACTGCGGTGTGCAGGGGGTTCCCCAGGCGGTGAGTGCAGATCGCCTCCGGGGGATCCGGATCTTCGACATCTCCGACATCCGGAACCCCGAGTACATCCACAATGTCCAGACCTGCCGGGGCTCCCATACGCACACGGTGCTGAAGGATCCCGGGGACGATGAGAACGTCTACATCTACGTGTCGGGATCGGCTCCGGTGCGCCCTGCCGAGGAGCTTCCAGGGTGTGTGGCGGCCCCTCCGGGGGAAGATGAGAATTCGGCCCTCTTCCGTATCGAGGTGATCCGGGTTCCCCTGGCCAATCCCCAGGCGGCCGCCATTGTCAGCTCGCCCCGGATCTTCGAGGATCTGGTTGCTCCGCCCCGGCACGGGCCCGCTCCGGCGGACCTGGCGGAGATGGAAGAGGCCCGCGCCCGTGGAGCCTTCATTGTGGAGATCATGGGGGAGCCCATGATCTTCCCCGACGAGGTGGCGAACCAGATCCTGGGACAGATCGTCCAGGCCCGGGGAGGCACGGGGAATCCCACCGCCGCCGACAGCACCATGCTCCGGGAGCGGCTGCCGGACATGGTGGCCCAGATGATGGGCGGGGGGGGCGACCCGGAGGGACCGGAGCCGGGCCCCACCCAGTGCCATGACATCACGGTCTACCCCGACCTGGGGCTGGCGGGGGGGGCCTGTGAAGGGTACGGCCTCCTGCTGGACATCAGCGACCCGGTGAATCCCATGCGCACCGCGGCGGTCTCCGATTCCAACTTCGCCTACTGGCATTCCGCCACCTTCAACAACGACGGCACCATGGTGCTGTTCACCGACGAGTGGGGCGGCGGCGGACAGCCGAAGTGCCGTCCGTCGGATCCGATGGAGTGGGGGGCCAACGCCATCTTCTCGGTGAAGGACGGAGAGCTGGAGTTCGAGAGCTACCACAAGCTTTCGGCACCCCAGACCCCGGAGGAGAACTGCGTGGCGCACAACGGCTCCATGATCCCCGTTCCCGGACGGGACATCATGGTGCAGGCCTGGTACCAGGGAGGAATCTCTGTCTTCGACTGGACGGATCCCCAGAACATCTTCGAGATCGCCTTCCACGACCGGGGACCGGTGAACCCGGACCGGATGGAGATGGGGGGAAGCTGGTCGGTCTACTGGTACAATGGCGCCATCGTCAGCTCGGAGATCGCCCGGGGACTGGACATCTTCGAACTGGTGCCCAGCCCCTATCTCACCCAGAACGAGATCGACGCCGCCAACACGGTGGTGCTGGAGTACAAGAATCCCCAGGGACAGCCCCGCTACACCTGGCCCGCCTCCTTTGCACTGGCCCGGGCGCATCTGGACCAGTTGGAGCGGACCGGAGGGCTTCCTGCAGCCCGGATCGCGGCGGCCCGGGAAGCGCTCACCGGCGCGGAGCGGTCCTCGGGTCAGGCCCGTGCTGCGGCGCTGAACGCCCTGGCCGGGGAGCTCCAGAATGACGCCGGCCGTTCCACGGAGGGAGAGAAGGTCCGCTCGCTGAGCGATGCGGTGCGGGGGCTCGCGGGGATGTAGACCGTCCCGCGCCCGGGGGGGTTCACGACCTCCGGGCTGGTTACCACGCAGTCAGGACGAAGGGGGGGCCCGGATGGGTCCCCCCTTCGTGTACCATCGTCCCGACCACTCCCCCGTGGCGGCCCTGTTGTATCCCGCCTCGGAGTGGAGCGGTCGGAACGACGGGCGGCCGGGCAGGCGGAGCCGTGACGAGGAGGAGGTGGTGGTGGAGGGTCGGGGGGAACCGCTGGGGGCGCAGTCTACTATACTTATAGGAACAATCGTCTCCCCACCCGGATTCCCGGACGGCCGGGAGGGCGAACCGCCCCTCCCTCCCCCGGTGGCTCGTTCGCATCGACAGAAAGGAACACCCTGCATGAAGGCATCCATCGCCGTCGCAACCGGCCTGGCCGTTGTCGTCATCCTGGCCGCAGCCGTCTGGGGACCCTGGTCCTCCAGGGAAGCGACCCTGGGGGGGAGGAGGAGATCCAGTGGGATCTGGATCGGGACCAGGACCCCGGTGCCGACGCCCTCCGGCAGGTGGAGGATGGCGACGTGGCCGGGATCCTGGGCTCCCTCCGGCCGACCCTGGAGGTCTACGACGAGACGGTGGATGCCCTGGCCGACTACCGGGCTCGAGCCCGGGAAGGGGGAGAATGGCCCCAGGTGGGGGGGGGCGGGGAGGCCGCCGAGCCCGGGGACACCCTTCCCGTGGTGGTTGAGGTCCGGGCGCGCCTCCAGGAGGGGATGGATCGTGTGGAGCGTCGCCTTGCCGGCGAATGGACCGGGAACCCGGAGGTGCTGGATCCTGACCTGGCGGCCGCGGTGGCCCACGTCCAGGGGCGTCACGGCATTTGCCGTGGACTCGGTGGTCGGCCCCGAGACCGTCCGGGCCATGAACGTCCCCCTGGAGCAACGCATCGATGAGCTGCGCCTGAATCTGGACCGGATCCGCCGCCTCCCCCGGGACTTCGGGGAGCGAGCCGTGCTGGTGAACATCGCCGGCTTCGAGCTGCGGGTGCTGGAGCACAACCGGCCCGTGATCTCCATGGCGGTTGTGGTGGGACAGCCCTCCTGGCGGACCACGGTCTTCCAGGACGGGATCGACTACCTTGAGGTGAACCCCTACTGGCATGTGCCCGAGTCCATCGAGCGGGAGGAACTGCTCCCCCGCGTCCGGGAGGATCCCGCCCACCTGGCTCGTCAGGACATCTCGCTGGTCCCGGCAGGAGACGACACCCCGGCGGACCAGCTCTTCCAGCGGGACTTCCGGGCCTTCAGCCACGGGTGCGTCCGGCTGGAGCGACCGCTGGAACTGGCCCGCTACCTCCTGCAGACCTCCTCCGGGGTGGACCCGGCGGAGCTGGACCGGATCCTGGCGTCGGGGGAGCGGACCAGGCTGGACTTGGATACCCCGGTTCCGGTCTACCTGGCCTACCTCACCACCTGGGTGGAGGACGGTACCGTCTCCTTCCACCAGGACATCTACCACTTCGACGACGCCTCCCTGGAGTGACCTCGAGGGGGATGGGAGCCCCGGAGGGACCCCTCCCCGGCCTACCCCACCCGGTAGAGCCGGAGCCGGTCTCCCCAGCGGGTCTCCAGGAGGGTCCGGATCCGCTCGTTCCGTGGGGAGGTGAGCTCCGGATCCTCCTCCACCACGGCCCGGGCCCGGACCTGGGCCTGCACCAGGAGTTCCTCGTCCCGGCTCAGGTCCCCGAAGCGGAGCACCGGGTCCCGGCCATGCTGCTGGGCTCCGAAGAGATCTCCCTGTCCCCGGATCCGCAGGTCCGCCCGGGCGATCTCGAACCCGTCGCCGGTGTCCCGGAAGACCTTGAGCCGCTCCGCCGCCCCCTGCCCCGCCTCCGCCACCAGGATGCAGGCGCTCCGGG
>CAYQVI010000033.1:0-22289 GCA_964420725.1 uncultured Gemmatimonadaceae bacterium | reverse complement strand
TGGGGTCGGGGGGGCCCGGCCGCTGGATGGGGCGCCGCTTCGGGCCGTACGAGGCGGTGGGGGAGCTGGGGCGGGGGGGGATGGGGGTGGTGCTCCTGGGGCGCCGGGCAGACGGTCGCTACCACCGGGAGGTGGCCCTCAAGGTGGTCCCTGCCTCCCTGGTTCAGGGGCACCTGGAGTCCCGGTTCCGCACCGAGGTCCGGATCCTGGCGGAGCTGGACCACCCCAACGTGGCACGGCTCCTGGATGCGGGAGAGTCGGACGAGGGGCTGGCGTATCTGGTCATGGAGTACATCGACGGGCCCCGGATCGACGCCTTTGCCGACGAGCGGGCCCTGGACGTTCGGGCCCGCCTCCAGCTCTTCCGGCAGGTGCTGGACGGGGTGGACTACGCCCACTCCCGGGGGGTGATCCACCGGGACCTGAAGCCCTCGAACATCCTGGTGACCCGGGACGGCGTCCCGAAACTGGTGGACTTCGGGATCGCCAGGCTCCTGGAACCCGTCGGGGAGGAGACGGTCCTGCTGACGCGCACGGCCCAGCGCCTCCTCACCCCGGAGTTCGCCTCTCCGGAACAGGTCCGTGGGGGGGCGGTGGATCCCCGTTCCGACGTCTACGCCCTGGGGGTGGTCCTCTACCGGCTCCTCACCGGGCGCCCCCCCTACGTCCTGGACGCCACGCAGCCCCGGGCCGCCGAGCAGGTGATCTGCGAGCACACCCCGTCCCGCCCCAGCGATGCGGTGACCCGCACGGTGGCCATCGATCCCGAGGCCACGCAGCCCGCCCTGGATCCGGACATCCTGGCCCGGCAGCGGTCCAGCACCCGGGACCGGCTCCAGCGGTCGCTGCGGGGGGATCTGGACACCATCGTGCTCCATGCCCTGGCCAAGGAGCCGGACCGCCGGTATGCCACGGCCGGCGCCTTCGCCGACGACATCGACCGCCACCTGGAAGGGGAGGTCATCCGGGCCCGGGACCCCGGTCCCCTCTACCGGGCCCAGCGATTCGTCCGGCGCCGGTGGATCCCCCTGGCGGCGTCTGCCGCTCTCCTGGCAGGGGCGTCGCTGGTGGCCTCCCAGGTCCGGGAGGCCGCGGTGCAGAGGCAGGTGGCGGAGGCCAGCAGCGCCGAACTCACCTCGTTGGTGGGCTCCGTGCTCAGCAGCCTGAATACGGATCTGGCGGGGCGGGACCAGGGCCCCACCGCCACCCGGGCGGCTGCGGTGGAGGCTGCGGTGGCCTCCCTGGACTCGCTGGCGGCCCGGGCCCAGGGCCCCCCCAGCCCGGCCCTCCTGAGTGCGCTGGCCTACGCCTACCAGGAGGTGGGGATGATCCAGGGCCACCCCATGTCGGCGAATCTGGGGCGGATCGAGGACGCGGAGGCCAGCTTCGACACCTCCCTGGAACTGTGGGCCCGACTGATCGCGGCCCGCCCCGACGACCTGCGGGCCCGCATGGAGGCCGTGGAGACACAGGTCCTCCTGGCGGACATCCACAGGGCCCGGGGGGACAACACCCGGGCCCGGTGGGTGCTCCAGGCGGCAGAGGCCTCGCTGGATTCGCTGGATGGCGGAGAGGAGGACCTGGGGGCGCTCTCGCTCCGTGCCATGGTCTACGAGCGGCAGTCGCATCAGGCGGAGGCACAGGGCGACCTGGTCACCGCCACCGAGTACGCCGGGCGCACCACCGCCCTGGCCCGGCGGGCGGCGGAACTCGCCCCGGAAGAGCAGAGCATGGGGGCCCTGGAGGAGATCGTCCTGTCGCTTCAGACGGAGTCGTTCCTGAACTCCAAGGCCGCCCGCCACGACGCCGCCATCGCCGCTCAGCTCAGGGCGGCCCTCCTGGCGGACTCCCTTGTGCAGCTCCCCGGGGCCACCCAGCGGATGCTGGGCATCCAATCAGGGGCGTGGCACCAGCTCGGTTGGCGGTACAACGACGCCGATCGACCCGACGAGGCCGAGGAGCCCTTCACGCGGGCCATCGGGGTGGCCAGGGAGATCTCCCGTTCGGACCCCCGGAACGTGGGTGCCCTCGTGGCCCTGGGACAGGTCATGGAGGGGCGGGGGCAGGCGAGGATCCGGGGGGAGCGTTGGGAGGGGGCCTTGGAGGACCACACGGAGGCCATCGACATCCTGACCCCCACCCTGGAGATCCATCCGGCCACCATCTTTGTGGTGGCCCAGGCCCACCGGCAGCGGGGAGAGGCGCTGAGCCGCCTGGGGCGCTGGACCGAGGCGGAGGGAGAGTACGACCGGGCAGTGGGCATGGCCGAGGACCTCCTCGAGAGGGATACCACCTTCGTACCCGGGCAGAAGGTCCTGGCCCTGGCCCACCTGAGTCGGGCCCTGCACCACAGGCTCCGGGCGTCGGCCACCGGTGATTCCGGCTTCTGCGGTCCGGGGGGGCGGTCGGAGGAACTCGCCATGGAGTACTGGACCCCCCTCCGGGAGCGGGGGCAGACCGCGCCGGGGGAGGAGGCCATCTGGACCGATTTCGAGGACATGATGCCCCGAGGCATCTGCGGGGAGGGGTGAGGGACTCCTGGTCGGCCGGGGTCGTGCCCGCCTCTTTCTACTATAAACCTGGGAATTGACCGCCCAGGAGAACCCTCACCCCCTATGGGGGTAGATCAAACCTCTTGAAGGCCCCTGCGACCCTCCCCCCATCGGGTCCCATGGTGTATCATCCCCCGTCAAGCTGAGTCCCGGTCCCCCCGGGTGGCCGGCGTCAAACCGCAGTCGCAACACGCATTGGAGGCAGTGATGGAAGGAATGGCAGGCGAGACCGGCGGCAAGTGTCCGGTCATGCATGGTGTACGCACCGTGATGACGGGTGGTAGCCGGTCGAACCGCGACTGGTGGCCCAATCAGTTGAATCTCTCGGTTCTCCACCAGAACTCCCCCCTGTCCGATCCCATGGGCCCGGACTTCGACTACGCCGCCGAGTTCAAGTCGCTGGACCTGGCCGCCGTCCGCCGGGATCTCCACGCCCTGATGACGGATTCCCAGGACTGGTGGCCGGCAGACTACGGCCACTACGGCCCCTTCTTCATCCGGATGGCCTGGCACAGCGCGGGCACCTATCGCACCGCCGACGGCCGGGGGGGCGCCTCATCCGGCACCATCCGCTTCGCGCCGCTGAACAGCTGGCCGGACAACGGCAACCTGGACAAGGCCCGCCGGCTTCTCTGGCCCATCAAACAGAAGTACGGTCGGAAGATCTCCTGGGCGGACCTCATCATCCTCACCGGTGATGTGGCACTGGAGTCCATGGACCTGAAGACCTTCGGCTATGCCGGGGGCAGGGAGGATGTGTACGAGCCGGAAGGGGACATCTACTGGGGACCCGAGGCCGAGTGGCTGGGGGACGCACGCTACTCCGGGGAGCGGGACCTGGAGAAGCCCCTGGCCGCCGTGCAGATGGGGCTCATCTATGTGAACCCCGAGGGACCGAACGGAAAGCCGGACCCGCTGGCTGCGGCCCATGACATCCGCGACACCTTCGACCGCATGGCCATGAACGACGAAGAGACGGTGGCCCTGATCGCGGGGGGACATACCTTCGGGAAGTGCCACGGAGCCGGCGACGTCTCGCTGGTGGGCCCCGAGCCGGAAGGGGCCATGATCGAGGAGCAGGGGCTGGGGTGGCTCAACCGTCACGGCACCGGGCGTGGGGTGGACACCATCACCAGCGGCCTGGAGGGGGCCTGGACCCCCACCCCCACCCAGTGGGACAACAGCTACTTCGACATGCTCTTCGGCTACGAGTGGGAGCTGACGAAGAGTCCGGCAGGGGCCTGGCAGTGGACCCCCACGGACGCCTCGGCGGCCACGCTGGTGCCAGATGCCCACGATCCGACGAAGCGCCATGCGCCCATGATGGCCACCACCGACCTCTCCCTGAAGATGGATCCGGTGTACCTCCCCATCGCCCGGCGCTTCCACGAGAACCCCGACCAGTTCGCCGACGCCTTCGCCCGGGCCTGGTTCAAGCTCACCCACCGGGACATGGGGCCCATCTCCCGCTACCTGGGGCCGAACGTCCCCTCCGAGGAGCTCCTCTGGCAGGATCCCGTTCCCGCCGTGGACCATGAGCTGGTGGATGCGGAGGACATCGCCGCCCTGAAGGCGAAGATCCTGGATTCGGGGCTCTCCATCGGGCAACTGGTGGCCACGGCGTGGGGCTCGGCGGCCACCTTCCGGGGCTCCGACAAGCGGGGTGGGGCCAATGGCGCCCGCATCCGGCTCTCCCCTGCGAAGGACTGGGAGGTGAATCAGCCCGGGAAGCTGGCCCGTGCGCTGGAGATCCTGGAGACCATCCAGGGGGAGTTCAACCGGGGGCAGACCGGCGGGAAGAGGATCTCCCTGGCGGACCTCATCGTCCTGGGTGGGTGTGCCGCGGTGGAGGCGGCGGCGAAGCGGGGGGGGGTGCACGTCCATGTGCCCTTCACCCCCGGCCGGACCGATGCCTCCCAGGAGCAGACCGACGTGGAATCCTACGCGGTCCTGGAGCCTGTGGCCGACGGCTTCCGGAACTATCTGAAGGCGGACTACACCGTGTCGCCGGAGGAACTCCTGGTGGATCGGGCCCAGCTTCTCACCCTCACGGCTCCCGAGATGGCGGTGCTGGTGGGGGGGCTCCGGGTGCTGAACGCCAACCATGGCCAGTCCCGGCATGGGGTGTTCACGGAGCGGCCCGAGACCCTGTCGAACGACTTCTTCCGGAACCTCCTGGACATGGGCACCGCCTGGAAGCCGGTGGCCGAGGGGGCCAACGTCTTCGAGGGGACCGACCGGACCACGGGAGATGTGAAGTGGACTGCCACCCGGGTGGATCTGGTGTTCGGGTCCAACTCCCAGTTGCGGGCGCTGGCGGAGGTGTACGGGGCGGACGACGCCTCGGAGACCTTCGTCCACCACTTCGTGAAGGCCTGGGACAAGGTCATGAACCTGGACCGGTTCGAACTGGCCTGAGGAAGGGGCGGACCCGGGGGACACAACTCCCGGGCGCCCGGTCCCGGGATCCGGAGCCGGATCCTGGATGAAGGAGGGTGGCGTTCCGGGGTGACCCGGGGCGCCACCCTCTTCCCGGATGGGGGCGCCGACGGAACGGCTGGTCCACGGATTGGCTCGCCGACGAAGCCCCGAGGGAGTGGATCGCCCCTCCCGTTGGCGGGATCACTCCACCGGCGCCGGCTGGAACATCCCATGGAACCCCAGGGGCATGGCGTGGGGGGCCTCGGCCCGGGCCACTTCCTTCAGCGTCGCAGCGTCCAGGACCAGGAGGAAGGAACTCTCCTGCCGGGCATCCAGCACCACCGAGAGGAGGATTCCGTCGTCCTCCGCCACCCCCCCCTCTTCCCCACTGGGATCCGCATCCGCAGGGCTCGCCACCCCGGCCTCCGGAGGTCGTGGCACGAACACCGGTTCCCCGGGGAAGCACCCCTCCACGTACCAGGTGAGCGCCTCGCCGGTCCCCACATCCAGCTTCACCAACTGGTCCGTGAAGTGCCCGGGAACCCGGTTCCCCACCCCCCACACATACCGGTAGCTCCGACCGGTGCGCCCCTCGTTGATCCGCGGAAGCTCCACGCTCCCGGTGGCAAGCACCTCCCGGGTGGCCGTGCCCTGCTCCGGATCCAGTCGGAAGCGCCAGGGCCGGGCGGTGACCAGCTCTCCCGAACCCTCCCGGAGAGGCTCCAGGAAGAGGGTGTCGATGATGGCCGGATCCTCGTATCCCGCCAGATCCAACACCACCTCCTCCCTTCCCTCCACCTCCTCCACGAAGGCGTTGATGTGGTGGAAGGCAAAGAGGGGTGGACCGGTGCAGCATCCCAGGTGCCGGCCGGTGTCCCGGTCGAAGAGCTGGAACCGGGTCCCCCGCTGCGGCTCCCACCGGTAGTTCCGGATGAAGGGCTTCCCCGAGAAGAGGAGCTCCACCGGGTTCACCACCAGGGGGAACTCCGCCAGCACCAGATGGCGCTCGGTCATGGCGAAGCTGTGCATATAGGCCGGGCGATCCACCTCCAGGGAGGCCACCAGCTCCCGGGTGAGGCTTCCCGGGTCCAGCCGGTAGAGGTGGTAGGTGCTGGTGAGGCCGAAGGCGGTGAGATAGTTGTAGAGCGCCCCGGAGACCGGATCCACTTGCGGGTGGGCGGTGGTGAGGACCCCCTTCATTTCGTCCTGGAAGTCCACCACCCCCAGCGTCTCCAGCGTGCCAGGGTCGAACCGGATGGGGAGCGGGGTCTCTGTGAGGGCGGCAAACCCACCCCCCAGGCGGATCACATTGATGTTGGCGTTGTCGGTCACCGGGGGGCGGAAGGTGGCCATCACCCGCCCGAAGAGCGATACGCACGGATCCGTGGCGAATTCCGAGCGGCGGATCCGCCCGCTCTCCACCGCCTCCCGTCGGGATCGGGACTCCAGAAAGCGGTTCGCATACGACACGGTCCCATCCTCCACGGTGAAGGCGTGGAGCATCGCCAGCCCGTCGAACCAGTGGTTGTAGGAGCGCCCCCCCACCTCGAAGCGGGCGGGACCGTTCCGGAACAGGGTCCCCCTGAGCCAGGGGGGGAGTGTCCCCTGCACGGGGAGGGAGGCCACCTGCACCTCCTGATCCAGGGAGCGGATCCCCAGCGAGTAGGGTGCCTCTGTCATCGAGGGAGCCGTGGGAAGCGGGGAGGTGTCAGCCGGGGTGTCCGGAAGATGGAGTGGAAGGACCCGCCTCACCAGATTGGACCAGGAGGACCCTGGGGCACGGTCCGGGAACGGCTCTTGCAGTTGAGGTCCCGGAACGGGGGGGCGCTCCCCCGTTCCCCGTCACCCCCGCCGGAGTCTCGATGGCCAGCAGGCCCGATTCCACCCCCAAGCACAGGATCCTCGAGGAGAGAGCGTCCTCCATGGGGCTCTCCGTGGGGGAGCGGGTGCCCGGTTGGCGTGGCGTGCTCCTCCGTTCCGGGCACTGGCAGGCAGTGGGGATCATCACCCTGATGTCCGTCCTGGTCTCGGTGCTGGTGACCGTGGCGGTGGTCCTCACCATGGGGAATATCGAGACCCTCCCCCTGGACGTCACCGTGGCGGTTCTGGTCCCACTGGTGGTGGCCCCCCTGGTGAGCCACCGGGCCATGGGCCTCCTCTACGAACTGGAGGAGTCCAGGGTGCTCCTCCACCAACTGGCCATCCGGGACGGGCTGACCCAGCTCTACAACCGCCGCTTCTTCATGGGGGAGCTGGACATCGAGCTGGAGCGGGCCCGGAGGGAAGGCAGCCCCCTCTCCGTCCTCCTCATGGACCTGGATCACTTCAAGTCCATCAACGACCGATTCGGCCACGCCACCGGGGATGAGGTCCTGGCGCGGTTCGCCTCGGTGTTGATGGAGGCCATGCACCCGTACGATCTGGTGGCCCGACATGGGGGAGAGGAGTTCGTGGCCCTCCTCCCCGGGGCTTCGCTGGAGGAGGCGCAGGTGGTGGCCGAACGGGTCAGGGAGGCGACCCGGCAGATCCGGTTCAGTCTGCCGGGGGATGGGCCGGGTATGCAGCATGGCCTCACGGTCAGCCTGGGGATCAGCGGACTAGGGGGAGTGGAGGACAGTGGTGCCGCCCTGCTGGAACGGGCCGACCGGGCGGTGTACGCCGCCAAGGCAGGGGGGAGGAACCGGACCGTGTGCATCCCCCCCGGGGGCCGAGGGGAGTGGGTCGATGGAAGGGGAGCGGACCCGCCGGAGTCAGGCCGCCTGGGCCCAGATGCGACGGAGGGCGGAGACGAGACGGGGAATCCCCCCCTCTCGCAGGGTGCCCCGACCCTGGGCGGCCGTCCGGGGGGAGGGGAGGAGGGTGACCAGGGCGGCCGGTGAGGCGTCGCGCCAGCGTCGAAGCCCCACCTGGTCTCCGGTGACCCTGGAAATCAGACGAAGCTGCTGTTCCACCCTCGAGCGGTGGACATGGTGCCTGAACGGAGGGAGGAGGAGGAGGAGTTCCCGCGCCCCGGCCAGGTCCCCCCGACCCACCAGTGCCTCCGCCGCGAACATGAGCACCCGCACCCGATCCGCATCGTCCGGGTAGCAGGCGGCGGAGCGAACCGCATCCCGGACGGCCCGCGTGACTGCCCCCCCCCGGGCGAAGTGCTGTGCTCGCTCCTCCAGCGCCACCCCGGCGGTCTCCAGGTCTCCTGCCCTGCGGGCCCTTCCTGCCAGCGGTCCCAGGAGGGGAATGGGGTCATCCGCCAGCATCGCCTCCCCAAGCTCTGCCAACCGGCAGAGGGTGGTATCCCTGGGAGCGCACTCTACCACGCGCCGGTAGGCCAGTCTCGCCCCCTCCCGGTCCCCCTTCTTCCGGCGGAGGCGCCCCTCGTGCATGGCGAGCCGCGGACACCCGGGCTCCAGGCGCACCGCCTGGTCCAGCAACTGGAGGGCCTTGTCCAGGTGCCCTCCCAGCTCCTCCTGCCCCATGAGGGCCAGGAGTGCGGAGGACAGGCGCCCCATATCCCCGGTCCCCAGGCAGTCCAGCACCCGCAGGGCCAGGGCCGCCCCTCGCCCCACCCCCTGCTCCGCCTCCTGGACAGCCCGACGGCAGAGGAATCCCGCCGCCGGATCTCCCTCCAGACAGCAGGCGATGGCCGCCACCGTCAGCCCCGAACCAACGGAGCGATGGGAGCCGCCAGGCACCACGGGGAGGGAGAGATGGAGACCGGGGGGAGGAGACACCGATGGTTGGTCCCGGGGACGGAGGCCAGGAGCTGCCGGGCCTGTGATTGAGACTGGTTCTCAACCTTATCGACACACATCCCGCGGGTCAAGCGTGCTCGTTCCCCGGGGGCGTGGGGATCCATCGCTCCGCTGAGATGATTCCCCGGAGGGTCCGGTACGCCGGAACGACAGAGGGTCCCTGGACCTCTGTCCAGGGACCCTCTTCCACGGGATCCGGCGGCAGAAGCCGCCGCATCCCCTTCGCCCGGGCAGCGGAGCCCGGGGCCGCCAACCGCTACGGGCGGGGGCGGGGAGCGTCGGTGGTGTAGGTGCCGCACACCGGGCTACCGCCCCGGATCTCCACCGTCACGGACTCCGCCTGACAGTTGTGATCCTTGTTGTGGGCGCAATCGACGGCCGCACAGGAGGCGACGTGGGCTGGATGGGAGGCAGAAGCCTTCTGGGGCTCGGCCATGGTCGAGATCCTCCGTCTGATGGTCAGGGGTGGGACAACGCCGTATGCATCCATACTTCGCCACGACCCGGAAGTGACGCAACCCCAAGCACTTACTGTGATCCAGATGAAACCCGGACTCGTTCTCGGGGAGCGCGGCGGACGGCTGATGAACATCCATTACCAGTAACTCTGGGCCCTGGTTCCACCCCCTTCTTCCAGCTCTTTCCGGGGTGGCCAGCAGCTCCTGCCTGCCGCCCGCGATGCTCCGGATCCCGGCGGTCCGGTAGGCCCGGCTACCGGGGATCTTCGTCCCGCTGTCCTTCCTCAAGCACAGGGTCTCCGAACAGGTGTCGGAAGTACCGCTCCGGGGCCTCCAGGAAACTCCGGGTGAGGCGGTAGTGCTCCGTCTCCCGGTAGTCCAGCGTCTCCAGCCTTCCCCCCTCGAGGCTCACGACCCTCGAGCCGGGGAGAGAAAGGAGAATGGGCGAGTGGGTGGCGATCACGAACTGGGCAACCCGCCGCGCAGCCAGGGAATGGAGGATCCCCAGGAACGCCAGTTGCCGCTGCGGCGAGAGGGCCGCCTCCGGCTCGTCCAGGATGTACAGACCGTCCTCGAAGCGGTTCTGGAAGAGGGCCAGGAAGGCCTCGCCGTGGGACTGACGGTGGAGTGACTGCCCTCCGTAGGCCCGGAAGGTGCTCCCCACCTCCTCGAGGTAGGTGGCGAAGTTGAAGAAGGTCTCGGCCCGGAGGAAGAACCCATCCCGGACCTTCTGCCCCCACGACAGTGCCAGGGCCCGGCCCAGGAGGTGGCCCTCGTCGTCTTCGTCGTACCGGTACTCCCGGGCTCCGCCCCGTGAGGAGAAGCCGCAACTCCAGGCCAGCCCCTCCAGGAGCGACGACTTCCCCGTCCCGTTGTCCCCCACCAGAAAGGTGACGGGGGTCTCGAAGGTGAGTTCAAAGTCCCCGGAGAGGATGGGGAGGTCGAAGGGGTGCTCCCCCGCCTCCACCCGATCGGGCCGAAGCGCCACCTGGCGCAGGAAGGGGCTGCCGGTGGGCATCGATCAGCCGTTCTCCAGGGGTTGACCGCTCATGCTCTTGAGGCAGGAGGGGCAGGAGTTCTCTGCCGGGGGAACAATGGACGCCCTCAAGATGGCGGAATGGGGTGGCAGGGGCGAACCACTCCGGTGCCAGGGGAGCGGCTGGAGTCGAACCTTCTGTACCCGGGACAAGAGCGCCCTCCCCATGACCTCGGGGAGGGCGCCTCGCCTCGGAGCGTTGGCCTGGCGCCAACCTGGTAGGCTCAACTGGTGATGTTCGGGTTCGAGAACCTCTCCACGTTCGGGAGGGGCATGCAGGTGGTGGGGCCGTAGGGCTCGTCCTTGTGGTTCAGGCCAGTGGGGAACGGGAGGTCGTGTCGCAGCATGTCGTTCAGGCGATGCCCCTCCAGAAAGAGTTCCCGGCTTCTCTCCTCCAGGACCTGAGCCAGGATCGTCGCATCGTCCAGGCTCGAAGGAGAGTACATCGGCAGTCCATGGAAGGCCCTCAACTCATTGATCCGATCCACGGCGGACTGTCCGAGTTCCGCTTCCGCCAAGATCAGCCGGGCCTCCCTCCAGGACGCCAACGGAATGGGGGAACTGGCGGTGGGGTACTTGGTCTGGAGGAAGAGCTCGGTGAAGTTGTCATGCCCAACCTCCCCCGTATCCGTCGACTCCACCCGGGTGTCCATCTCGCCATCGATGGTCAACCCACGATAGGCCGGCGCCACCGACAGATACCGGTTCCTGTTGGAGTTGACCCATACGCGGTTGTGGCGCCTTCCGGTCACCGTGGAATAGGTGGCGTCCCGGGTGAAGCCCTCCGGCACCTGCCGGGCCAGTTCGGCCGCTTCGGCGTCCCGCCCGAGGTTCAGCAGGACTCGAGCCCTTCCCACCCGGGCAGTATTCAGGAGCGATTCATCCCCTGCCTGTGCCGCCAGGGTCAGTGCCGTCGCAAAGCGCTCGTCCGCCAGTTCCAGCACTCCCGAGGGAGGGAGGGCAGGACCGCCGGCGATGGCCGCTTCGCAGAAGCCTTCCCCCAACATGGTGAGGGTGTATCCCGCGTAGGCGGCCAACTGGGCCTGAGCCTGGGTCTTGTTCAGGGGGAGCTCCGCCCCGGCGGCAAGCCTCGAAACGAGGAACTGGTCTCCGTGGGTCTGATGCTCCCCTGACGCTCCCGACCCCGAAACGGGTGTGGACATGGTGCCGCCGGAGGTAAGGGTTTCATTATGTTACACTCTACTCCGCCGTTGCCTGCCATGTCAAAGGATTTTTGCGGCGGAACGGTAGATCGGGCTGGGTTGCGTGTTGAATGTCGCGGCGCCCCAGCGCCACCCCCCCGCCGGGCGATCCACTCCACTCTCCGAGGACCTTCCATGAGGATGCCCGCACCCTTCCGTAGGATATCCCCTGCCCTGGTGGCCGCTCTCCTCTGGGGCTGCTCCTCCGAACAGGCCCCCACCACCTTCGACGAACTGGCGGAGGGCTCGCTGGCGCAGATCGAGGGGGAGATTCCCGCCACCGGGCTCTCGGCGCCGGTGGAGGTGCTCCGGGACCGGTGGGGGGTGCCCCACATCTATGCCCAGAACCGGGATGACCTGTTCTTCGCCCAGGGGTTCGTGCAGGCGCAGGACCGGCTCTGGCAGATGGACATGTGGCGGCGGGTGAATGAGGGGAAGCTGGCGGAGATCCTGGGGCCGGAGGCCTTCGAGCACGACCGGCTGGCCCGGCTGATCCAGTACCGAGGGTCGTGGGAGGAGGAGTTCGCCGTCTACCACCCGGAGGGGGAGGCCATCTTCCAGGCCTTCGCCGACGGGGTGAACGCCTACATCGCCTCCATCGGGGAGAACCTCCCGGTGGAGTACCGGATCACCGGGCTCCGCCCCCTCCCCTGGACCCCCCAGTCCTCCACCGGGCGGGTGGCCACCGCCCTTCCCATCGGAGGGGCCCGGGCGGAGTTGCAACTGGCCCGACGCATTGCCCGGGACGGCCTGGCCGCCGTGGAGCGGACGGAGCGGGTAGGCTACGCCAACTGGATCCCCCTCCGGGTGCCGGAGGGGGTGGACCTCTCCCTGATCCCGGAAGCGGCGGTGGACGCCCTGGGGCACTTCGACGCCGACTTCCCCCGCCCTCCCCTCCTCCCGGAGTACCAGGAGTGGGCCGACGCCGTGGCCTCGGCGAATCTGGGGGCGGTGGAGACCTCGCCGGGGAGCAACAACTGGGCAGTGTGGGGCGAGCTCACCGCCACCGGCCAGGTGATGGTGGTCAACGACCCCCACCGGGGGGTGACCAACCCGTCCCTCCGCTACCTGGTACACCTCAACGCACCGGGCTACAGCGTCATCGGCTCCACCGAGCCGGGGATCCCCGGGGTGGCCATCGGCCACAACGGAAGCGTCGGGTGGGGGCTCACCATCGTGGGGACCGACCAGGCGGACGTCTTCGTGGAGCGGCTGAATCCGGAGAACCCGCGGCAGGCGCAGTGGGACGGGGCCTGGTATGACCTGACGGTGGTGGTGGACACCATTCCGGTGCGGGGAGAGGCCCCCCGGGTGGTGGAGCACCTGTACAGCCGCCACGGGCCGGTCTTCCATGTGGACGGGACCAACAACCTGGCGTACGCCGTGCGCTCCACCGCCAACGAACCCGGGAGCGCCGGCTACCTGGGGGCGCTGCGGCTGGCGGAGACCAACAACTGCCGGGAGTTCATCGACGCCCTGGCCTGGTACCACGCCCCCAGCGAGAACATGATCTGCGGCGACACCGAGGGGAACATCGCCTGGCTGGCGGCGGCCCTCACCCCCCGGCGGGTGGGCCCGGACTGGTACGGGCGCCTCCCGGTGCCGGGAACCGGCGGGTACGGCTGGGACGGCTTTCGCCCCCACACGGAGTTGCCCCAGGAGTTCAACCCCCCGCGGGGGTGGGTGGGCACCGCGAACCACGACATCCAGCCCCCGGGGTACTCCCCTCCCATCATGTTCCGCCGGGGACCCTTCTCCCGCTGGGACCGGCTCCAGGAGATGTTCGAGGGCGCCGACAGCCTCACCGTGGAGGACATGGAGCGGATGCAGCACGACATCCAGCACCCCTGGTTCGCGACGCAGGACGCCCCTCTGCTCCGGGGGTGGAGCTCCCGGGATGAGGAGGTGGAGTGGGCTCGGCAACAGATGCTGGAGTGGGACGGCCGGTATGAGCGGAGCAGCGCGGCGGCGGCGCTCCACGCCCGCTGGTCCCAGGAGCTGGATGATGCAGTCCGGGTCTCTGGAACCCCTCCTGCCGAGCGGAACCGCATGTCGGAAGAGGCCCTCACCTCGGCGGTGGCCTGGCTACGGGAGAACCAGGGCCCGGATCGGACCCAGTGGCGCTGGGGACGGATCCACCGGAGCGAGTTCCCCCACACCCTGGTGGCGGCCTGGGACCTCCCCGCAGTGGAGCGGAGCGGGGGCGGAGGCACCATCGCCGCCACCGGGGCCACCTTCCGGGAGATCATCGACTTCTCGGAGCTGGACCACTCCAGGGTCACCAGCACCCCCGGCCAGTCCATGCAGCCCGGAAGCCCCTTCTACGGCAACCTCCTCCCGCTCTGGGGGAACGAGGAGTACTTCCCCCTCCTCTACACCCGCCCCCGGGTGGAGGCGGAGACCACGCACCGGCTCACCCTGCAGCCCTGAGGCCCCGCCCTGCCCCCCCTTCACCCAACGAGGCCCCGCCGGCACCATGCCGACGGGGCCTCGCCCGTGCTCTCCGGAGGGCAACCGCACCGGGTGTACGGGCTCTGCCCAGGTGGGTCAGGGCCTACGCCCCCTCCTCCCTTGACTGGAACGTCACCGGAAGTGCCACCCAGACCGGAACGTGCCGATCCAGGTTCATGGCGGGCCTGAACCGGAAGGACTCCACCGCACGGAGGGCGGCAGCATCCAGGGGGGGATGCCCGGAACTCTCCTGCACCCGGGCCTCCTGCACCACCCCCTCCTCATCGATGTAGACCAGAAGCCCCACCTGACCCCCGATCCCGGCATCCCGGAGGATCGAAGGGTACTCCCGCTGAAGCACCCGCTCCGCCTCCGAGGCGTTCCGGAGGGAGGGCGCCAGCGTGAAGGGGGTCAAGACCCCCACCTCCCGATCCAGGGCCGGCGGTGCCGGGGGCACCTCGTCCATGGCCGGAAGATCGAAGACCATGTCCGAGATGGTGACGTCATCATCGAAGACGGCGTCCGAGATCACCGGCAGAGCCGGCCGGGCGATGGCCTCGGGGGGCGGCGGGAAGTCCAGCTCAGGCGGCAGCTCGATGGCCTCGATTTCGGACACGACGGTGGAGTAGTCCTCCGCCTGCAGCTCCGGAAAGAAGGCGAACACCATGAAGTGGAGCGCGGTGGCCACGATCATGGAGCCCCAGAGCCGGGACCCGAAGCTGCGCTTCAGCCGGTCGTTGGCGGACAGGGGAAGGCCAGGGGCAGGGGGATGGGCGAACATACTCATGCGAACCTCCGGGCGGGGGGGAGGCGCGGGTGCCGGCGGGGATCCACCGGACCCATCGTATTGCATGGTGGTGTCTGACCCGCAGGGCGCACAAGGATCTTCTTCCAGGAGCGGGCGTCCGGCATCCGGTCCGGATGCTTCTTCCGGTCCGGTCGTGCGCCACAGCGACCATGGGCCCCGCCCGGGGGTGGCCCCGGGCCAGGAAGGGGGCGAGAATCCGGAGACCGCAGGCCGCGCCGGAGCAAGCACCGGCTCGGCCACCCGCGGACACCCGTTCCCCCATCCCCCCCACGACCCATGCACATCCTGGTGCTCAACACGGGCTCCTCCACCCTGAAGTTCGAGCTGGTGCTCACCGACGCCGAGCACATGCAGGCCGGCGAGGACCGGCGCCTGGTCCGGGGGACGGTGGAGCGGATCGGGGGGGAGGCCATCCTGGAACTCCGGGTGGGGGAGGGACCGAAGCGGGTGGAGACCGCCCGCATCCCGGACATCCGGGGGGCGGTGGACTGGATCCTCCGCTGGCTGGCTTCCCCTGCGTCGGGGAGCGAACTGGCCAGTGTGGCGGAGATCGACGCGGTGGGGCACCGGGTGGTCCACGGCGGCGAGACGTTCCGGACGTCGGTCCTTGTGGACGACGGCGTCCTGGAGGCGCTGGAGGACATGATCCACCTGGCCCCCCTCCACAACCCCTACAACCTCAAGGGGATGACGGCCATCCGGGAGCTTCTGGGCACCGGCGTCCCGCAGGTGGCGGTGTTCGACACGGCCTTCCACGCCTCCCTGCCGGAGCACGCCTACCTCTACGCCATCCCCTACTCCCTCTACCGCCGCTACAAGGTCCGGCGCTTCGGCTTCCACGGCACCTCGCACCGCTACGTGGCCTGGCGCTACCGGAAGCTCCTGGACATCCCCCGGGAGAAGGTCCGCATCGTGACGCTGCACCTGGGGAACGGCTGCTCCGCGTGCGCCATCGACGGCGGGCTCTCCGTGGACACCTCCATGGGCTTCACCCCGCTGGAGGGGCTGGTGATGGGGACCCGCTCCGGGGACCTGGACCCGGCGCTCCTGGAGTACATCGGCGCCCGGGAGGGGATGGCCTCCGGGGAGGTGCAGGCCCTCCTGAACCGACAGTCCGGGCTGCTGGGGCTCTCGGGGCTCACCCACGACATGCGGGACCTGCTGGCGGAGGTGGAGGAGCACGACGACCGGAGGGCAAAGCTGGCCGTCTCCGTGTTCTGCTATCGGGTGCGGAAGTACCTGGGGGCCTACCTGGCGGCCATGGGGGGGGCGGACGCCGTGGTCTTCGCCGGAGGGATCGGGGAGAACGCACCGGCCATCCGCCGGCAAATCGTGGAGGGGATGGAGTGGTTCGGCCTCCACCTGGACCCGGCGGCGAACGAGGGGGCCGTGGGGGGTCTCCCGGCCCGGATCTCGACGGAGGAGTCCCGGCTGGCGGCCTGGGTGATCCCCACCGACGAGGAGCTGCTCATCGCCCGGGACACCTGGCGGCTGGTGGCGCGGGCGGTGGAGGGGGATCAGGGGGGCGAGGACAGCGCGTCCTGACGTCCCATCCAGCCATGTCCGCGCCCCTTCCGGGGGTGGATCATGGTGCCATGGATACCGCACCCCCCCTTCTGCTGGAGACGGCCCGGCTGGCCCTCCGGGCCCAGCGTAGCCCCCGCACCGAGGAGGTCTACCTCCAGTGGATCCGGCGCTTCGTCCGGTTCCACGGGGGCCGGCACCCCAGGGAGATGGGAGTGCGGGAGGTGAAGGCCTTCCTCGCCCACCTGTCGGTCCGGGGGCGGGTGGCGGCCAGTACCGAATCCCAGGCGCTGGCTGCGCTGCAGTTCCTCTACCGGGAGGTCCTGGGTGTACCCCTGGATCGTGGGGATGGCCTGGGGCGAAGCAACTCGACCCAGGGACGGCGTGGCCCCGCGCAGCGGCGACGGGGTACCACGAGCCAGCCTGCGACAGGATGCGGGGGGGGAGCTGCCCCCCAGCCCACCGCTGGATCCGCCGGCGCCCCCTCCCCGGGCCCCACACCTCTCCCGACACCGGCGACACCCCGCGCCCGTCTGCCATTGGTGCTGGGTCCTGAGGAGGTGAGGCGTCTCGTGGCCGAACTCCTTCCTCCGTATCGGGCGGTGGCCCTTCTGCTCTACGGGGGTGGACTCCGACTGGGAGAGGCGCTGCGGCTCCGGATCCGGGACCTGGACCCGGAGGGGGGGCGGCTCCTCGTGCGGCACAGGAGGGAACGCCGGCGCACCACGTTGTACTCGATCGGGGCGCAGGAAGCGGTGGAGGAGCACCTTCGGAGGGTCCGGCGGCGACACCATCGGGACATTGGCGTGGGAGCGGGGCATGCCCCCCTTCCCGACGGGGAAAGGGGTGAGGGAGCCACCACCTCCCGGGAGTGGGGATGGCAGTGGGTCTTTCCCTCCAGCCGGATCCACTGGGACCCGCAGACCGGCCTGGGTCTGCGCCATCCCCTGCACCACACCGCGGTGCAGCGGGCCGTCAGGGAGGCGGTGCGAATGGCCAGGCTGCCTGGCCGGGTATCCTGTCACACGCTGCGCCACTCCTTCGCCGCCCGTCTCCTGGAAGATGGGTACGACATCCGGATGGTGCAGGAGCTCCTGGGGCACCGGAGCGTGAAGACCACCCTGGCCTACGCTCCAATCCAGGGCAGGCGTCCGGCGGATGGCCCGGGATCAGCCCGTTCCTGAACGGTCCCCTACCACCACCCCAGGATCTTCCACCAGGTCATCCCGAACACCGACCACACCACCACGTGGGAGACCGACACCACGAACCCGATCTTCCACCACCGGGCCTGGGAGACGTAGCGGGAACCGAAGAAGATCGGGGCCGGTGTGGTTCCGTAGTGGGTGAGTGACGCACAGAGGTTGGAGAAATACAGGAGCAGGAGTGCGGTCAGGAGGGGCGGAGCCCCTGCCGCAACGGCCACCGTCAGGAAGGGGATGAACATGGCGGTGGCGTGGGCCGTGATGCTGGCAAAGGCGTAGTGGGCGTAGAAGTACACCAGCACCAGGATCCCCAGCATCGGGGCCCAGGGAAGCCCTCCCAGCATCCCCCCGGTGGCCTCGGCAAACCAGGTGGTGATGCCGCTCTCGGTGAGGATCCGGGCAAGCTGGAGAAGGCCGCCGTACCAGATGAATACGTCCCAGG
Organism: uncultured Gemmatimonadaceae bacterium; assembly: GCA_964420725.1. Classification (GTDB taxonomy): domain Bacteria; phylum Gemmatimonadota; class Gemmatimonadetes; order Longimicrobiales; family Gaopeijiaceae; genus CAYQVI01. Next base: position 4,441 of record CAYQVI010000033.1, on the reverse strand, counting down.
CGGACCGCTCCGTGATGATGTCCTCCCAGGTAAGCACCCCGGTGAGGATGAGGGTGGCCAGCCCCAGGAGCGCCACCACGGCGTAGTCGATCCCGTGCCATGCAGGGGTCAACCAGAGGAAGAGGATCAGGAGAAAGGTCCCCAGCATGAGCCATTCATTGCGGCTCACGGGGCCCATGGCCTCCAGCTCTGTGGCGGCGAAGCGGGCGGCATCCGGGGTCTTCTTCACCTCCGGGGGGAAGGCCCGATAGAGGAGGTAGGGGACGAAGGCCAGGGAGATGATCCCGGGGACGAGGGCACCCACCATCCACATGAGATAGGAGATCTCCACCCCGATGGCCTGGAGCACGAAGCCGGCGATGAGGGGGTTGGAGGCCTGCCCGGTGAGGAACATGGCGCAGACGATGACGTCGGTCTGGTAGACCAGCGGCATCAGGTAGCCCCCCAACCGGTCGGCCGTTGGGCCGGGATGGGAGTCGTAGCTCTCGGAGATGCTGCGGGTCAGGGGAAAGAGGATTCCACCGGCCCGGGCACTGTTGGAGGGAATGACACTGGCCAGGAATCCGTCCGTGATGGCCAGGGCGTAGCCCAGACCCAGCGAGGTGCGTCCCAGGAACCGCACGAAGAGGAGCGCGATCCGCCGCCCCATCCCGGACTTGATCATCCCCCGGGCGATCATGAACGCCGACAGGACCAGCCAGACCAGGGGGTCGGCGTATCCCGAGAGGGCAGTCCCCAGGGGGCGGATCCCGAACACCGCCGTGGCGGCCACACCCAGGAGTACCACGGCGCCCCCGGGGATCGGCTGCACCACAAGCCCCACCATCGTCCCGGCGAAGATGGCCAGGAAGGTCCACCCCCCGGGCTGGATCCCCTCCGGCTCCGGAAGCGCCAGGACCAGGGCCACGGAGGCGGCCACGATGGCCCACTTGATCAGTGTGCGCCTGAGGAGGATGGCCTGCTCTCCGGGGGCGGCTCCGGCCATGGGGGACTCCGACAGGGTTGGCTGGTTCAGGGCCGGGGCCGACGGAGGAGGACGGACTCAGGACGCTCCACCGGACCCGGGGCGGGGCGCAAGGTAGGATGCGGCGAGCGGTGGGACCAGACGGCCGGCGGATCGGGAACCGGCGGGCCATCGGACGGCCGGTGGGACCTACCGGATGGGGAAGAGCTCCAGGTATCGGTCCGCGAACTCCACGGTGAGTTCCCGGGTGGCAAAGCGGAGCTGCTCCTGCAGATCCCGGGGATCCACCAGGTCGTCCATGGTGCGGCCGGTCCACAACAGGATCCAACTGTCGATCCGCCCCACCTGGTCCCGGAGCCCCAGCTCCAGGCGGGCGGAGTACGCCACCAGTCCACCCCGGGTGCGGGCAGCCACCCCGGAGGTGCCGGAGACCAGGCGCAGGTCCAGGCGGAGCTCGCAGCAATCCCGGGGGCGGGGCTCCCTGAGGCGCCGGAGGATGTCCACCCGCTCCAGCTCCTGGCGGATCACGGCCTGGAGGGGGGCAGCCAGGGAAGCGTCGGCGCCGCTCCCGGAGAGGTCCACCCGGATGGCCAGGGAGCGGATCTCCTCCAGGGCTTCGTCGGGCGAGCCCACCTGCGCCGCCAGGGGCATGGGGGCGAAAAGCGCCAGGGCACCAAGCGTCAGGGCGAAGACCACCCCCGGCACGGCGGAGAAGACCGTCCCGGAGCCTGCGAAGCCACGGCCACCCCCCCGGCGGTCCGGGCGGGTGATGAGGACGCCGGGGAAGGCGGGGCCGGGGCGTCCCTCCGACACCAGGGGAGAGGGCGGGCCCGGCTTCGGGACGATGAGCCCCTCCGACCGACGGGTCCTGGGACGGGACGAATGGGCAGGGAACGGAGTCATGTACGCAGGATCGGCACCACCCGGAGGAATCTTGAGTACTTCGCTCCAACATCATCGCACCGGGATCGCCGCCGGGGCCAGCAGGGCGATGTCGAGGCTCGATCCCACCCCGAAACGGCTGCGCCCGTCCCCTCGACGCCATACCTTCCAGGGTCACTCCACACCGGGGAGCGGGTTTCATGGCCGTGCGGTTCGAAGCAGGTGGGACGGGGATCTCACGCCCCCTGAGCGAGAGCGTGAACCTCCTGGGGTCCCTCCTTGGAGAGGTGGTGGCCCAGCAGGCCGGTCCGTCCATGCTGGACCTCGTGGAGGAGTTGCGACTCCTATGCCGCTCCGCCGCCCATTCCGGTAACCCGGAGCCAAGGCGCCAGGCCGCTGAGCGCATCCATTCGCTGGACGACACCCGGATCGACTGGTTGCTCCGGGTCTTCACCGCCTTCTTCCACCTGGTGAACCAGGCGGAGAAGCAGGAGATCCTGCGGATCAATCGGGACCGGGGACGGGAGGCGACGCTGGACCATCCCCGCCCGGAGTCCATCGATGCGGCCGTGGCTCGCCTGAAGGAGGACGGGGAGGATCTGCAGGGAGTCATGGCGCTCCTCGCCCGGATGGACATCCAACCGACCCTCACCGCCCACCCCACAGAGGCCCGGCGGCGCACCATCCTGCACAAGCAACGGAGGGTGGCGGAGCTGCTGGCGGACATCCGCCGACCCGATGCGGTTCCGGCGGAGGCGGAGGAGGCAGCCCGGCAACTGCGACAGCAGTTGGTGCTCCTCCTGGCCACCGACGAGGTCCGGCCCCGCCGCCCCACGGTGGAGGAGGAGGTGGAGCAGGGCCTCTACTTCCTCCAGGGGTCCATCCCGGAGACCGCAGCCCGGATCCAGACCGATCTCCGGGAGGCCCTCCATCGGCACTTCCCGGAGAGGGACGAGCGCACGGACCAGGCCCCGCCCATCGCCCTCCAGTGGCGGAGCTGGATCGGTGGGGATGCGGACGGCAACCCGGCGGTGACGGCGGAGGTCACGGGCTGGACGCTGGACCGGCACCGGATGGCGGCCCTTGAGCTGCAGTTCACCGAGCTGGTGGAGCTGAGACGGGAGCTGAGCATCTCCCAGGAGCGGGTGGAACTGCCGGAGCCGTTGGCCCGGAGGCTGGCGGAGGTGGAGCCAGAGGTGCCGGAGGAGTTGTTGGTCCCCTATGTCCGGGAGCCCTACCGCCGCCTCCTCACCATCTGGATGCGCCGTCTGGCCACGCTGCTGGAGAAGACCCGGGCCCGGGAAGACGAAGGGCGGGGGGAGCGGAGTGGCGACGCCCCCGACAGCCCCCCGGACGCGGCCGAACTGGTGGCCGACCTGGAGCTCATCCGGGACTCGCTGGAGTCATCGGGGTTGGCGGGTGTGGCCCGGCACGGCCGGCTCTCCCGGGCCCTCACCACCGCCCGGACCTTCGGCTTCCATCTGGCGACGCTGGATCTGCGGCGCCACAGCGATCAGCACACCGCCGCCCTCACCTCCATCCTGAAGGCAGCCGGCGTCGTGGAGGACTACGCCGGACTGGCGGAAGAGGAGCGGGTGGCCCTCCTGGAGCGGGAGCTGCGGAATCCCCGCCCCCTCCTCCCCCGGGACGTGGCCCCCACAGGTCCCGCCCGGGAGGTGCTGGAGACCCTGGGGGTGGTGCGGGACGCCCTGCGCCGGGACCCGGCCTGCGTCCGGAGCTACATCGTCAGCATGACCCACACGGTGAGCGACGTCCTGGCCCCCATGCTCCTGGCCCGGGAGGCGGGGCTCTGGAGCCTCCGGGATGGGGTGGTGCACACCCATCTGGACTTCGTTCCCCTCTTCGAGACCATCGAGGACCTGGACGGCGCCGGAGAGCGGATGGCGGACCTCTTCGCCAACGCCACCTACCGGCTGCAACTGGAGGCCCGGGGGGGCTTCCAGGAGATCATGCTGGGGTACTCCGACAGCAACAAGGACGGGGGGTACTGGATGGCCAACTGGGCGCTCCACCGGGCCCAGGGGGAGCTGGGGCGGGTCTGCCGGGACCACGGTGTGGATCTCCGCATGTTCCATGGCCGGGGGGGGACCGTGGGCCGGGGGGGCGGACGAGCCGGCCAGGCCATCGCCTCCATGCCGGACGTGGCCCACAACGGCCGCATCCGCCTCACCGAGCAGGGAGAGGTGATCTCCTTCCGGTATGCCCTCTCCGGGATCGCCCATCGCCATGTGGAGCAGTTGGTCCATGCCACCCTGCTGGCCTCCGCCCGGGGAAAGGCTCCGACCCCCGAGAGGGATCCAGGGGGGGAGGACGGGGCTCGGCTCATGGAGTCCATCTCCCGTCGCAGCATGGAGTTGTACCGGGCTCTCATCGACGACCCCGACTTCTGGGACTGGTATCTCCGGGTGACCCCCATCGCCTCCATCAGCGGCCTTCCCATCGCGTCCCGCCCCATCTCCCGGAAGTCCGCCTCCGAGGTGCAGTTCGAGGATCTCCGGGCGATTCCCTGGGGGTTTGCCTGGACCCAGACCCGCTACGTGGTCCCGGGCTGGTACGGGATCGGGGGAGCGCTGG
>CAYQVI010000032.1:0-22535 GCA_964420725.1 uncultured Gemmatimonadaceae bacterium | reverse complement strand
CGGGCGCGCACCGGTGCCGCCGGAGTGGAAGCCCAGATGGTTCCCCGCCCTGGACACCCGGATCTCGTCATCCGGCGAGAAGAGCCGCTGCACCTGCTGGAGCGCCGCCGGGGGCACGATGAGGTCGGTGCTGGTGGCGTTGGAGGAGCCGGCGGGAACCGTCATCCGGGCCAGCCGGTGCCCATTCGTGGCCACCATCCGCATGTGCCCGTCCCGGAGCTCCCAGAGGACGCCGTTGAGGATGGGTCGGCTCTCCTCGGTGGACACCGCGAAGGAGGTATGGTGGATGAGGGCCTGGAGCTGCCTGCCGGCGATGGACCAACCGTCCTCGAAGGGGACGTCCGGAAGGTTGGGGAATTCCTCGGCGGGGAGGCCATTCAGCTTGAACTGGGCCCGCCCGCACTTCAGTTCGATCTGATCCCCCCGGGTGGAGATGGTCACCGGATGGTCCGGGAGTTCCCGGGCGATCTCCTGCAGCTTCTTGCCAGGGGCGGTGATGGCCCCCGGGGTGGTGACGTCGGCGGCCACCTGGACCCTCACCCCCACGTCGAGATCGGTTCCACTCATCCGGATTCCCTCCTCCGTGGTCTCGAAGAGGATGTTCGAGAGGACCGGGAGGGTGGTCTTCGCCGGAATGCTGGCGGAGACAGCGGCCAGACCCTTCTGCAGGTTCTGTCGGGTGATGGAGAAGTTCATGGAGCGGACGTCCGGTGAGAGAGGGCGTTTTCCAGAGTGGGTGTCGGTCCTTTTCTCTTTGTAGGGTCCAGAAAGAAAAGGTAGCAGTAGAAGAAGGGGGTGTGGAAGTGTGGAAGAGGCCCGGCGAGGCCCCCCGGGAAGCGTTCTACCGGAAGGACGTACGATGGATTCCACCGTGTGTGGAAAGGGCGTGGAGAGCGGGGGCAGTCATCCACCGTTTCCACCTCCGCCAACTGCGACCCTCCTCGTCGCCAACATCTCCACATCTCCTCCCGGGGTGCTCCACAGGGAATCCACGGTCTCCGACATCCCCTTCTTCCGGTTCACGGGATCCTCCCCAGTTCCGCCTGGATCTCCTGGACCTGCTGGCGGAAGGCGGGCTCCACGTTCACCCGGTTCTCCACTACGCGGATGGAGTGGATGACGGTGGAATGGTCCCGTCCGCCAAAGAGTTCCCCGATCTGTGTGAGGGGAAGATCGGCCAGTTCCCGGATCAGGTACATGGCCACCTGACGGGGAACGGTGAGGTCCCGGGTCCTGCGCTTCGAGGCCAGCCCCTCCGGGGTCACATTCCACTGGCGGGCCACCAGTTCCCGGATCCGCTCAGGGTTCGGTCCCGGTGCCTCGGAGGGCACCGGCTGGCGGATGACCCCCTGGAGGGCGGCCCGGGCCAGGGAGAGGGTGATCTCCTGGTGGGTCAGCGACGAGTACGCCAGGAGCTTGATCACGGCCCCCTCCAGTTCCCGCACCGAGGCGGTGCAGGCCCGGGCAATGAAGTCGAGGACCGACGAGTCCAGGGTGAGGCGGTCGTCGTTGGCCTTCTTCCGGAGGATGGCCACCCGGGTTTCGTAGTCCGGGGGCTTGATGTCAGCCACGAGCCCCCACTCGAAGCGGGAGATCAGGCGGTCCTCCAGACCGGGCATGTCCTTGGGAGCCCGGTCGCTGGTGAGAACGATCTGCTTTCCCGCGTCGTAGAGAGCGTTGAAGGTGTGGAAGAACTCCTCCTGCGTGCGTTCCTTCCCCTCGAGGAAGTGGACGTCGTCCACCAGGAGGAGATCAATCTGGCGGTACCGCCGCCGGAACTCGCCGGTGGACCCCTGCTGGATGGAGGTGACCAGTTGGTTCATGAACTCCTCGCTGGGCACGTAGGCGATGTTCCGCGAGGGGTTCTCCTCCAGGAGGTGGTTCCCGATGGCGTGCATGAGGTGGGTCTTCCCCAGCCCCACCCCCCCGTACAGGAAGAGGGGGTTGTACATCCGGGCGGGTTTCTCGGCTACGGCCCGGCAGGCCGCTGTGGCCAGTTCGTTGTTGTTCCCCACAACGAAGCGGTTGAAGGTGTACCGCTCGTTGAGCCCCGGTGCAGAATGGGGGGTGCCGCGGGAGGGGACGCCGTCTCGTCGGGGGGGGGCCGCCGGAGGGGGACTGAAGGAGGGATCCCCCACCGAGGAGCCGTCCACGGAGACCGAGGGAAGTGGACCGGTTTCCTGGATGCGGCCGGAGGGGGCCTGGAACGCCAACCGGATCGGTCGCCCCAGGACGGAGGCCGCCAGGTCCGCCAGCAGGGTGCCGTACTTGTCCTCGATCCACTCCACGTGGAAGGCACCGGCCACCTGCACCACGAGCTCGTCGTCCACCAGGGCGACGGCGGTGCTCCCGGCGAGCCAGGTGCGAAAGGTCTGCTCCGGAAGCGCGGAGCGGGCCGCATCCAGGACCCGGGACCAGAGGTCTGTGGCGGAGAGCTCCATGCGCTCGGGGCTGGTGTGGGCGGGACGGCGGAACCGGACCCCGGAACGGGAAGGGGTCCCAACCTAGAGCCGGACCGAGTGGAGCGTCAACGGAAACTTCCGGGGGGCCATGTTCCAGGCCATTCGTCATCGACGGTTGGCCCGGAGCCCGGCGGCGGCCCGCCGTCCCCCGCCTCCGGTCCACTTGACCCTCCCGTGCGGGAGCGGATATCTTCCCTAGCTCGATACGAGTCCCGATGATCCTGGAAGAAGTGCGAGTCAGACATGAAGCCGACATACAAGCCGCGGAATCGCAAGCGCGTGAACAAGCACGGGTTCCGGGCCCGGATGGCCACGAAGGCCGGGCGGGAGACCCTGAACCGCCGCCGGCGTCGGGGCCGTCATCGTCTCGTCGTCGAGATCGGCTCGAAGTAGTTCCCGGGATGGGCGCGGAGCGCCCTGATCAGGGGGAAGGGGTCGAGTTCCGACTCTCCAGGATCAGGCGTATCCGGCGCGGCCCGGAGATCCGGGAGCTGTTCAGGCGGGGGAAGCGGGGAAGAACGTCGCATCTGGACGTCTTCGTCTCCGCTTCCCCCGTTTCCTTTTCCCGGCTGGGGGTGGTGGTGCCCAAGCACCGGCACATCATCGTGGAGCGGAACCTCCTCCGGCGGCGCCTGCGGGAGATCGGACGCACCGAGGTGCTTCCCAGGCTGAGGGATGCAGGGCTGAACCTGGATCTCCTCGTGCGGGCACGGAAAGAGGCGTACGATGCGGGGTACGAGTCACTTCGCGACGAGTTGGCGAGGTACACGGAGGAGTTGTGTTCCGTTCGTTGATGCTGGGGGTGATCCGGTTCTACCGGAAGGGGATCTCCCCCTTCACGCCCCCGTCGTGCCGGTACACCCCCACCTGCTCGGCCTACGCCCAGGAGGCCATCGAACGGCATGGCAGCCTGCGAGGGGGTTGGCTCGCCTTCCGGAGGGTGATGCGTTGTCACCCCTGGGGTGGGTGGGGATTCGATCCCGTGCCCACGAAGACCACCGATCGACTGCCCGGAGGGCCGGAGCACACGCCGGCCCCTCCTTCCTGATCTGAACGACTGACTGCCACCAGGACCGATGCGGACCGAACTGCGATTTCTCCTGGCCATCGTGCTCATGGTCGGGGTGCTGGTGGGGACCAACATCCTCTTCCCCCCCGTCATCCCGGATACTCCCACCGAGGCACCCGGCGGGGCGGAGCGGGAAGGGGTTCCCGAGGCAGGGACCCCCTCCCTCCGTCTCCCCCCGGGCGGCGTGGTGGACGAGCCCAGCGACGACCCCGCCGCCCCTGTGGTGACAGCAGCTCCCGAACGGCTGGTCACGGTGGAGACACCGCTGGTGCGCTACACATTCACCACCCGAGGGGGTCGGGTCAGGTCCGCGATCCTCCCCAACTTCGAGTCCTTCGCCCGAGAGGGGCCGGTGGAGTTGGTGGGGGCGGAGTCCGGTCCGGTGCTGGGCCACCGGGTGGTGGTGGGGGCCGACACGGTGGACCTGGGAGCCCTTCCCTTCGAGGTGGAGCCGGCCAACGGTCTTCTGCTGAGCGCCGGGGGTGGTCCCCAGACCCTGGTGTTCCGGCATACGGCGGCGGACCCCCGGGGGAATGTGGAGCTACGGTATACCTTCCTCCCGGATGCCTATGTGGTCCAGGTGGAAGGGCGGGTGGGCTTCGGGGGGACCGTCCTCCTGACGGAGTTGGGAGACGGGCTGCCGCTCAACGAGGCCCGGGAGCAGGAGGAGCTCCGGAGCCGGGCCTACGTGACCCACCATCCCCGGGAGGGGGTGGAGGCCCGGGAGCTGACCCGGGTGGATGAGGTGGAGGTGACGGAGGGACCGCTGTACTGGGCGGGCTTCCGGAGTCGGTACTTCGTGCTGGCGATGCTGGCGAACCGGGCCGAGGGCGGAGTGGAGCCCTACCTGGGGGGGGCGCTGGCCACCCCCGTCGGGGCGGAGGAGTCGGGGCAGGTTCAGCTGGTTGTGGCCCAGCCCATGGCGTCGGGAGGGTTCTCCTACCGGCTCTTTGCCGGCCCACAGGACTACGCCCGCCTGAGGAGTCTGGGGCACGAGTTCCAGGAGATCAACGCCTATGGATGGGACTTCCTGCGCCCCATCCTCCGCCCCATCGTGGGGGTGGTCACCGCCCTTCTCCTCTGGCTCCACAGCAGCCTGGGGATCGGGTACGGCTGGGTGCTGGTCCTCTTCGGGGTGGGAATGCGGATCCTCCTCTGGCCGCTGAACCAGAGGGCGATGCGGGCGCAGTTCCGGAACATGGCGGTCCAGCCCCTCCTCCAGGACGCGCAGAAGCGGTACAAGGACGACCCGGAGAAGCTGCAGAAGGAGCTGATGAAGCTCTACAAGGAGCACGGCTTCAACCCGCTGGCGGGGTGTCTGCCGCTCCTTCTCCCCTGGCCGATCCTGATCACGCTGTTCTTCGTCTTCCAGAACACCATCGAACTGAGGGGTGTGCCCTTCCTGTGGCTCCCCGACCTGTCGGCACCAGATCCGTACTTCATCCTGCCGATCTTCCTCGGGCTGTCCATGTTCCTGCTCCAGTGGGTGAGCTTCCGGTCCATGGATCAGATCAACCCGCAGATGAAGTTCATGCTCTGGTTCATGCCGATCTTCATGGTGTTCATCTTCTTCCAGTTCGCGTCGGGGCTGAACCTCTACTATGCCGTGTCGAACGTGGCCACGATCCCCCAGCAGTGGTGGATCGCCAAGGAGAGGAAGAAGGTGAAGGTGCAGCAGCCGGAGCCCGCCACGGGTTGATCCTCCGGAGTGGGGGGTGTCCGGTGGGGGCCGCCTGGGGATGAGCATGACGCTGGAGACGGATACCATCGTGGCCCGGGCCACCGGCCCCGGGGCGGGAGCCCTGGCGTTGATCCGGCTCTCGGGGCCCGGAGCCGCCGCGATCCTTCGGGCTCTGACGCCGGGGCGCGCGTCGCTGCCGGCACCTCGACGTGCCACGGTGGCGGAGCTCCACGACCCGGGGTCCGGACGGCTCCTGGACCAGGCGGTGGTGACCCTGTTCCCCTCCCCGGGGAGCTACACGGGGGAGGATGTGGTGGAGATCTCCTGCCACGGCGGTCCGGTGGTGGTGGGGTCGGTGGAGGAGGCGTGCCGCCGGCTGGGGGCGCGGCGGGCGGAGGCGGGGGAGTTCACCCGCAGGGCCTTCCTCAACGGACGGATGGACCTCCTCCAGGCGGAGGCGGTGGCCGACCTGGTGGAAGGGCGCAGTTCCGCTCAGCAAGACGTCGCGGTGCACCAGCTCCAGCGTGGGCTCTCCCGTCGTATCGCCGAGCTGCGGGGAGAGCTTCTCCGGGTGGAGGCGCTCCTGGTGCAGCACCTGGATTTCCCCGACGAAGATGAGCCCCCCGTGCCGGTGGAGCGGATCGCGGGAGCCCTGGACGGGGTGGTGGCGTCGCTGGACGACCTTCTTGGGACGGCCCCCGGGGGGGTGCTCCTCCGGGAGGGGGCGCTGGTGGTGCTGGCGGGGCGGCCCAACGCGGGGAAGAGCAGTCTCTTCAACGCTCTTCTGGGCGAGGAGAGGGCCATCGTCACCGATGAGCCAGGAACCACCCGGGACGCCCTGGAGGTTCCGGTGTCGCTGGGGGGCTACCCCTTCCGGCTGGTGGATACCGCAGGGTTGAGGGAGGGCGGTGGAACGGTGGAGCGCCTTGGGATCGAGGTGGCGTACCGGTACCTGGCCCAGGCGGACCTGGTGCTCTTCTGCCTGGAGTCGGGACGGGCTCCCGCTGGGGAGGAGTTGGCGTTCCTGGAGTCGCGGGGGCGTGATTCCGTTCTGGTGGCCTGTACGAAGATGGATCTGGGCCCGGCGGAGGAGTGGGACGGGCCCGGGGCCGGACTCCCGCCGGGCTTCACCTTCGTGGAGGTCTCCGCCGAGACGGGGGCCGGACTGGGGTCGCTGGGGGAGGGGCTTCGGGATCGGGTGTACGGTCCCCTGGCGCTGGCCCGGGCCCGGGAGGCACCGGTGGTCACGCGGGAGCGGCAGGTCGAGGCGCTCCGGCTGGCCCGGGGGGAGCTCCTGGCCTTTGCCGAGGGGCTCCGTTCCGGAATTCCCCCGGAGGTGGTGAGCAGCCACCTGCGGAGTGCCGAGACGGCGCTGGAGGAGGTGGTAGGGATCATCCAGGGGGACGAGGTGCTGGACGTGGTGTTCAGGGAGTTCTGCATCGGGAAGTAGGCGTCGTCCGGAGGGCGCCGGGGTCTGCGTGTTCCAGGGGAGGTGGCTGGATGGACGGGTGGGGCGGTCTGGAGCCGGGAGCGGGCGAATGGCGGGGATTCCGGGTGGAGGGACGGGTCCAGGGGGTTGGATTCCGCTGGTGGACGGTCCGGGAGGCGGGGAAGGCGGGGATCCGGGGGTGGGTCCGGAACCTGGGAGACGGGAGCGTCGAAGTGCTGGCGTGGGCTCCCCCCCGGGTACTCGAACAGCTGGGGGAGCGGCTCCACGAGGGACCGGCAGGGGCCCGGGTGCTGGCGGTCCGGGGGTTCGAGGTGGATCCGCTGGACATGGAGCCCCCGGGAGCGGGGTTCGAGATCCGAGGGTGAGGGCGCGCCGTCTGCGCCGGGAGGGGAGATGAGACTGGACTATGATGTGGTTGTGGTGGGCGGTGGCCACGCGGGGTGCGAGGCGGCCGGGGCCGCGGCCCGGCTGGGTTCCGCCACACTGCTGGTGACTCCGGATCTGGGGCGGCTGGGGCAGATGAGCTGCAACCCGGCCATCGGGGGGGTGGGGAAGGGGACGGTGGCCCGGGAGGTGGACGCCCTCGGGGGGATCATGGGGCGGGCAGCGGACGCCACCCGGATCCATGTCCGGATGTTGAACCAGTCGAAGGGGCCAGCGGTGTGGGGTCCCCGGGCTCAGTGCGACCGGGGTCTCTACCCTCGGGCGGTGCGGCGGCTCCTGGACGAGCTTCCGGGGCTGGATCTGCTCCAGGAGCTCGTGACGGAGCTGGTCCTGGAGTGCGGTAAGGTGCAGGGGATCCGGACCCGGGGGGGGCTTGAGGTGGGGGCGGGGTGTGTGGTGGTGACGGCGGGGACGTTCCTGCGGGGGCGGATCCACGTGGGGGGAGAGGGGAGCATCGAGGCGGGGCGCGCCGGGGAGCCGGCCACGGTGGAGTTGGCCCGGGCGCTGGAGGAAGCCGGGCTCCAGGTGCGCCGCTTCAAGACGGGGACGCCCCCCCGGATCGATGGTCGGACGGTGGACTACACACGGGTGACGGAGCAGCCCGGCGATCCAGGGGATATCCGGTTTGCGGGCTACACCCGAGAGGCGGTCCCGGAGCAGAGGCTCTGTTGGATCACCTGGGCGGGTGAGGAGCTCAAGCGGATCGTGGCGGCGAACATGTCCCGGAGCGCCCTCCACGGGGGGGAGATCTCGGGGAGGGGCCCCCGCTACTGTCCCTCCATCGAGGACAAGGTGGTGCGCTTCCCCGGGGCCCCGCGGCACCAGGTGTTCCTGGAACCCGAGGGGCTGGAGACCTCCGAGTTGTACGTGAATGGCCTCTCCACCTCCCTCCCGCCGGAGGTCCAGCTGGCCTTCCTTCGGAGCGTACCGGGGCTGGAAGAGGTCCGGATGACCCGGAGCGGGTACGCCATCGAGTACGATTATTTTCCGCCGGATCAGCTACGTCATACCCTGGAGGTCCGGAGGATGGAGGGGCTCTTCCTGGCGGGTCAGGTGAATGGAACCACCGGGTACGAGGAGGCTGCGGCCCAGGGGGTCGTGGCCGGGGCGAATGCCTCGCTGAAGGCCCAGGGGCGGGATCCCTTCGTGGTGGGTCGGGACCAGGGGTACATCGGGGTCCTGGTGGACGACCTTGTGACCCGGGGGGTGGATGAGCCGTATCGGCTCTTCACCTCCAGGGCGGAGTTCCGGCTGTTGCTCCGGCAGGACAACGCCCACCGGCGGCTGGGGCCGATGGCTCGGGATCTGGGGCTACTCACCAGGGTTCAGGAGGAGGCGCTGGAGGAGCGGCTTGGGGCGGAGGATCGGGTGATGGTGTGGTTCCGGGAGACGGTCCTTCCGCCGGGGAAGGTCAAGAGGGTGCTGGAGGAGGCTGGGGAGGAGTCGAGGTGGGAGGGGCTCACCGGGGCGGCGCTGGTGCGGCGTCCAGGAATCTCTGCGGAGGCGGTGCTGTCGGTGGGGGGTGAGGATGGAGGAGCCCCCGGGGCCTCTCCCGATGCCCTCGCGGCGGTGGAGGTGGAGCTCCGGTACGAGGGCTATGTGCGCCGGGAGGAGCGGAGAGCGGAGGTGCTGCGAGGGCAGGCGAGGGTTCTGCTCCCTCGGGATCTTCCGTATCTGGAGCTCCACACTCTCTCGTGGGAGGCCCGGGAGAAGCTCGACGAACTTCGACCGGAGACGCTGGCGCAGGCGAGCCGGGTCCGGGGGGTGAGTCCTGCGGATGTGCAGGCTCTGCTGCTTGAGGTGCGGCGGTGGAGACGTGGGAAGTGCGCGGGGGTCAGTTCCCCATCAGGAGAGTGAGGGCCAACCCCTCCCGTGAGAGACTCCACGTGAGTCCGGTGGCAGGGAGGTGGCCGCCCCGGGAGGACTGGATCTGGAGTTGGGTGGCGGTGAGGCCACGGAGCCGGGCGAAGCGGGGACCGGGCCCGTCGAGGCCCACCGTTCGCAGGGTCCCGGGTGAGGGGGGGCCTTCTGCCAGGGAGTGGAGGCGCAACGTGGGGCCGGAGCTTGAGCCGGGGAAGGAGTTTCGCTGGGCCATGGTCAGTGGAGTCCTCTGGAGGAGGGCGACGTCTCCGGAATCGCAGCGGTAGAAGGCTTTGCGGTGCAGGAGTGCCGAAGGTCTGCGGAGGGATTGTAGAAGGGTGTCGAGGGCTTGTCAAGGGGAAATGTGGACAAGTGCTTGACAAGCCTGGATGTGGGCAGACATCTTCCCCTGATGGAATCCACATCTTCCGGTCCTAAACCTTCAAGAGGGCGTCACCCGATCCGGGTGGTGACCCGCCGGACCGGGGTGTCCGCCGCGGCCCTCCGTGCGTGGGAGAGACGCTACGGGGCGGTGACCCCCAATCGGACTGAGGGTGGCCAGCGGCTCTATTCCGACGAGGACATCGAGCGGCTGGTCCTCCTCCGGCGGGCGGTGGCGGGGGGACGGAACATCAGCCAGGTCGCCGGTCTCTCCCTTGAGGAGTTGGAGTCGCTGGTGGAGGGGGACAGGGCAATGGGCCCTGCAGGGGTGCTGGAGCTGGAAGGGCGGGATGGGCGCTCGGTGGAGGAGGCGCCCGAGGCGCCGGGATCACCCGGGAGCTTCGAGTTCCTGGACCAGGCCATGAAGGCCGCCAGGGCGATGGACCCCCGGGAGCTGGAGCGGACACTCACCCGGGGAGCCATGGCGCTGGGGACGAACACCCTGGTGGACGACGTCATGGTGCCTCTCCTGCGCCGGATCGGCCTTCTGTGGGCCCGGGGGGAGATGGGTCCCGCCACCGAGCACATGACCTCCAGCGTGGTGCGGAGATTCCTGGACTGGGTCCTCTCCCTGCAGAGCGTGGAGGGACAGGCACCGTCGATGGTGGTGGGGACCACCTCCGGGCAGGTCCACGAATTCGGGGCTCTCCTGGCAGCCGTGGCGGCCGCCACCGAGGGGTGGCGGGTGATGGTTCTGGGGGCGGATCTCCCGGGGGAGGATATCGGAGAGGCTGTGCGCACGGCGGGAAGCGACGCTGTGGCCATCTCGGCCCTCCTCCCCGGTGAGCCCCGGCGGCTGGAGCGGGAGATTCGATCCCTTCGTCAGAGCCTCGGGCCTGAGGTTCCCATTCTTCTGGGGGGGCCTGGGGGATTGGAGGTCCATGAGGTGCTCCCGGAGCTTGGGGTTGCCTACTTCAACGACCTGGCGTCCTTCCGGAAGGTGCTGGCGACCCCGGGGATCCTTGCACGCGGGTCCGGAGGGGGAGGGGGCGGGACCCACTCCTGAGGCCGTTGTTTCACGTGAAACAGGGAGGCTCCCCCAGCAACCCCTTCCCCGCGGTTTCCTCCCGACCCTCTCCCCCTCTATATTCCCCCTCCCCTCTGCACCTCCCTGCAACCGACGGGACCGGATCAGGAATGCCCCGCGTCGTAGCCATTGCCAACCAGAAGGGTGGAGTCGGCAAGACCACCACCGCCATCAATCTCGGGGCCTCCCTGGCGGTCGCCGAGAAGCGGACCCTGGTCATCGACATCGATCCCCAGGGAAACGCCTCCAGCGGGCTGGGCGTCAGGGACCGGGACACCCGGGCCTCCATCTATGATCTCCTGGTGGAGGGCGCGCCCGCAGAGGATGCCATCCTTGAGGGGGTCCACTTCCCCTTCCTTGACCTCCTCCCCTCCAACCGCGATCTGGTGGGTGCGGAGATCGAACTCGTCTCCCGGGAGGGAAGGGAAGGGGTCCTCCGGCGAGCCCTGGCCTCCGTCCGGGACCGGTATGATTTCATCCTGGTGGATTGTCCCCCATCCCTCGGGCTTCTCACCCTCAACACCCTCACCGCCGCCGACTCCGTCCTCATCCCCATCCAGTGCGAGTTCTACGCCCTGGAGGGATTGAGCCAGTTGCTGAATACGGTCCGCGTGGTCCAGCGGGGGCTGAATACGGCGCTGGACATCGAAGGTGTCCTCCTCACCATGTACGACCGGCGCTTGAACCTCTCCCGGCAGGTGGCCGAGGAGGCCCGGGAGTACTTCGGCAATCGCGTCTACCGCACCACCATTCCCAGGAACGTCCGCCTGGCGGAGGCTCCCAGCTTCGGGCAACCCATCGTCCAGTACGACGTGCTCTCTGCCGGCGCCCAGAGCTATCTCTCCCTGGCGAGGGAACTCATCGCCCGGAGTGGTGTCCCGGAGCCGGAGAAGTCCCGCGGCAAGAGGGAGGGGGTGAAGTCATGACCGCCCCCCGACGGGAACGCCTCGGGCGTGGACTGGGGGCCCTCCTGGGGGAGTATCTGGGCGAGCCTGCCGGGGGGGGCGAAGTGAGGACCCTCGCCGTGAAGGCCATCTCCCCGAATCCGCTCCAGCCCCGGAGGGAATTCGCCCCGGAGGAACTGGCTGAACTCACCGTCAGCATCCGCACCAACGGTCTGTTGCAGCCCCTCCTGGTCCGCCCGGACCCCAACGGAAAGGACCGCTACCAGCTGGTTGCCGGCGAACGCCGCCTCAGGGCCATCACCGGCCTGGGGTGGGAGGAGGTCCCGGCCGTCGTCCGGGAGGTGGACGACGAAACCCTTCTGGTTCTTGCCCTGGTGGAGAACATCCAGCGGGCGGCCCTGTCCCCCCTGGATGAAGCGGAAGGGTACAGGATGCTGGGGGAGCGCTTCGGCCTGTCGCCGGCAGATGTCGCAAAGGCGGTGGGGAAGGATCGAAGCACCGTGGCAAACGCCCTTCGCCTTCTCAGGCTTCCCCCCTCCGTGCGGCGTCTGGTGGAGGAGGGGAGCCTCTCCGCCGGACACGCCAGACCCCTCCTCACCCTTGACGACCCTGCCCAGGCGGCCAACCTCGCCCGGAGGGCGGTAGCCGACGGATGGTCGGTTCGGGAGGTGGAGCGTCGGGCC
The DNA here is from genome assembly GCA_964420725.1 of uncultured Gemmatimonadaceae bacterium. Taxonomy (GTDB): domain Bacteria; phylum Gemmatimonadota; class Gemmatimonadetes; order Longimicrobiales; family Gaopeijiaceae; genus CAYQVI01. The sequence goes on along the minus strand of CAYQVI010000032.1, from coordinate 10,513 downwards.
CGGGCCTTCCGTCCCCAGGGCTCCCGGGGGACCCCCGCAACACCGGCGCCCCGGGTGGACCCCAGCCTCAGGGCTCTCCAGCAGGAACTCCAGGCTGCCCTGGGCACCAGGGTCGCCCTGCGGGGCACCGCCTCCCGCGGCACCATCGAGATCCCCTACTCGTCCGGGGATGATCTGGAGCGGCTCTTCGCCCTCCTCACCGGCCGGGAGGCCGGGGAGGTTCTGGGGTAACCATGACCGACCCGCCCTCCGTATCCATCCTGGTGGTCCCCGACAATGGTCGGGAGACCTGGACGTTGCGCCTGTCCTATCGCCGCCTGAGGGTCATCTCCGCCCTCCTGGTCCTGGCGGTGTTGGTCCTGGGTGCCATGGCCGGCAGTTGGTGGTACTTCGCGGCCCGGGCCAGCCGGGCTGCACAACTGGAAGCCAGGGTCGCGGAACTGGAGCTTGAGCGGGGTCGGATCGTGAACCTGGCCGGCGAGCTGGCGGTATTGGAGGACGCCTACGGACGGCTTCGGGCCATGTTCGGTGCGGATGGACCGGAAGGGACCGCCACTCTCTGGCTCCCCCCCTCCACCGGGGTCTCCCGTGCCACTCCCCGCCCGGGAGGCGGGGGTGCCCCTGTGGCCTGGCCCCTTACGGAGCGAGGCTTCGTCACGCAGGGGCTCTTCGCCGGAGAAGGAGATCATCCGGGACTGGACATCGCCATTCCCTCCGGCTCATACATCCGGGCGGCGGGGGACGGGGTGGTGGTGGAGGCGCAGGACGATCCCGTCTACGGGCTCTTTGTGGCAGTGGATCACCCCGACGGATATCGGACCCTCTACGGCCACGCCTCGCAGCTCCTGGTGTCTCCCGGGGACACGGTCCGGCAGAACGAGGTGATCGCCCTCTCGGGCTCCACCGGGCGCTCGTCTGCCCCCCACCTCCACTTCGAGATCCTCCTGAACGGACTCCCGGTGGATCCACTCACCCTGGTCGAGAGACCCTGATCCTCTCAGATCCAACTTTCCGGATGGGAACCAATGGCACGGGATCGTACCACGCAGCTCAACGGACAGGACACGGTCATCTCCATCATCGGACCGGGGATGCGGGTCATCGGCGACTGCGAAACCGAAGGGAGCGTCCGTATCGAGGGGGAGGTGAAGGGTGCCGTACGGGCGGGAAAGGCGGTGGTCATCGGTCGTGATGGGGTCGTACACGGCGACGTCCACACACAGGACGCCGTGGTGTCGGGAACCGTCACCGGGTCGGTGGTGGCCATCTCCAGACTGGAGCTCCAGGCCACAAGTCGAATTGACGGGGACATCCAGGCTCGCCGTCTCCAGCTGGAGGAGGGGGCCGTCCTGAACGGAACCGTACAGATGAAGGAGGTTCCTGACACTCTGCCCCGGGGTGGGGCCGCCGGTCAGGGAAAGCCTGGCTGAAGCCGGTGTGGAAAGGCCTCCAGGGTACACTCCACCAATCACTTGAGCCGGTGTCCCGTCTCCTGTGGAAAACCCCCCGGAGGCGTGTGGATAACGAGGCGGGGCCTCCGGAAGCCCGCTCCCGGGATTCCCGTCCCCCTCCCCCCTGGGTGCGGAGCGAAGGAGCCGAGACATGAATCTGGATTCCATTGTCGCCCACCTGGATGCCCTGTTGGGTATCCCGGCCTTCCCCGATTATCCCACCGCCCTGAACGGCCTTCAGGTGGAGACCTCCGGCCCCGTTCTGCGGGTGGGAGCCGCGGTGGACGCCAACGAGACCACCATCCAGGCCGCCGCTGCGGCAGGGGTGGACCTCCTCCTGGTCCACCACGGTCTCTTCTGGGACGGCCTCACCCCCCTCCGGGGAAGGCACATGCGCCGGATCCGGGCCCTGGTGGAGAGCCGGATGGCCGTGTACAGCGCCCACCTCCCCCTGGACGCCCATCCGGAACTGGGAAACGGCATCCTCCTGGCCCGGGCTCTCGGGATGGACGATCCGGTCCCCTTCGGCGAGGCGAAGGGGGTGAAGGTGGGTTGGAAGGGCGTGGTCCCGCCGGAGCCCCGGCGCTCCTTTCAGGCCCGGGTCGCCTCCGCAGTGGACGGCCCGGCCCGGCTGCTGGCGGGCGGCCCCCCGGAGGTGCACCGGGTGGCCGTGGTCACCGGTGGGGCCGGGTCCCTCGTGGAGGAGGCTGCCGCGGCGGGTGCCGACACCTTCATCACCGGTGAGGCGGCGCATCATGTCTTCACCCTGGCCACGGAGTTGGGGGTGAACGTCTTCCTGGCCGGGCACTACGCAACGGAGGTCTTCGGGGTGAAGGCGCTGGCCCGGAATCTCCAGGAAGCCTTCGGCCTTCCCTGGGTCTTCCTGGACGCCCCCTCGGGACTCTGAACAGCGTCCGTCAGAAGAGCCCATCCAGGTAGAGGTGCAGCCGGGTCTGCGATCCCCCCCGGAGCACCCTGGCCAGATCCACCCGGAAGATCCCGTCAAGGAGGGACAGGCCCACCCCCGCCGATGCAACGGGAACCCCGGCCCGGAACTCATCCCTGGGACCCGCCCACCCCACATCCCCGAAAAGCCCCAGCCGGAACGCCGGCACGTCCCCCGCCACCTCGGCGCGGACCGCCCAGAAGCTCTCCCCCTGGAGCGAACCCTCCTCGAAGCCCCGGACCGTCCCCTGTCCCCCTACGAAGAAGCGCCTCTGTGGGGGCACGCCCCATCCGCTCCCCCCCGTCATCTCGATGGCCCCTGCGGTGCGGAAGGGGAGGGGGTGCACCAGCGCCAGGGAGGCCGCCACCCGCTGCCAGGAAAGGTCCCCCGTGGCGGCCTCTCCCCGCAGGGTCCCCGACGCCAGCAGGCCCCGGGGATCGAGCCCCCGCTGCCACCGGGCCAGGAGCTCCACCCCTGCTGCATCCCCCTCCTCCACCGGGAGGGCCGCAGCCATGTCCCGATCCGTGATGAACCGGGTCAGGTGGAAGTTGGTCCCTCGGTCCACCCCGGAGTGGCGCTCCCCGAAGAGGCGTCCCTCCAGGCGGACGGTGCGCCCCTCCCTCCGGCCTCCCAACTCCAACCCCAGGGCTCGATGGAAGGGCGCCTCGTCCACACCCCAGAGGAAGGTCCCCAGCGACGCTCCAAAGGAATGGGCGTTGCCCCAATCCGATGAGGCCACCAGCCGGCGATACCCCCGGAGCCAGCTCTCCCGCCCCTCCGCCACGCCCCGCACCACCCCCAGCTCTCCGTTGGGCTCCAGATCCGCAGACCCCAGGCGCACCTCCCCCACCAGCCTCATCCGGGGAGACACAGGGACCACGCCCCGGGCCCCCACGCTGAGCCCCTCGATGCGGTTGTACCGCACCATCCCCTCACCGAATCCCCAGCCAAAGGTGGGAGCGGGCCGGATGTGTCCCGGAAGCAGCCCCTCCAGAGCGCCCTGCAGCTCCTGAAGCTCCTCCCGGGTGAAGGTGGTGGGCCCACCCCCCACGGTCCCCACCTCCAGACCCACCCCCAGGGCCAGGGAGTCCGGGGGGGGGACGATCACCGTCACGTACCGGGGGTCCTCTCCATCCCTCCGCACCGCCATCTGGCTCCGGGACCACCCGGGAGGGAGCTCCCCCTGACCCGGGAGGGCGGAGGTCACGGCATTCACGTCGTAGTCCTCCAGCAGCCACTCCAGGGTCACGGGAAAGCGGAGCAACCGTCCCACCTGCGCCTCCCCCTCGAAGGCCCACCGCCGGGGAAGCCACCAGCGGAACTCGTGGAAGGAGTAGTCCACCGTGATGTAGCGGATCTCCGCCCGGATGGGCTTCAGGAGCCCCGGGACGTCTGCCGCATCCTCCGGCTCGTCCAGCTCCAGGTCGAAGGGGCGGGCCGGCCGATAGGTGGCCCGCACGAGCCCCCCCTGTGCACTGTCGAACCAGAGCGATCCGGCCAGGAGGTCGAACCGGATCTCCCGGGGTTCCACCCTGGCCTCGTACATCGTCACAGTCCGTCCGTCCGGGAGCGCCACCCGGAGGGTGTCCCCGGAACCGTAGCGGTAGTGGAACCCCGCCGTGTCGGCCAGCGGGTGGAGCGCCCAGTTTCCCGTCCCCGCCAGCGTCAGCCGGTCATCCCATGGATCCGACAGGAGGGGTCCGGCATCGCTGCTCCGGAGAAGGTCCCGGGAGAGTTCCTCTGCCACCTCCCCCGACGCTCCCTCCAGCCCCGCAAGGATGGGGACCTCCCGTCGCGCCCCCGTCCACACCACGGTGCGCTCTCCTCCCCTCTCCCAGCGGATCAAGGCCCCCCGTTCCTCCTCGAACACCCCCCGCTCCCGCCGGAAGCCCACCCCCCGGAAGCCCACGTAGGCCCTTTGCCGCAGCCGGGCCTCGTAGTGGCGGATGTCACCCAGATCCTCATTCCGGGCCTCCCGGGCGCGGCGGATCAGCGCCCCCACCCCCGGATCCCTCCAGCTGTCCGCCGGCTCCACCCTTGCCCCCGCCGCCCTGGACGCGGAATCGGCTGGAAGCTGGGCCGAGAGCCCGCCGCCTCCCGGCAACCCTCCAGCCTCCCGGGCCGAGAGAGGAAAGAGGAGCGCCAAGGCGATGGCGAGGATACATCCCTGCAGGGTCCGGTGCCGGCAGAGGGACTCCCGCCAGGCCCAGCGGGGGTTGGGCGGGGGGGAGCCGGGCTGGAGGAGCGGGTGGGTGGCGGGCATGGCTCACCGGATGCAGGGGGGAGGAAGGCGCCTGGAGGCCGTTGCCCCACAGCGGTCCACCGCGGTACGATCAGTCACCGGCACAGGGCTGTCAGGCCCCGCTCCCTACGACACGACACCGGAACCGGATTCACCGGACCGGCTCAGATATGAGGATCTCCACGTGGCTTCATCGTCTACCCCCACCCCCTCCCCGGGAGCCCAGGGCTCCGGGCCGAGATTCTGTCACGCCTGCGGCGCCCCCGTCACCGGGGCGGGTCGTTTCTGCACCACATGCGGAGTGGACCTGGCCGCTCCCGCTGCCGCCCCTGCCGTCGCTGCCAGCGCTCCCCGGGACGGATCAGGAGCCCGGCTCGGGTGGATCGTAGCCGCCTTCCTTCTCGTGGCCATCATCCTGGTAGTGGTCTTCCCCATCCTGAACCAGTCGGTGGCACCTCCCGCGGCCACCGCCACCGCCCCGACGGGAACGGCCGCTCCGCTGGGACCGGCCCCCAATGTGGACCTGAGTTCCATGACTCCCCGGGAGGCGGCGGAGCGGCTCTTCAATCGGGTGATGACGGCGGTGGCCGCCGGGAACGAAACCGAGGCCCGGAACTTCGCCCCCATGGCGGTGGCGGCCTACGAGCTGGCCGAACCGCTGGATGTCAGCGGATCCTTCGACCTCTCCCTCCTGAAGGCGGTGAACCTGGACTACCAGGGGGCCCTGGACACTGCCGAACAGGCGCTCGCGCAGACTCCGGACCACCTCTTCCTCCTCTCGGCGGCGGCTGCCGCCGCGGCGGCCATGGAGGACCGGGAGCGGGCGGAGGGGCACTACTCCCGTCTGCTCGAAGTCTACGACCAGCAGATGGCACTCCAGTTGCCCGAGTATGTCGAGCGCCCGGGGCTCCTTCCCGAGATGCGCCGGGAGGCACAGGTCTACCTGCAGGGGGACGGCGGCTGACCCGGCCGCCCTCCACCCCCTCCGGGGAGCTCCCGGAGGGGGATGCCGGACACCCCCGCCCCTCCACAGCCGTTCTTCCTCGGTTGCCGGGCGGTCGGCCCGGATGCTATCATCCAGTGCTCTCCCCGTCCGGCTGGTGGCCCACGGGCCCCGCCGGGAGCCCTGAGGCCCCGGTCTGCGGAGCCGAGGGACCGCCCATCGGTCGGGGCCGGCGGTGACGCCGCATTCCCCCGTCGTCTGGCGATGGGGGCTTTTTTTTTCACCCCGCAGGGGGTGGGATCCGGCTGGAGGATTCATGGATACGAGTGAAGGACATACCCCTGGGGGCTACGCCCCATCAGGGAAGAACACCGGGATCGTAAAGCCGAAGGGGACCTCGCGCATCCGTGCGCACGAGGGCCTCTCCACGGTGGCCCTCCGGGACCGGAAGCCGGAGTGGCTGAAGGTCCGTTCCCCGGGTGGCAAGAACTATCTCAGGCTCAAGCAATTGATGCGGAGCCAGTCCCTCCACACCGTGTGCGAGGAGGCCGGCTGCCCCAACATCGGTGAGTGCTGGGAGGCCGGGACGGCCACGTTCATGATCCTGGGGGATGTCTGCACCCGGGCGTGCAAGTACTGCGGGGTGGCCCACGGGATGCCCACCGGCCTGGACCTGGATGAGCCCCGGCGGGTGGCGGAGAGCGTTGCGGCCATGGAGCTGGAGCACGTGGTGATCACCTCCGTGAACCGGGACGAACTCCCCGACGGCGGCGCCGGGATCTATGCGGAGACCATCCGCCGGATCCGGGAAGCGGTCCCCACCTGCTCAGTGGAGGTCCTGATCCCGGACTTCAAGGGGGACGAGGAGGCGCTCCGGGTTGTGCTGGAGGCGGGTCCCGCCATCCTGGGTCACAACCTGGAGACGGTGGACCGGTTGCACCCGGACGTCCGACCTGGAGGGCGCTACTGGCGCTCCATCTCCTTCCTGGGAGCCTCCAAGGCCATCGATCCGGACACCCTTACCAAGACCGGGATCATCCTGGGAATGGGCGAGGAGGCCGAGGAGATCCGACAGGCCATGGCGGACCTCCGGGAGGCGTCGGTGGACATCCTGACCCTGGGGCAGTATCTGCGTCCGTCCCCGCAGCACATCCCGGTGGCCCGCTGGGTCACCCCGGCGGAGTTCGCGGAGTGGAAGCGGATCGGGGAGCAGGAGTACGGCTTCCGGCATGTGGAGTCGGGCCCCCTGGTCCGTTCCAGTTACCATGCGAAGGAGCAGGCCCGGGAGCTGGAGGCAGGGGCCCCCGGGTCCATTCGGACGGTTCTCGAGGCGGATATCCCGGCTCCGGCGGAGGTACCGCTGCCGGGCTTCGTGCAGTTGACCATGGGGCGCCCCGGTGCCCCCTCGTCCAGGAGCGCGTGATGGCTCAAGCGGAAACGGTGACCCCGGAGGAGACCACCTCCTCCACGGGTGGGAAGGATGGGGGGCTGGAAGGCTTCTCCCGGGATGAGCTCCACGACTTCCTCCGGGAGATGCTGCTCTTCCGGCGCTTCGAGGAGAAGGCGGAGGAGGCCTACGCCATCGGGAAGATCGGGGGGTTCTGCCACCTCCATATCGGGCAGGAGGCGGTGGCCCTGGGGCTCATCGGGCCCCTGCGCACCGAGGACTACGTGATCTCCGCATACCGTGAGCACACCCAGGCGCTGGCCAAGGGGATCTCCCCCCGGGCGGTGATGGCGGAGCTCTACGGCCGCGCCGCCGGCTGTTCCGGCGGGAAGGGGGGCTCCATGCACCTCTTCGATATCGACGTGAACTTCATGGGGGGCCACGGGATCGTGGGGGCCCAGGTGGCGCTGGCCACCGGGATGGGCTGGGCCAGCCACTACCGGGACGAGGACCGTGTGACGGTCTGCTTCCTGGGGGACGCCGCCGTGAACCAGGGGGCCTTCCATGAGTCGCTGAACATGGCGGCCATCTGGAATCTCCCGGTGATCTACGTGGTGGAGAACAACGCCTACGGCATGGGCACGGCCTTCAGCCGGGTGAGCAGGACGCCGATGGTGGAGAAGTCGGCCTCCCACGGGATCCCCGCCCATTCCATCAATGGACAGGACATCCTGGAGACCTGGGCCTTCACCCGGGATCTCGTGGCAAAGGTGCGGGACGGAGCCGGACCCCAGTTCGTGGATGCCCAGACCTACCGGTTCAAGGGACACTCCATGTCGGACCCTGTGTCCGGGACGTACCGCTCCCGGGAGGAGGTGGGGGAGCGCATCGAGAAGGACGACCCGATCCACATCCTCCGGGATCGCCTGATGGAGGCCGGCCTCCTGACACAGGAGGAGCTCGAGACCATGGACGCCGGCGTGCGGGAAGTGGTGGACGACGCAGCCGAGTTCGCGGATTCCGCGCCCCTCCCCGATCCCGGGGAGATGTGGACGCACGTCTACAGCGAGATCAACCCCGACGGCCGGCTGTTCCTGGACGGTCGGGATCGGGAGAACTGAGGCGACATGGCCGAGATCACGTATCGGGAAGCGCTGAATCAGGCGCTGGCAGGAGAGATCGAGCGGGACGACCGGGTCTTCCTCATGGGGGAGGAGGTGGCGGAGTACGACGGCGCCTACAAGGTGTCGAAGGGGCTCCTGGAGCGCTTCGGACCCCGGCGGATCGTCGACACGCCCATCTCCGAACTGGGGTTTGCCGGCCTGGGAGTGGGCGCTGCCATGGCGGGGCTTCGCCCGGTCATCGAGTTCATGACCTTCAACTTCTCGTTCCTGGCGCTGGACCAGGTCATCAACTCCGCGGCCAAGACCCACTACATGTCCAACGGGCAGATCTCCTGCCCCATCGTCTTCCGGGGGCCCAACGGGGCCGCCCTCCAGTTGGGGGCGCAGCACTCCCAGGCCTGCGAGGTCTTCTACGCCCACGCCCCCGGGGTGAAGGTGGTGACCCCTGCCACCCCCGCCGACGCCAAGGGGCTGCTGGCGGCGGCCATCCGGGACAACGACCCCGTGGCCGTGATGGAGGGGGAACTCCTCTACAACATGAAGGGGGAGGTCCCCGAGGGTGAGTACATCATCCCCCTGGGGAAGGCCGATGTGAAGAAGGAGGGGAAGGACATCTCCATCATCACCCACGGGAAGATGGTGCACATCGCCCTGCAGGCGGCGGCGAAGCTGGAGAAGGACGGAATCGACGCCGAGGTGGTGGACCTCCGGTCCATCCGCCCCCTGGATGTGGAGGCCATCCTGGCCTCCGTGCGGAAGACCAACCGGGCGGTGTACGTAGAGGAGGGGTGGCCCCTCTTCGGGGTGGGCTCGCAGGTGGCGGCCCTCATCCAGGAGGAGGCCTTCGACCACCTGGACGCTCCGGTGCTCCGTGTGGGGCAGGCGGACATCCCCATGCCCTACGCCAAGAACCTCGAGCAGTTGACCAAGCCGAACCTGGACCGTGTCGTGAAGGCCTGCCACCGGGTCCTGTACCGGTAGCCGGTCCACGCACTCCCGATATTCCCAGAACCCCGGACAGACGGAATCCCATGGCGACGAAGGTCCACATGGAAGCGCTCTCCCCCACGATGGAAGAGGGGCAGATCGTCAAGTGGCTGAAGGATGAGGGCGACGCCGTGAAGAACGGCGATGTCCTGGCCGAGGTGGAGACGGACAAGGCCACCATGGAGCTGGTGGCCCGCGGCACCGGCATCCTCCGGAAGATCCTGGCCCGGGAAGGGGACACCACCCCCGTGGGCGAGGTCATCGGCATCATCGCCTCGGAAGGGGAGGATATCTCCGGAATGGTCGGGGGCGCCGGAGCCGGAGACGGGGGAGGGGGGTCGGGCCCGGAGGCCGGAGAGACCTCCCCCGCCCCTGCTGGGGAGCCCACCCCGCCTGCGAAGTCCGGGGCGCCGGCCGATGCCCCCGCAGCGTCCCCCACTCCCGGGGACGGACCGGCGGAGGAGGGGGGCCGGGTGAAGGCCTCCCCGCTGGCCCGACGCCTGGCGGAGGAGGCGGGGATCTCCCTCTCTGGCCTGGAGGGGAGCGGACCGGGTGGACGGATCGTGAAGCGGGATGTGGAGGCGGCGGTGGAGGGGGGTGAGGCTGCGCCCTCCGGCGCCCCGGAGGAGGAAGCTCCCGCACGTCCGCCCGCCGCTGCCCCCGCCGCCGAGGGGGACTATGTGGACATCCCCCTCACCCAGATCCGGAAGACCATCGCGAAGCGCCTGGTGGAGTCCATCGGGCCGGTGCCCCACTTCTTCCTCACCGTGGACATCGACATGTCCGGTGCGGTGGAGACCCGGAAGCGGATCAACGCCCTCCTGGCGTCCTCCGGGGGGAAGATCTCCTACAACGACCTGGTGCTGAAGGCCACCGCCGTGGCCCTCCATCGCCACCCGGAGTGCAATGCCCACTGGATGGGCGACCGGGTGCGGCGCTTCAACCGGGTCCATCTGGCGGTGGCGGTGGCGGTGGAGGATGGTCTCATCACCCCCGTGGTCCGGGATGCGGATCGGAAGGGGATCGCCGAGATCGGGGAAGAGGTGAAGGAGATGGCCGGCCGGGCCCGGGAGAAGAAGCTGAAGCCCGAGGAGTACTCCGGGGGCACCTTCTCGGTCTCGAACCTGGGGATGTTCGGCATCGAGGAGTTCACCGCCGTCATCAATCCCCCCGAGGCGGGGATACTGGCGGTGGGGGCGGTGGAGGACCGGGTGGTGGCGGTGGACGGCGAAATGGTGATCCGTCCCCGGATGAAGGTCACCATGAGCTGCGACCATCGGGTCATCGACGGGGCTCAGGGCTCCCGCTTCCTGGCGACCCTCAAGGAGTTGCTGGAAGAGCCGGTGAGGATGCTGGTCTGAGTCGGCAGTGGGGCGGGGGGGGCGGGCTCAGAAGCCCCGCCCACCCCCGCCTCCGAAGCCACCCCCCGAGAA
>CAYQVI010000031.1:0-22554 GCA_964420725.1 uncultured Gemmatimonadaceae bacterium | reverse complement strand
AGCTCATCGAGCCCCTCCGGGAGCTGTTCAAGGACGAGGTCCGGAATGTGGGGCGGGAGCTGGGGCTCCCCGAGGAGTTCGTGGGGCGGCATCCGTTCCCCGGCCCGGGGCTGGGGATCCGCGTGCTGGGCGAGGTGACGGAGGAGCGTCTGGCCGTGCTCCGGGAGGCGGATGCCATCTACCTGGAGGAGATCCGGACGGCGGGGCTCTACGACGAGATCTGGCAAGCCTTCGCCGTGCTCCTCCCGGTGCGCTCGGTGGGGGTCATGGGAGACGGCCGCACCTACGAAAACGTGGTGGCGCTCCGGGCGGTGACCTCCCGGGACGGGATGACCGCCGACTGGTATCCCTTCCCCCACGACATCCTGGGGCAGATCTCCACCCGGATCATCAACGAGGTCCGGGGGGTGAACCGGGTCTGCTACGACATCTCGTCGAAGCCGCCGGCCACCATCGAGTGGGAGTAGGGCCTTCCGGAAGGGCGGGCCCCACCGGGGTTCCCATGCATCCGGGCCGCCGCCGGGCCGCAGGAGCCCGGCCTGCGTCCCCTGGCACCTTCCCGGGGGCTTCACCCCCAGGGGGAGGGCGGTGGGCCTCAGGGCCTCCTGAGGCGTTCCGCTACCACCGCTCCCGCCAGCAGCCGTCCGCAGGGGCGAAGCCCACCCCGTTCCAGCGCCCTCCGTGAGGCGTGGTTCCCCGGTTCGCACCGGGCAGCCGGGACACGTCCCTGCTCCCGGCAGATCCGGGCCAGTTCCTGGACCATCCACCCCCCGATCCCCCGACCCCGGACCTCGTCCAGGACCTCCATGTGGACGTCGACGAAGGGAGGGTTGTAGTGGGTCTGGAGGCCTCCGGCCCCCACCACCCTCCCATTCCACTCCACCACCCACTCCCCCTCGGGACCGGTGTCCCCTCCTGCCCGGGGCCGCAGCGATCCCTCCGGGAGTCTGAGTTGGTCGCCGGAACCCCGGGGTCCGTTCCCATCGTCGAAGAGGATGTACTCCTCCTGGACGTCCCGGGCGAAGGAGTAGAGCAGGTCCACCATCCCCGGCAGGTTGGTCTGTGCCTCGATGGAGTGGGCACCGGTGGTGGCGATGAAGGCGGTGGCCACCCGGGGGGAGTCCCCCCGGAACCGGGGAAGGAGGTGGAACTCGATCACCCGCCCCGGGACGTGGGTGGTCCCCAGGGCGCCGTAGCCCGCCACATGCCCCTGCACCCGCACGAGCCATGGCTCGGCCAACCCCCGCCACAGGAGGGAGTCCCTCACCACCTGGCATCCGGCTTCATCCCGGTACCGATCCTTCAGGGGGAGCACCTGGTCGAGCTCCGCCCTGGTCACCTCGATCTCCACCCGCCACCACCTCCCTTTCCCAGTGGGGAAAGCCCCCCATTCCTTCCAGGGCCGCCTGTCAGAACGCCAGCAGGCGGGTCACCTTGAGCGTCAGGAACCGCTCCAGGACATCGCCCCCCCCTGCCGGCCGGCGCTCCGTGTAGAGGAGGAAGAGGTCGCTCAGCGGGGCATGAACGAAGTTGACCCGCACGTTCGAGATGATCTCGTCGGTATCCGCGTTGTACTGCAGGAACCCTGTGAAGTTGAGGACCGTGCTCACCGCATACTGCAGACGGGCGCTGTAGAGGTCGGCTGTGAACCGGGTGTCCTGGACCTCCAGGGCGTTGTGGGTGGCGTCCACATCCAGCACCATCCGGTGGTCCGGCTGCCACCGGAACCCTCCTGTGAGGGTACGTCGGGTCCCGTCCCAGAAGTTCCCCCCGGAGACGCCCACATTCCCTGACACCTTTCGCCCCTGGCTGGTGCCTTAGCTGACGCTCCCCTCGTTCCAGCTGTAGTCCCCCTCCGGAATGAAGGTGCCGAGGCGGATCTGGAACGGGGTGAGGAGACGCTCGAACTGACGGTTCACCGAGATGTTCAGCGAGGACCGGTCCCGGAAGCTCACCCGTCCGGCCCCGGAGATACTGTGGGTTTCCAGGTTCCCTGCCAGGTCGGTGATTCGCTCCAGTTCGACGTTGGGACTGATCTCCTGGATCCTGGGGCTGTCGGGGCGGTGATGGATTCCCAGGGTCGCGTATCCCTGCCGGATCCCTCTTCGCCGGACGAACCCGATGCCCGGGGTGAAGTCATCCCCCACCTGTCGGTACATCACCGAGCTGTTCCAGAAGGGGTCCCTCCACCCCACGGAGATCCGCCCCGCCCGGTCCCCGGTGTCGTCATTCTCCGTGAGGGCCAGCCAGGAGTTGATCCACAGGTTCCCCAGCACCCTGAGGTTTGCGTCCACACCCAGGGCCCGGTTGGTGGGGGAGGAGACGGTGGTGCTGTCTCCCCCCCCGGTGCCGTCCCGGTTCGTGAAGATGACCCCCACGTTGGAGTTCCCCCCGATATCCCGCCGGAACCGGAGCACGCTGAAGTTCTCCGCCTCGCGACCCCCGAAGGCCTCGCTCTGCATGTTCAGGAGCCCCATCTCGGTTCCCCCCACACGCCCGGTGAGCCGGGCCCCGCCCACCAGGGGAACCGGATTTCCCCCCCGCAGACCGATCTGCCGGGACTGGAAGAGGGTGAGATCCCGGAGGCTGGCCCCGAGCCTGGGGCCACCCGGGCCGCCATCCAGATCCCCGAAGGCGAAGGTCCCCGAGTTCTCCAGGAAGAACTCCCGCTTCTCGGGGAAGAAGACAGGGAAGCGGGTGAGGTTCACCTGCTCCTGGTCCACCTCCACCTGGGAGAAGTCCGTGCGCCAGGTGCCGTCCAGGGTCAGACTCGGGGTGATTCCATACTTCAGGTCCACCCCCCCGTCAAAGTCGCTCCCGGAAAGTTCCGGACCCACGGCGGCTCCGGAGCCACGGGACGCCAGGGTGAAGGGCTTCACCATGAGGTTACGGGCGGTGGGGAGCCCCTCCATCCCGGTCATGGTGCCCGCCTGCGACATGAGGAAGATGCGGTTCCGGCGGTCCAGGGGAGCCCAGTAGGACACCTCGTTCCTGCGGCGGATCCGTCGCAGGAGATTCAATCCCCACTCGGGCTGTTCCATGGAAGGGTCGTAGCGGAGGGTCCGCCAGGGGATGGCCATCTCCACGGTCCATCCCTCCGCGTCGATGGTGGTCCGCACATCCACCACGCCGTTCCATCCGTAGTCCCGGCTCCGACCGTCGTCGGCTCCCTGCCCATCCTTCAGCCCCCCCACAGGATTGACGAAGAAGATGAACGACGTCCGACGGTCCAGGAAGGTATCCAGGGTGACCCCGAAGGAATCCATTTCCTCCATGATGATCCCCGGGGAGTCCCGCTCCATTCCCCCGGTGACCAGCCCCTCAGGATCGGAGTCCCACATGCGAGCCCCGAAATAGAGATGATCCTCGTCGTAGGTAATGCGCACCTCTGTACGCTCGCTGGAGGGTGCGCCGGCCTGGGGCTCCGCCTGCGTGAAGTCGGTGATGACCTCAACCGCCGCCCAGGCCGGCTCGTCCAGGCGGCCGTCGATCTCGATGCGGCCGGAAGCGGGAGCGATCTGAAGCCGCGGGCGGGGGATGGATTCCAGATCGACCCCCCCTTCCTGGGCCGCCGCCGGGGAGGGCGCCAGGAGGGCGAAGAGGAACAGCAGGATGGGACCCCGGATCCTGGAGGAGGGGGGGCAGATCATGGGGCGATGGCTCCGGAGGGCTGGGTGTGACAATCGCTGGGGGAGCCGTCCGGAGTGGCCGGAGAGCGGCGAACCTCATCCTGATAGCCATCTGGCCACCTCCGTGCAACCCTTGCGAGGGGGGCAGGGCGTCTCCCGCCCCTCCCCGGTGCCCCCCTCGACCCCTGGCATCCCCTGCCAACAGGCACCACCTTCGGGGAGGATTCATCCTTCCCCGTTCCGGAGCCCAACGTGCTCGTTCCCCTCATTCTGGTGGCCCTGGCAGGGGGGCTGCCCACCCCTGAGGCATCCACCCCCCCGGCCCTCCCCATGCCCGCGGACACCCTGACGGCCCTCTATCAGGCCGGTGTCTCCTTCCAGGACTTCCTGGGTGCCGCCGAGGCCCGGAAGGGGGACTGGGAGGCAACCTGGGCCGCGGCCGAACTGGATGGAGCGATGGTGGAGCGAGCCCGGCGGGCGGGGGATGGATGGAGGATCCTGGCGGTCGCGGAGGACTGGTGCAGCGACTCCGTCAGCTCGGTCCCCTACGTGGCCCGCCTGGTGGAGGAACTACCGGGGGTGGAACTCCGGGTGGTCACCTCCGGCCCGGGGGCCTACGTGATGGAGCACTACCGCTCCCCCGACGGACGGGGCACCACCCCCACGGTTCTCCTCCTGGACCCCTCCGGAGCGGAGGTGGGCTGCTGGATCGAACAGCCCTCCGCCCTGCAGGAGTGGTGGCTGGCCCCCCCGGCCCCGGATGAGTCGAATCGGGAGCGGATGCAGCGGAAGATGGCCTGGTATGCGGAGGATGCCGGGCGGCAGACGGTGCGGGAGATGGTGGAGATGCTGGAGGGGGGAGCGGCCGGCTCTCCGGTATGCCCCGTCCACTGACCCCTTCAGGCCACCTTCCGGATCCACCGGGCCAGCGCCTCCAGGTAGTCGCCGACGAAATCCCTGGTTCCGGAGTCGGTGAGCTCCCCGGTGTTGTCGAATCGATCCTGGGCTCTTGAGACCGCCACTCCCGGGTGGGGGAAGACCTGTGACCCCATCCCCAGGAGGTTCAGCTTGAGTTGCTCCTGCCCTCGCATGGTGCCGCTGGCCCCCATGGAGGCTCCCATCATCCCCACCGGCTTCCCCGCCATGGGGGAGCGGAATCCGGGGCGGGAGGCCCAATCCAGGGCGTTCTTCAGGACCCCTGGAACGCCGTAGTTGTACTCCGGGGAGACCACCAGGACCCCGTCGGTCCGGAAGATCCTCTCCTTGAGCTGGACCACGGGCTCGGGACGACGCTCGTCGTTGTCCAGGTCCCCATTGTAGAGGGGGATGGGGGCCAGATCGAAGGGAACGAGCTCGACACCATCCGGGGTGAGACCCCTGGCGGCCTCCAGGAGGGCGCGGTTCAGGGAGCCGGTGCGGAGGCTCCCGGCGAGCCCCACGAGTCGCAGGGTGGATTCGGGCATGACATGACCTGCCTGTGGTTCAGGATGGGGAGTGGGGCCGGGAGCGGATCCCGGACCTCCCACCTCGGCGTACCGGGGCCCCGCCCATGGGTTCCGATGGTCCCGGGCCACCCGTCGACCCTGGTTGTACCGACTCTGCCAACTCCTGCCCACCGGAAGCCCCATGTCCGAGACTCCCACTCCCGCCCACGAACCCCGGGAGCGTGTGCCTGCCCTTGAAGCGGTGGGGGTGCACCATCGGTTCGGCTCCGTGGTGGCCCTCGACGGAGTGGATCTGCAGGTGGCCGCAGGGGAGTGTGTGGCACTGGTGGGGGAGAGTGGGTCGGGGAAGACCACCCTCCTGCGGAGCTTCAACCGGATGGTGGAACCCACCGGTGGGGAGATCCGGGTGGGGGGTGTGCCGGTGGAGCGTCTCGATCCGGTGGACCTCCGGCGCACCACGGGTTACGTCCAGCAGGAGGGGGGGCTCCTCCCCCACTGGAGGGTCCTCCGGAACGTGGAGATGGTCCCCCGGCTGCTGGGTTTCCACGACGCCTCCCAGCGGGCTCGTCGCGCCCTGACCCGGGTCGGACTGGCTCCCGACGGATTCGGGGATCGCTGGCCCCGGGAGCTGTCTG
Organism: uncultured Gemmatimonadaceae bacterium; assembly: GCA_964420725.1. Lineage (GTDB taxonomy): Bacteria > Gemmatimonadota > Gemmatimonadetes > Longimicrobiales > Gaopeijiaceae > CAYQVI01. The sequence goes on along the minus strand of CAYQVI010000031.1, from coordinate 16,845 downwards.
GAGGGCAGCGGCAGCGGGTGGCGCTGGCCCGGGCCCTGGCGGCGGAGCCGGGAGTGGTACTTCTGGATGAACCCTTCGGGGCGCTGGACGCCATCACACGGGCGGAGGTGCAGGAGACCTTCGGGGGCCTCCGGCAGAGCGAGGGTCTCACGGCGGTCCTGGTGACCCACGACCTCCGGGAGGCCCTGACGCTTGCCGATCGGATCGTGGTCCTCCGGGGGGGGAGGGTGGAGCAGGCAGCCTCTCCCGGGACGCTCCTGGCACACCCGGCGCCAGGGTATGTGACGGAACTCCTCACCCGCTCCGGCCTTCGCCCCCTCCCCCCGGGTGGCCAGGGAGGGACTCCATGGGTGTGACCCCGTCTTCGCTGCCCTGGGGGCTCCTCCTGGTCCTCCTTCTCTTGGTGGGCTTCCCCGGGGATCTCCGTCCCGGCCTCCCGGCCCCCCCCCTGGCGCAGGATCCGGTGGTGGTGGCCTCCAAGCCCTTCGGGGAGTCGTATCTGCTGGCGGAGATCTTTGCCCAGTTGCTGGAGGCCCGGGGGATCGCCGTCACCCGGCGTCCTGGCCTGGGCTCCACCGAGGTGATCTTCGGTGGCCTCCGGCAGGATGCGGTGGATGTCTATCCCGAATACACCGGTACCGGGCTCCTGGCCATCCTGGGGGAGACACCGTCGGGGTCGGCGGGAGACGTGTTCCGACGGGTCTCCCGGGAGTTCCGGAGCCGCTGGGGGGTGGAGTGGCTCCCCCCCCTGGGCTTCGAGAACAGCTATGCGGTGTCGGTGCGGCGGGCCACAGCGGACTCCCTGGGGCTGGCAACCCTCTCGGATCTGGCCCGGGAAGGGGAGTCGCTGGTGGGGGGCTTCTCCCCCGATTTCATGGGGAGGGAGGATGGACTCCCCGGCCTCAGGGACGTCTACGGACTGGAACTCCGGGATACCCGCTCCCTCCTGCAGGCCGTGAAGCACTCCGCGCTCCGTTCCGGGGATGTGGACGTCATCGATGCGTACACCACCGACGGCTTCCTGGCGGACACGGGAATCGTGGTGCTGGAGGACGATCGGGGCTTCTTCCCCCCCTACGAAGCCGCCCCTCTGGTGGGCGCCCGTCTGCGCCGGGACCATCCCGCGGCGGTGGCGGCGCTGACGGAGCTGGCAGGGCAGTTGGACGAGCCCCTCATGCGGGCGCTGAACCGGCGCCTGGAGGTGGAGGGGGAGCCTGTGGAAGCGGTGGCCCGGGACGCACTCCGCCGACTGGGTCTCCTGGAGGAGGGAGGGGCGGGGGAGGCCCTGGGCCGGTCCACCGGCGGAACCGGCCTTCTGGAGTACCTCTGGGGGAGGCGGGAACCGGTGCTGGACCAGACCCTCCGACACCTCCTCCTGGTGGGGATCTCCCTGCTGGCGGCGATCCTGGTGGCGGTGCCCCTGGGGCTGGCGCTGGAGCGGGTGCGAGGGGGTGCGGAGGTGGTCATCCGGGGGGTGGGGATCCTCCAGACCGTCCCCAGCATCGCCCTGCTGGCCTTCATGATCCCCCTGCTGGGGATCGGTGTCCTCCCGGCGCTGGTGGCACTCTTCCTCTACTCCCTCTTCCCCATCCTCATGAACACCTTCACCGGGGTCCGGGATGCAGATGCCGCCGCCGTGGACGCCGCCCGGGCCCTGGGGATGACCTCCCGCCAGCTTCTGCTCCAGGTCCGTCTCCCCCTGGCGGCCCCCTTCATCATGGCGGGGATCCGCACGGCGGCGGTGCTGAATGTGGGGACCGCCACCCTGGCGGCCTTCATCGGGGCAGGGGGGCTGGGAGATCCCATCGTGGCCGGGTTGGCCCTCACCGACAGCCGCCTGATCCTCTCGGGGGCCATTCCTGCGGCCCTCCTGGCCCTGGTGGTGGATGTGGCGCTGGCAGGGGTGGAGCGATGGGTGGTTCCCGGCGGGCTGAACCTCCGCTTGCCACGGTGAGCCCCGCCCCCGTACCCTCAGACCATCCCCTGGTCACGGCCGGGCGCGAACCCCCTGCCACGGCGGCCAGGGGGCCGGCGGGGTCACCCGCAGCGCCGGCGCCCACCAGGGTCCACCCCTGCACAACCCACACTCCGGAGTGCGAACCATGCTTCGACGCATCCTCCCCTTGATGGGCCTGGTCCTGGTGGCAACCCCGCTGGCGGCGCAGCAGGAGCTTCCACGGCTTCCCGTCCTGCACGAAGCCGCCGTGCAGGTGGTGGTGGAAGGGGCCCGGGCGGAAGCGGTACGCAACAACTGGAATGTGGTCATCGCGGTGGTGGACCCCTCCGGCACGCTCCTCCACCTGACCCGTATGGACAACGTCCAGTCCGGGAGCGTGGAGGTGGCCCAGGAGAAGGCCCGGAGCGCGGCCCTCTTCCGACGCCCCACCCGGACCTTCGCCGAGATGGTGGCCGGGGGGAATGTGGGGCTCCTGGCCCTCCAGGGTGCGATCCCGGTGGAGGGAGGCGAGCCGCTGATCGTGGACGGTGTGGTGGTGGGGGCCGTGGGGGTCAGTGGGGTGACCTCGGCCCAGGACGGGATCATCGCCCGGGCCGGGGGGGATGCACTCCTCCGGGAGTTCCGGGACTGACCGGTGGCCCGGGCGATGCTGGAGGGGCGGAAAGGCCCCCCCTGAGGGAGAGGGGCCGGGGTGCTCCGGTAGGGCCGTGGTTGCCACCGGGGTCCACTTCCGCGATAATCAATGGCTCGGAAGAATGTGCACCCGGCCTGAACGGTCGGCCCCGCCTTCCGGTTCGGGGCACCCAGGCCAGGGCCGGGTTCCCCCTCTCCTGCCTCACTCGCACGACCTCAGATCCCGGTCCGCAGGCGCCCCTGGAGCCCCCCGACAGGGACTCGAGTACAGGACCACTCCATGCGTTCCAGCACCACATCGTCGGATCCCCAGCCCACTGCGGCGGGGGAATTCTCCTCTCTCGGACTCCATCCCGACCTCCTCCGGTCGGTCACCGGGATGGGCTTCACCACCCCCACGCCCATCCAGGCTGACGCCATCCCACCCGCACTGGCGGGGAAGGATATCCTGGCCTGCGCCATGACCGGGAGCGGCAAGACCGCAGCCTTCCTCCTCCCCATCCTGAACCGGATCCGGGACCTCCCCCGGGGGACCACCCGGGCATTGATCCTCACCCCCACGCGGGAGCTGGCCGCCCAGATCGTGGAGCACCTCACCGGGCTGGCGAAGGGCACCGGGATCCGGGGCGCCGCCATCTTCGGAGGAGTGGGAATGACCCCCCAGGAAGACGCCTTCCGTTCCGGGGTGGACATCCTGGTGGCGACTCCCGGCCGGCTCCTGGACCACTTCCAGCACCCCTACGCCACCCTCCGGGGGCTGGACGTACTGGTGCTGGACGAGGCGGACCGGATGCTGGACATGGGGTTCCTCCCGGACATCAGGCGGGTGCTGAAGCACCTTCCGGGCTCGCCTCGCCAGACGCTCTTCTTCTCCGCCACCCTTCCGGCTCCCATCGTCCAGCTCTCCCGGGAGCTCCTCCGGGATCCGGTGCGGCTGAACATCGAACGGAAGCAGGCCCCGGCCACCGGGATCACCCAGGCCTTCTACCCTGTGCGGTCCGACCTGAAGGTGCCGCTCCTCATCGAGCTGCTCCGGCGGAACGAGATCGGCAACGTCATCGTCTTCTGCCGTACCAAGCACCGGTCCAACCGGCTGGCGGAGAAGCTGGCCAAGGCGGGGATCGAAGCCGCCCGGATCCACGGGAATCGGAGCCAGAAGCAGCGGACCGAGGCGCTGGAGGGGTTCAAGGACGGGCGCTTCCGGGTCCTGGTGGCCACGGACATCGTGGCCCGGGGAATCGATGTGGAGGCGCTGGACCACGTGGTGAACTTCGACGTCCCGGTGGCCCCTGAGGACTACATCCACAGGGTGGGACGGACGGCCCGGGCCGGGGCCACAGGGGAGGCCTACACCCTCATCAGCCCCGAGGAGGATGCCGAGGTCCGGGACATCGAGCGGGCGGTGGGGCGTGCCATTCCCCGGAAGACCCTGGAGGGATTCGACTACGGGGCGCCCCCGGCCGGAGAGCGCTTCGAGGTACCCATCGGGGAGCGGATCGCCGAGATCCGTGCACGGAAGGCGGAGGAGCGCAGCCGGGCGAAGGCAAAGGAGGAGCGGCGGAAGGCCTCGGCCGGAACCGCGTCTAGTCCCCGCCCTGCCTCGGGGAACCGCTCCGGTAGCGCCGGAGGGGCCTCCAGGTCCGGAGGAGCTGGCGGGTCGTCCCGCTCCGGAGGAGGCTCCGGAGGAGGGGGTGGCTCCTCCCGCTCCGGGGGCGGTCCCGGCGGTGGGGGTCGCTCCTCCGGTGGTGGGGGTCGTGGAGGTCGGGGTGGCGGCCGGGGACAGGGGGGGCGCTCCGCCTGATCCCCGTCAGCCTCCCGTGGGCTCCACGGGGGCCGATTCCTCCCGGATCCGGAGGCTGAAGTCCGGGTCGTGGGGCCAACGTCGGGCCCGCTGGTTCACATACCAGCGGGCCCGTGTGTCCTCCAGGGAGAGCCCGGTGCGGATGAGCCCCAGTTCCCAGGCGAGTTCATCCGAGTATCCCGGGAGGAGGATCCGCCAGCTGCTGGGCACCCGTCCCGGAGCCACCCGGTTCACATGCTCCACGATCCGGGTGGTGCAGTTGTTGGTGGCGGTGTTGTAGAACTCGGGGGTCTCCCGGAGGGCGTTGGCCCGCTCTGCCATGTCCAGCAGGAGGACCCGGGCCCCCTGGCCATCCACCTCGATGGGGTAGAGGAAGACCTGGTCGTCCCGGTGCACCGCCCGGACTCCCAGGAGGTCCCGCTCGTCTCCCACCACGTAGAGGAGCTCGAAACGCCGGGCCAGCCCCTTCAGGAGGCTGTAGCTCTCTCCCTGCTCCCGACGCGCCTCCACGGAGATGGCCAGGAAGGTATCCTCTCCGAACTGGAAGCTCAGGAGGGAGTGGGCCGGGCCCCTCCAGCTCCGGGAGAAGGGGGTGAGGGCATACCACACCCCGCTCAGGGTCCGGAGATCGTAGACCCGCTCCTCCCATGCCGGTTCGAACTCGGTGGGGCCGGTCCAACGGAAGTTCCTCACCCCCCGTACCGTCAGCCGATCTCCATCCACCTCGAACTCCGGGAGGACCGCGTGTTCCTCCTGCCATGGCCTCTCGTTGGAGGCCCGGGGTCCCAGGATGAGCCAGAGGCCCAGGGCAAGGGACGTGGTGGCCAGGAGCGCCACCGGAGCCATCGACCAGGGTGGAAGCGACATGTTCAGGGGGTGGAATGGGTGGAGGTGCTCCGCTGGAGCGGCAGCATACGCAGCCGGGGGAGCCGGTGCCAGTGCCGGGTGGCACACCCCGTGAGCCCTTGCCGTGGGGCCGCATGCACCCCTACGCTGGCTGCAGCGGCACCCCCGGCTCCGGGGGGTCGTCCGCGGATGTTCGTTCGATCTCCTGAATCGGTGGCCCTCCTGTCCCCTTCCCACGATCCGGTAGAGACCCACCCCCCCTCCTTCCGGGAGGAGGTCCAGGCCATCGCCGCCACCCATGACCCGGTCTTGCGGAATCTCCGCATCACCGTGGGCTACCACCGTCTGGCAGGTGCCCTGGCGGACCACCTGGGGGAGGGGGGGCGGGGGAACTGGTGCGCCTTCGCGGTGTGGGCTTCGAAGCAGGCGGGGCGGACGATCCGGAAGGAGGACCTGCTGGAGGCCGTCCGGCTCCGGTTGGGGGGGGATCCTGTGCTGGAGACCGCTCTTCAGGGCGTGGTGATGGCCGCCCGGGAACTGGGCTCCCGACGGAGCGTGGCGGAGCTGCGGGCGGCGTTGGGGGGGATCCTGGATCTGCCGGCGGTGGTGGACCGGACGGCCGATGCGGTGGCCAGGGGGAACCGGAGGGTCTTCCTGGAGGTGGGGGAGGTGGTGGCCGCCTTCCTGGACCAGGTGGGCGGGGGGGGACCGGAGGCCCTCCCGGGACGGGTCTCCATCGTCCGGCATCCCATGATCACGGCCCCGGAGGGGGAGGACCTCCTCTCCCGGGCCCTGACCCGCTATGCGGCTTTCAGGGGGGAGGTGGACCCCCGGCGGCGGGCCCAGCTTCTCTTCCTCGGGAATCTGGAGATCGGTGTCCACGAGCAGATCCGGGTACAGCCCGAGATCCAGGAGTCACTGGAGGTGGTGCTTCCCGCCGCAGGACTGCTCCGGAGTCGGATCCGCTCCACGCTCTTCCCCGGGAACCCCTCGATTCTCCGTCTCCGGGACAGCTTCTGGCGGTGGCGGAACCGGACCCCGCCCCTGGATCGGGCGCTGGAGGGACTGGTGGAGGTGGTGGGCTCCCGGCTCCGGGCCATCCTCACCCGGGAGCTCATGACCATGGATCTGGCCGGTGTGGCCACCCTGCGGCTGGGGGAAGACCTCCCCGGGGAGATCCCCGGGACGCTGGCGGAGCTGGATCACCCCGACCTCCTGGCCCTCCTGGCCCGGGTGGACCCCACACCCCACGACCTGGCGGAGACGGGAGCCAGGGACTGGTCGGACCTGGGGGAGCGCCTCCACTTCATCGCCGACCTCTTCCGATGCCACCAGGATACCCCAGAGCTCCTGAACGCTCCCTACACCCCCCTGCAGCTCCGGGAGATCGCAGCCCACCGGATGCCGCCGCCGCCGCTCTAGGGCCGGTGCACTAGTCCGCCGCCACCTCCGCCCGGGCCCCGAAGCCCTTCCGGGTCATCTCTCCCCACCCTCCCTGCCGGCGGAGGAAGCGGACCATCCCCCGGATCCGCCACCAACTGTTGATCTGTCGGTACCCCAGGTTCTCCAGGATCGCAAGCCCGAAGAGGTGGATGAGGTCCTGGAAACGGGGGTAGCGCCGGAAGGAGATCTCCTCCAGCCCCACGGCCAGGATCGAGAGGGCGATCCCCAGGAGGACGGCCACCGACAGGAAGGCGATGATGAAGGTGGGGGTGGCCCACCCCAGGAGGATGGTGAGGAAGAAGGCAGCGAAGCCGATGAGCTCCACGGCGGGCCCGATCATCTCCAGGAAGAAGAAGTGGGGAAAGGCCAGCATCCCCACCGGGCCGTACCGACGGCGGAAGAGCATGCCCCTGTGGCGGACCAGCGCCTCACTGAGCCCCCGCTGCCAGCGGTCTCTCTGGCGCCCCAGCACCCGGAGGGTCTCCGGAGCCTCGGTCCACGCCACGGGGTCCGGGACGAAGGTGATGCGGTAGGGGATCTTCCGGTCCACACAGTGCCGGTGCAGTCGGATGACCAGTTCCAGGTCCTCCCCCACCGTGTCGGTGGCAAAGCCCCCCGCCTCCACCACCGTGGAGCGGCGGAAGACCCCGAAGGCCCCCGAGATGATCATGGTGGCCCCCAGCGCCTCCCACCCCATCCGTCCCGCCAGGAATGCCCGGAGGTACTCCAGGACCTGGAAGCGGGCCAGGAGACTCCGGGGAAGTCCCACCCGTGTCACCACCCCGGAGTCTACCTCACAACCATTGGCGATCCGGATGAGTCCCCCGGCGGCCACCGTGTGCCGGTCCTCCAGGAAGGGGCGCACCACCCGGCTGAGGGCATCCCGCTCCAGGATGCTGTCCGCATCCATGGCGCAAAACAGGGGGGTCCGACAGAAGCCGAGCCCTGCGTTCAGCGCATCCGCCTTTCCGCCGTTCTCCTTGTCCACCAGCCAAAGGTTGGGGTGCCAGCGGCTCCGCCAGGTCCCCCGGATGGCGGCGGTGGCGATATCCGAGGTGGAGTGCCGGGGGACCTGCTCCATCTCGAAGGCCTCCACCAGCACCTGGAGTGTGCCGTCCCGGGAGCCGTCATTCACCACGATGATCTCATGCTCCGGGTAGTCCAGGGTCAGGAGGGACCGGACGGACTCCACGCAGGTGGCCTCTTCGTTGAAGGCCGGCGCGATGAGGGTCAGGGGGGGAGCGCCGGCCTGGGCGATGAGCTCGTGGACATCCACGGAGCCCATCCGGGCCCGGTGACGGTTCAGCGCCCGGAAGGCCATGATGGACGTGAAGAGGTACGAGCCGTTGATCAGGAGGAAGTAGAGGAGGACGAGGCCGTTCACCGTCCACAGAAGGGCGGGGAGCCAGGAAGTCATGGCCCCTCCAGGAGGACTTCCCCCGCCAGGGTGGCCAGGGCCCCCCCTGAACGGGCCAGCATCTCCAGTTCGTCGTTCCCTCCGGACTCCCGGAGCCCCCTGGCGGCATGGATGGCCACCCAGGGCGACGGATCGTTGAGTCCCAGGCGGAGGAGGGCCACGTCCCCCTCTGCCCCCCCCAGCGCCCCCAGCGCCCTCAGGGCCGCTGCCCGGACATGGGGTTCGTTCCGGTAGACGAAGGGGCGGATGCCCGGCACATGATCTCCGTGCCCCAGCTTCGCCATCAGGCGGAGCAGATCAGTCGCCAGGTCCGCGTCCGTCACATCCTTGAGGCAGGACGCCGCCAGGTCGGCGGCCTCCAGGTCGTTCAGCCCCGCCAGTGCCTCGGCGGCCACGCCCCTCAGCCCTGGGGGAGCCGTCCGATCCTCCAGGAGGACCCGGAGTCGGGGAGCCGCCGGAGGCCCGAAGCTCAGGAGCAGGCTGGCCAGGTAGTGGGGGCTCCAGTCCTCCAGGCGGGGAAGTTCCCGCAGGATGGCCTCCAGATGGGCCGGATTTCCCTCCCGGGCCAGCGCCCGGGCCGCCACCATTGCCACGATCCCAGAGGGGTCCCCCAGCGCCGCCAGCATCTCCCGTTCGTGGGACGGAAGCCCAAGCTGTCCAAGGATCTCCGCTCCCCGGGCGCGGCGAAGCGGGTCGGTGGACCGCAGCTCGGGGAGCAGCTCCGCCGTGTAGGGGGTGGCCAGCCCCTCCACCAGACCCCGCTCCGGCTTCCGGAGGGCCCGGGCATGAGTCATGATGAATTCCAGAAACAGGATGCGGTCCCTGTCCTCAACCATCACCTCAGGCCTTGCAGCACCAGAGCGGCCTTCGCCGGAGGGCGCTTCGGGAACCAGCACCTCCATGATCGTCCGGGTCCATTCTGCGTGGAGACGCCTCCTCCTGGCCTCCAGCGCCATGGACCGCAGGCGGAGCACCACGGCATACGCACCGAAGAGGAGGATCACCAGGAGGAGGCCGGCCACCACCAGGAGGAGGCCGTCCAGGATCCCGTCGGGGAGGGTCATCGGCTCCGGGCCAGGCGAAGCACCCGCGCCAGCAGTTCACCCGGCGAGAAGGGCTTCGTGAGGTAGTCGTCGGCACCGAGCTCGAAGGCCCGGCGGAGGTCCGCGTCCCGGCCCAGGGAGGTGAGGATGATGGCGGGGATCCGTTCCGTCCTGGAATCCTGGCGCATCCGGGCCAGCACCTCGAACCCGTCCATCCCCGGCATCCGGATGTCCAGGATCACCACGGCGGGGGGCTCCGCCAGGATGAGGGCCAGCGCCTCGGCTCCATCGGTCCGGTGCTGCACCCGGAAGCCGCTCTTCTCCAGTCGGTGGCACACCAGGACCGCGGTGATGGGGTCGTCCTCCGCCAGGATCACCTCCGGCAGCTCCACATGGTCCTCCCGGACCCGGATCCCACCCCGTTCCACCCCTCCGGCCCGGGTAATCAATGCCCCCGCCTCGGAGACCACGTCCATGAAGTCCTCTCCAGCCGCCGCAGTGCGGATCCCCACCCGGAGGAACTCCCGGACCCATGGGGAGGCGTCCCCCAGATCCTGGAGGAGGTGGGCGATCTCCGACGCGGACCGCCTGGAGGAGAGGAGCAGGAGCTGGTCCACGCTCCAGCGTCCCACGGTCTCCCCGGGGAGGAGCCGGGGGCGCAGGAGGTCCAGGAGATCCTGGATCAGGCCATGGACCCCTTCCTCGCTGAGGGGGCGGGCATCCTGGGGGGGCATGTCCAGGAGCGACACTATGATGCTCCCCTCCCCCCCCGCCTGCCGCAGCGCCTGGAAGGCGGCCTGGAGCCCCGGGAGCCCGGGGACACTGGCGGGAGGGGGAAGGGGGGCTCCGCCGCGTCCCGGGGTGAGGAGCCCCTCCAGGCTACGGATCAGGAGGTCGGGGTCGGCGGGTTTCGAGAGGAAGAGGTCGGCCCCGTAGGCCAGGCACTCGGCCCGGGGAATGGCCCCGTCGCTGGCGGAGAGGACCAGGATGGCGCTGTCGCTGGTGTCGGGGGCCTGCCGCAACCGGGCCAGCAGGGTCCGGCCATCCATGTCCGGCAGGACCAGGTCCAGGATGATGGCGTCCGGTGGAGCCTGGGAGATCAGGGCCAGCGCCTGCCGCCCGTCCTCTGCCACCCGGACCTGGAATCCCCGGTGCTCCAGGGTGTCCCGGAGGAGGTGGGCCGTGGTGGCTTCGTCCTCCACCACAAGGACGGTGGCCACAGGGGCCTCATCCAGGATGTCCCGGAGGGACCGCTCCAGCACGTCCAGGGCCGGGCTCAGGGTCCGGTGCTTTGCCCGCTCCACCCTCCTGGCGCACCCGGTCACCCGTGTGAACCCCAGCGGGTCAGCCTCCTGGAGGATCACGGCCGCCAGCCTCAGGGCCGCCTCCTGGGCTCCCAGCGGGTCGGCGACCAGCGTCCGTCGGATTCCCTCCAGGACGTGCAGCCGGGCAGGAATGGATCCCAGGAACCGGGCTCGGGCCCGGTTCGAGGAAGGACCGGGTTCAGCCATCTTCCTGCTCCTTCAGAACGTCCATGATCCCCCCGCCAGCAGGGCGGTGTACCGGTAGCCCTCACCCGACGCGAAACTCTGGATTCCTGCGCTGGACGCCCCGGCCCCAAGGAAGAACTCCCGTCCGGGACCCGGTCGGAAGGAGGCCCGGGAGGAGCCACGGAGGGTGGGGTCGGACGGGGTCTCTCCGATCCTCTGCAATCCGGCGGCCCCCTCCATCACGAGGCCCCAGCGGCCCCAATCCCCGGTCCATGATCCCGTTCCCTCAAGCAGCTGGAACCGGGTGGGGGAGAAGTAGCCTTCGGCCAACTGGCGGGAGAAAGCGAAGCTCCGGGCAGAGAGTCCCGCGCGCCAACCACTCCCCAGCCTCCGTGAGAGGGCGAAGGTGGCGCTCCGGCGGGTGTTGGTCTCCACCCCCTGGAAGGTGGTCCAGGACCCCCCTCCCGTGAGGGCCCACCCCCCCGGGGGGGTCCACTCCAGCGACAGCTCCGGTCCATCCACCATCAGCCCCCCCTGCGCCAGCCCGGCGGTGGCGTCCAGCGCCGAGCGGGACCAGCCGGTGGTGACCCGCAGCGGATGCCGGGCCGGCGAGGTCAGCGATAGCCCCACCAGCGTCCGCCTGGAGGAGCCCGGGACGTCGGACCCGGCCACCCCTGCCGCCGTGGTGAGCACCCACCCGGGCTCCAGGAGGAGCCGGAGCCCCAGTTGTCCCCCCCGAGCGGTCCGGTCCAGCCCCGGCTGGCGGAGCCACCGGTGGTAGAACTCCCCCTGAAGGGACAGGGAGGACCCCAGGGGGACTCCCACCGCCGTCCCCAGGGTGGCCATCCGGTTCCTGTCCGAGTCCCTCTCCAGCGCCATGGAACTCCGGAGGGATGGGCTGGACGAGGCCTCCAGCCACCGGCGCTGCTCCTCCACATCCCCCCGCCCGGGGGCCAGCCGGGCCGCCCCCTGGATGACGGCCAGGGCGGCCCCGGTCCTTCCCTGCCAACGGAGCACCTGGGCCAGCGCCACCCGGGCGTCCACGTCCTCCGGGGCGTCGTCCTCCAGCGCCCTCAGGGCCTCCTCCGCCTCCACCAGCCGCCCCGCCCAGGCCAGGGTGCGCCCCCGTTCCCGCCGGGCCTCCAGGTTCCCCGGGTCGGCGCTCAGAAGGACCCCGTATTCCTCCAGTGCCTCCCCCAGCCGGTTGGCGTAGGCCAGGGCCCGGGCCCGCCCCAGTCGTGCCTCCCCATCCCCCGGGTCCTCCACCAGGAGGGAGTCCCACAGAGCCACGGCACCCTGGAAATCCGCCGCCCAGGAGAGGGTCCGGGCCCGGTCCCTCCGGACCCCTCCCTCCCCCGGGGCAATGGCCAGCAGGGCGTCCCAGGATGCCAGCGACGCATCGAACTCCCCGGCCCACGCCTGGACCCGGGCTCGCTCCTCCAGCACCCGGGGGTGGGAGGGGTGCTGGACCGCCAGGGCGTCCAGGAGGAGCAGGGCTCCGGCATGATCCCCCTTCCAGGCCCGGAAGCGGGCCTGATCCAGCCGGACGTCCACATTCCCCGGCTCCAGCTCCAGAAGGCGCTCCAGGAGGGCGAGCCCCTCGTCGATCCGGTCGTCCCAGGCTGCCGCCAGCGCCACCCGGTGCAGCGCCCGGGTGTTGGTGGGGTCCACGGCCAGGACGGCCCGGTAGAGCGGTTCCGCCCGCTCCGGCTCACCGGCCTCCCAGAAGCGATGGGCTGCCTGGAGGAGCGTATCCGCCTCCTGGGCTCCAGGGACGACCTCCACCGGTAGCACCGGCCGGGCCCGCATCCACTCGTCCAGGGCCTGGAAGGTCTCCCCCAGGACCGAGAAGGTGGGGCGCTCCCGGGACCTCCACGATGGCACTTCCCAGCCGGGCCAGGAGAAGCGGGGGGCAGGGCCTCCTGCGCTCCAACCCTCCGTCCAGCTTCCGTCCTCCCGGGCCACCGCCGCCAGGATTCCGATGTCCTCCACCTGGACGAAGCCCACCTGGTCCCGGAGGGTGTCCGAGGGGACCGGGCCGTCCACGGGGAAGGGGATCCGTCCCTCCGGGGTGCGGGGGATCTCCGGGAAGGAGCCCCCCGGCGAGGAGAGGACCGCCCGGCTGGAGGGGTCCGTGACGTTCAGGAGGAGCCAGGGGATCCGCACCTCCAGCACCGAGTCGCCCCGCTCGAAGAGTCCGTCGGGGGCGGGGCCCTGGCGGAGGACGCCCCGGTCGTAGCCCAGGGCGGCAAACTCCCGGCCGTCCCGGGAGATCCGGCGGCGATTGGGGATCACCCGGAGTGAATCGTACACCCCGTCCCGGAGGGGAAGACTGGTGTAGGGGACGTTTGTCCGCTGCTCCAGCCGCTCCTGGAAGAATCCCGGAGGGGGATCCTGGAAGACCGGCATGTCGCCGGACGGCAAGCCGCCCTCCGCCCCCACCGGGACCAGCCGGAAGGGGTTGGCCGGCGGATGTGCAAGGATCCGCACCTCCTCCCCATCATCCACCAGGGCGAACTCGATCCCCACGGGAAGCTCCCCCCCCTGCGCACCGGGCCAGCGGAACTCCCCGGCCCCGGGATCCACCATGTCCAGCCCCACCATGGTGAGGTCCCCCCGGGCAGGATCCGCCCCCTCCACCAGGATCCAGAGGTAGGCTGCGTCATGGGCAGCCCGGAGGGTGAGTCCGGCTCCCTGATGCAGGGGCGGAATCTCCCGCCACCCCTCCAGGCGCTCCTGCAGGGTGGTGCCGGCCACCGGGGGCTCCGCCTCCATGGCGATCATCCCGTAGTGCTGCTCCGCATCCATCCGGTTGTACCAGAGGCGGTTCCGTTCCGGGGGGAGTTCGAACTCGATGGCCAGCCAGTTCTTCTTGAACCACTCGTCGATCCAGGCGAAGACCATTCCCCCCGCCATCCCCGTCTCCACCAGCTCCAGGGTGAGCCGGCGGTTCACCTCCGCCATCCCGGCCTCGGTGTGCCCCCCATGATGCCACCCCTGGGGCTGGAGGTGGGCCGGGCCATGGCTGGCGGGGACGCCGTACTCGGCGATGACCACCGGGAGCCCTCGATGATGCTCCTTCAGTTCTCTCAGATAGTTTCTGAAGTGGGAGTTACCATCCTCTTGTCCATCAATTTGATAGCGATCGGACAGAATGAGGAAATCCGGGTAGTAGGGGTAGGCGTGGTACGAGGCGAAGGTCCCGGCCGGGAAGCGGGCCGTGGGCCTCATGAGCGAGGGGTCCACCCCGATCTCGTCGTTGTTGTATTCCCTCGGGACCACGTCCACCCGCTCTCCCACACCCACCCGCAGCGCCACCTCCTCCTCCCGGGTGGTTTCCGTGGGGTGATCCAGGGGATCCAGGGTGGGCCAGTTGGTCCAGGCCACCGGGCGCTGGGTGCGGTACCGGTGGGTCTCGTAGGCCACGATGCTGTCCACCGCCCGGGCCAGCCAGTGGTCCATGGCATTCCCCCCATCCACCGTCACGAAGCGACCGGCGTACCCGGTGGTCCCCGGGCTCCGGAGGGCCTGGATGGAGTCAAAGGCCACCACAGCATGGGGTTCCCACTCCCGTCCCAGGATGTAGGCCAGCGTCCAGCGGGAGACATCGGCCGTGTAGAAGCCGGAGGCATGACCGGGACGGGGGGGGATGTCCGCCCGCCCGTGGATGACATCCACCACCCGGAGCATCTCCTGGAAGAATGCGTCCTCGAACGCCTCCCCCATGAAGTCGTCGTCCGGGGGGAGTTCCGTCCAGACTCCGTGCACAAGGCGTATGGGGGAAGAGGGATTCCCCAGGTTGTGCTCCGCCAGCGCCTCGTAGAAGTGGGGGGGATGGATGGTGTAGACGCGGACGGTGTTGACGTTCATCCGGGCCATCCCATCCAGCCACTCCAGGTAGACCTCCTTGTCCGGGAATTCCGACGGATTCCTTCCGGGGAGGGCGGCCCCCAGGTTCATTCCCAGGATCCAGAAGTCCCGCCACCCCCCGGCCTCCGGGACCTGGAACCACTCTCCATGGGTCCGGGCGGGGAGGACCAGGGAGTCCGGGAGCGCCAGCGGGGGACGAGGGGGGGGCGGCCCGAGCCCCGGGGGAAGGCGTGCCAGGTAGTCCCGGGCCGTCTCGTTCCCCGGCTCCAGCTCCTCCACCTGGCTGAAGGCCGCCAGTACCCCCTCCAGGTCACCCAGACGCCACGCCCCAAGCCCGAGTCCAACCAGCGCATCCAGATTGGACGGCTGCTCCTGAAGGACCCCCTGGAACATGGAGAGGGCCTCCGCCACCCCCCCCTCCCGGAGGGCCACATAGCCCAGTCCCACCCGGGCTCCCGCGTGTCCGGGGCAGAGTGACACAGCAGCCTGGAAGGCCTCCGCGGCTCCCGACAGGTCGTCGCTCCGGTACGCCTCCCACCCGGCCTCCACCCCTGCATTGGCGGCACCGGGACAGGCCAGGGGCTCCTGCGCACCCACCGGGGGAGGGGGGACGGCCAGGGTCAGCCCCAGGACAAGGAGGGCGGCCGACCACGCCAGGTCGGTCGGAGCGAACGTGTGGGGGTGCATGGGCGGAAGGTACACGAGAATGGAAACCCCCGTCCAGCGCAGGATGTCTACGAGTTGTCAAGTCGAAGGCAACCCAGGCAATCTGGCATCCGTAGGCGGCTCGAACTGTGGGAGTACCCCCGCCAGGCCCTCCTTGCAGGAGATTCACGGCGGGTGCATCATTCCGAAACAGAGTGGGACAGTCGTGTCCCACTTCATGACGTTCCGTTGGCGTGCGTGCGGTCGAAGACATTCCAGATGGGGAGGGGGGGCAGCGTGCACGACGGTTTCTCGACCGGAGGAGAGCCTGCCATCCCACCCGCTTCCCTGAGCTTCCTCCTGGAGCTCGCAGGGGCGGCCCAGAGGGCTGCACTGTATCCTCCGGGGCACCCGCTGGTGGCGTCGCTGGGGGCTCGGCTCTCCCTCCTGGTGAAGGAGGCGGCTGGAGAGGAAGGCGTCCTCCCGGTGGCCGTGGCCGGCACCCGCTTCGTGGTGGAGGGAGCCCTCTCCTCCGAGAGTCGACTGCTCCGGGATCTCGCCCGGCGGTTCCGGAGGCAGGGGGTGGGTGCCGTGACCTTCTTTTCCGCCGTGTCTCCCGAGGAGTTCCAGGGGCTGCTCGCCCTTCTGGCCTCGGAGGAACGCCGGGACGGCTCCTCCTTGCCCCGACTGGACGCCCCCCACCTCCGCCTCCAGGTCCTGGACTTCGACCACCTCTCCCTGGTGGCCGAGGACGCCGGCGATCCCGACGACCGACTCTCCCGGCTCTGGCGGGAACTGGCCCGGGCGGCCCTGGCCTCGACGCCCAGGGAGGACGCGGATATCGATCCCCGGGCGGTGGCCCGGGGGATCAGCACCCACCCCGGGGAGCCCGGTCACGACCGGGTGCTCATGGGCTACCTGAGACGGTTGGCGTTCGAGCTCAAGGACAGCGGGGGCACGGAGGCCTCCGTGCAGATGGGAGAACGGCTCTCCCGCCTCCTCTCCGAACTGGATGAGCGCACCATGCGGCGGCTCTTCCGGGCCGTGGGGGATCCGGCGGAGCGGGTGGCGGTGGTGGTGGACGCGGGGCACGTGCTGGGAGCGGAGACGCTTCTCAAGGTGCTCCGGGCCAGTCTGGTGGAGGAGGATGGGGAGTCCCGACTCTCTCCCCCCCTGGTCCGGGCCCTCACCAAGCTGGCCCTCCATGCCCGGGGAGGGGTGCCGGGGATCAGGGCTCCTGCCGAGGAGGCGATCCGGGGTGCCCTGGCCCGCCTTCTGGAGGGGGGGGAGCTGAGCGAGGACCCGAATCCTGCCCACTACCGCATGGTCCTGGACCGCCTGGCAAAGGAGGATCCCGGAGAGGGGGTTCAGGTCCAGCGAGACCCGGACGGGGACCGGATCCGGATCCTCCAGATGAGCCTGGAGACGGGGAGTTGGGGGGCCATGCCCCGTCAGGCGCTGGAGGTCCTTCTGGACAATGGGGCGGTTGTGGCGCTGGCCCGGCTCCTGGCGGGCACGGTCCGGGGGGATCCGGTGGCGGCCCGGATCGAGGAGCGACTGGTCCATCCCCAGCGGATCCACGAGCTGACCCGGGGGGACGAACTGGACGAGGCGGCGCTGGAGATGCTGGTGGCACGGTTGGGGGGGCGGGCCATCGATCCCCTCCTGGACGCCCTGGCCCTCTCCGGTTCCAGGGCCAC
>CAYQVI010000030.1:0-22831 GCA_964420725.1 uncultured Gemmatimonadaceae bacterium | reverse complement strand
CTGGGGATCCTGGGAACGCTGGCGGGGATGATCCTGGTGGTGGCGGCGGGAGCGGGGGTGGAGCTGGGGGGAAGTTCGCTGGAGGGGGACCTCCTCATGGCCGCGGCGGCGCTGGGATGGGCCGGGTACACGGTGGGGAGCCGCGACATGATCCAGAAGTACGGCCCCCTCCGGACCACCACCTGGACGCTGGCGGTGGGAACGGTGGGACTGGTCCTCCTGGGGGCGCCGGACCTGGCCGCCCTCGAGTTCTCTGCGGTATCGACGGTGGCATGGATCGGGGTGGTCTACGCTGGTGTGTTCGCCCTTTCCATCGCCTACCTGCTCTGGTACCGCGGGGTACAGCGCATCGGGAGCTCCCGCACCGCCGCCTACTCGAACCTGGTGCCGGTGGTGGCACTCCTGGTGGCGTGGGGGTGGCTGGGAGAGGTGCCCAGCGCGCTGCAGTGGGTGGGGGCGGCGGTGATCCTGGGAGGGATCTCGGTGACCCGGATGGGGAGCTCCCAGCAGCGGGGTTGAGGGGCGGCTCTCCGGGCCCGTCGCCGCGCAGGCTCCCCTAGAGGAGTGAGAGTTGGGCCGGTCCGCACCCCCGGAGGAGGAGGGGGATGTCGAACGCGGGGGTGGGTTCATGCTGGGGAGCCACCGTGATCACCCCGCCGAAGCCCTGCTTCCGGAGTGCGCCTTCCACCACCTCCAGAGCCAGCTCCGGTGAGTTGCACTCGGCGGAGAGATGGGCCAGCACGATCCCCCCCAGCTCGGGGTGGAGGAGTTCGCCGGCCAGCCGTGCCGCATCGGTGTTGCTCAGGTGTCCGTGGCTGGAGGCGATGCGCCCCTTCACCGACCAGGGGTAGGGCCCCTCCCTGAGGAGCCGCTCGTCGTGGTTGGCCTCCAGTACCAGGAAGTGGCACCGGGAGAGGGCGTGCCGGACTCCTGCGGTGGGACGTCCCAGATCGGTGGCCACACCCAGGCGGAGTCGGGTGGGGAGGTGCACCACCGCCACCGCCACCGGGTCCACGGCATCGTGGGCGGTGATGAAGGGCTCCACCTGGAAGGGCCCGATGGGGAAGGGGTACCCCGGGCGGTAGGAAACCAGCACCTCGGACCCGTTGAACAGCCGGGCACAGGCCTCCCGGGTGGCGTCGGTGAGGTGCACCGGGGTGCCGAACCTCCGGGCAAAGACCCCAACCCCCCGGGTGTGGTCCCCATGCTCGTGGGTCACCACGATGGCCAGGAGGGAGGCGGGGTCCCGCCCCACCCGCTCCAACCTGGACACCAGATCCCGGGCGCTGAATCCCGCATCCACCAGCACCGCCGCCTCCCCCGACTCCACCAGGATGGAGTTCCCCCGACTCCCGCTCCCCAGGACGGTCACCCTCATTCGGCAGAGTCCCCGGGGTTCATCAGCCGCAGGGCGGACGTGCCGTGGAAGGCCCGGGAGAGTACGCCCTGCATCTCGTCGGTGAGGGGGACGCCCCGCCGCCCCATGGCCCGGGTCGCCGTCTCCAGGAAGCTCTCCAGGCGATGGGTCGACAGCTCCGCACCCACCCCCCACGAGAAGGGGGGGACCAGCGTGGGGGGCATGGCCCCTCCGAAGACGTTGCTCCCGGCACCGATGAGGGTCCCCGTGTTGAGGAGCGTTCCGATCCCCGTCTTCACATGGTCTCCCAGGAAGCACCCCAGCTTCATCAACCCGGTGTCCACCACCCCTCCTGTGGTCCGGAGGCGGACGTTGCCATAGTTGTTCTTCAGATCCGAATTGGTGGTCATGGCCCCCAGGTTCACCCATGAACCGAGCCAGGCATGGCCCAGGTATCCGTCGTGGGCCTTGTTGGACCACCCCTGGATCACGGAGGCTTCGACCTCCCCCCGCAGGCGGCACCGGGGGCCGGCTCCCACGTGGTTGAACACCCCCCCCTGCAGGATGCACCCCGGGCCGAACCAGGAGGGCCCCTGGATGCGGGTGAAGGAGCGGACCCGGACCCCAGCCTCCAGCCCGATGGGCCCCTCCCGGAGATCCAGCACCACCCCCGGCTCCACCTCCACATCCTCTCCCATGAGGAAGGCACCCTCCCCCAGCACATGGACGCCAGGCGGGAGGCGTTCCACCGGCTGCAACTCCCCCCCCATCTCCAGATCCAGGGCGATCCGCCGGGGATTCCCTTCGATGAGGTCCCATGGATGCTGGAGAAGCGCGGCTCCGGAGAGTGTGAGCACCCGACCCGTGCCGGGGGCCGCTGTGGGGTTCTCCAGCGCTTCCACTCCGGGGAGGGGAACCCCCGCCGGGAGGACCCACCCCACCACCTCCCCTTCGATCTCCAGGGTGGCCGTAGCACCGTCGTCCCACCCGGGAGGGAGGGGGGCGGCCACCACGGCGCGGGAGGAGAGGAGCACACGGCGCTCTCCGCTCTGGAGATCCTCCCACCGGATCGCCGGAGGCCCGCCCGGCTCCTGGAATCCCGCCAGCGACTCCCCCGCCAGGAGGGAGTCGCAGGGGAAGCCCAGCGCCCGCTCTCCCCGCTCCCACATGCGCAGCGTTCCGAAGAGGAGGGAGCCCCCCGGCCGGGTCAGCGCCATGGGTTCCCAGCGGCGGGCCACCCCATCGTCGAACAGGTGAAGCGTCGTGTTCATGGATCCACCAGCTCCTCCGGGAGCTGTCCAAGGAGTGACTTGAGTTCCCGGGCTCGTCCCCGGGGGCAGACGAAGGTGACCCCCATGGCCCGCACCACCACCATCCCCTCCACCCCCCAGGCCACCAGAGGGCCATCCTCTCCCCAGGCCACCGTATCCCGGCAGTCCACCAGGTGGACCGACCCCACGGCCACGTTGCCCCCGGCGTCCAGGGGGCGGGTCCGCTGCAGCGCCTCCCAGCTCCCCACATCGTCCCAGCGGAACTGCGCCTCCACGAAGGCCACATGGGGACTCCGCTCCAGCACCGCATGATCCACGGCAATGGAGGGGACGGCGTCGAAGAACGCCTCCACCTCTCCGGCCTCCAGGTGATGGAGATGGGGGGCGATCTCCGGGGAGTGGGCCCGGAGCTCCTCCAGGAAGCGGTCCGCCCGCCAGATGAAGATCCCGCTGTTCCACCGGTACCCTTCCTCCAGGTACCGTGCGGCTGTGGCGGCGTCCGGCTTCTCCTCGAAGCGGGTCACCCGGCGGGTGGGTACGCCGCCGGGGACATCCGGGACCGCCTCGCCGGGGAGGAGGTACCCGTACCCTGTCTCCGGGCGATCCGGGGTCACGGCCACGGTGAGGAGGAGGCCGGTGGAGCGGGCCACCTCCACTGCTCCCTTCAGGAGGGTCTGCAGCGCCTCGGGAGGGTGGATCACATGGTCCGCGTGGAGGGAGACCAGCACCACATCCGGTTCCTCCTGCAGGGCCTCCCAGGCCGCCCATGCCAGGACCGGGGCCGTCCCCCGGGGGTGTGGCTCCAACCGGAAGGCGCCGGGAGGGAGCTCGGGAAGGGCTCGACGGAGCGGGGCCTGAAGCGCCTCCCCCGCCAGGATCCGGATCCCGGAGGGGCCACACAGGGGGAGAGCCCGGCGGACCGCGTCCGTCACCAGGGGGTGCTCGCTCCCCAGAGGGAGGAGCTGCTTGGGGCGGGAGGGGGTGCTGGCCGGCCAGAAACGGGACCCGATTCCCCCCGCAAGGACCAGGATCTGCAGCCGGCCATCGCCACGGTCTTCTCCTCCGGCGGGCGCCCGGGAAGGGTGGGGAGGTCTCCCCGGCGAAGGGTCAGGCCACATGGAGGAGCTGTTCGATCCGGGAAAGGAGCTTCTTGGGGCTGAACGGCTTGGTGAGGAAGTCGTCGGCCCCCAGGGAGAAGGCCGCCTCCCGGTCCGCATCCTGACCCTTGGCGGTGAGGACGATGACGGGGATGGTTCGCCGGTGGGGCAGGGTCCGCAGGGCGGCCAGGAGGTCCAGCCCGCTGCATCCTGGCATCATGATGTCCGTGAGGACCAGGACGTACGACTGGTTTCCGATCATCCGCTCCCTTGCCACGGTCCCCTCTCCCACCGCGTCCACGGCGAATCCGGCTTCCTCCAGGACCGTCTGCAGGATCCGCCGGATGTGGGGCTCGTCCTCCGCCAGCAGGATGCGGCCACGGTGGGCGGGGGGGGGAGCGGGGTATTCCATGGGCACCTCCGGGATGGTCCGTGAGGCCGTGGGGATGGCACTCCGCGGAGAGGCCGGAACCCCCGCCGAGCCGGGGGTGACGGGAGGATGTGGAACTTGCGGAACCTAGGGAGCAGAGCCCCTGAGGGTCAAGGCGCTACGCCACTTCCGGGGTTGACACCGGTTGCGCCGGACGGGTAGCATTCGGCATTCGCAAGCCACCCCCACGAGGCGCCACTTGAATCCCATCCGGACCTTCCCACGCCTTCATGGACTGGTGCTGGCCCTGGCCGCAGCGGTCCTGGTATCCGGGTGCGACGACGATCTCTTTCAGCAGAGGTGGACGGCGAACCCGCAGGACGGGCTGATCTTCGCCCTCTCCCGGGACGAGTTGAACGTCCCCTCGGCGTTCAGCGTCTACGAGGGTCGTACCTATCGCGTGGAGGCCCCCGGGTCCTCCGGACGGTGGGATCTGGCCTTCGACATCGTGGACGGACAGCCCGTCTTCCTCCCACCGGGTGCCGTCGGGATCTCCAGTGAGGCCAGGCTCCTGGCCCGGCCGGGGGAGACCTTCGAGAGCATCCGCCGGGCTCCGGACGATCTGGAGTTGTATTCCGAGCGGGAGCCGGTTCCGGTGGTGGAGGGACAGCTCTACGTGGTCCGGACCGCCCAGCAGATCGGGGTCTTCGGCTCCCGATGTGTCTACTTCGGAAAGCTCGTGGTGCAGGAGCTTGACCTGGTCTCGGCCTCCGTCCTGTTCCGCTACGATGTGAACACCATCTGCAACAGTCGCCGGCTCCAGCCGGACCGATGAGCCCAACGCGGATCGGGGGTGCTCCTCCGCACCGATCCCTCTCCCCTGGAAGATGCGGATGCTGGACCTTCGTCTGATCCGGACGGACCCGGAGTTCGTGCGGCGAGCCCTGGCCCGAAGGGGCGATCCCGCCCTCCCCGCCGTGGTGGACCGCATCCTGGCGCTGGATGAGGATCGCCGGAAGGCCATCGGAGCCGCCGACGCCCTCAAGGCCCGGCGCAACGAGGTGTCCCGGACGGTGGGGGAGCGGAAGCGGGCGGGGGAGGATGCCTCGGCCCTTGTGGAGGAGATGCGGGAGGTGGGGGAGAGGATCGCCGGATTCGATCGGGACGTATCGGAGCTGGACGCCATGATCCGTGACATCCTCCTGCGCACCCCCAACCTCCCCCTTGAGGGGATCCAGGAGGGTGGGGCGGACTCCAATGTGGTGGTGCGGGGCCACGGCGAGCCCCTGCAGCACGACTTCCCGGCAAAGCCCCACTGGGAGCTGGGGGAGTCGCTGGGGCTCCTGGACCTCCCCCGTGGTGCCCGGGTGTCCGGTTCGGGCTTCCCGGTCCTCCGGGGGCAGGGTGCCCGACTCCAGCGGGTCCTCATCGACTGGATGATGGATCTCCATACCACGGAGCATGGCTACACCGAGCTCCGGGTGCCCTACCTGGTCTCCCGGGAGACGCTGGTGGGGACCGGGCAGTTGCCCAAGTTCGAAGAGGATCTCTACGTGGCGGAGCGGGATGACCTCTGGCTCATCCCCACCGCGGAGGTGCCGGTGACGAACCTCCACGCCGACGAGATCCTCTCCGCCGACCAACTCCCCCTCCGGTACACGGCCTACACCCCCTGCTTCCGCCGGGAGGCGGGGGCGGCGGGGGCGGATACCCGGGGACTCCTCCGGGTGCACCAGTTCGACAAGGTGGAGCTGGTCCGCTACGAGACCCCCGAGCGGAGTCGGGAGGCGCTGGAGGAGATGACCCGTGAGGCGGAGGTGGTGCTCCAGCGTCTGGGTCTGGCGTACCGGGTTCTTCTCCTCTCCACGGGGGACATGGGATTCGGCTCTGCCATGACCTACGACCTGGAGGTCTGGGCGCCGGGGGTGGAGCGGTGGCTGGAGGTGTCCAGCGTCAGCGTGTGCGGCGACTTCCAGGCCCGGAGGGCGAACCTGCGCTTCCGTCCGGCCCAGGGGGAGAAGCCCGAGTTCCTCCACACCCTGAACGGCTCGGCGCTGGCGCTTCCCCGGATCATGGTGGCCATCCTGGAGACCTACCAGCAGTCCGACGGGTCCGTGGTGGTCCCCGAGGCGATCCGGGAGCGTCTGGGGCTCCAGCGGCTCACGGGCTGACGGGAGCTTCCATGCTGCGCGGACGCTGGTCGTTGGTGGTTGCCGCGCTCTTCCTGGTCTTCCTGGCCTGGTATCTCCTCTATACGGAGAGGATCGTGGGGGCGCTGCGGAAGGATGCCGCCACCTTCACACGGATCTACGCCGAGGTGCAGGCGGGGCTGGCCGATACCACCTCGGGTGCTGCAGTGGTCTCCCTGGTGGAGCTCCAGCGGCTCATCATCGGCTCCGGGATCCCCCTGGTGGTGACGGGTCCAGGGGACACGGTGATCGCCTTCGAGAACGTCCCCTTCGAGGTGGATCCATCCACAGTGGAGGGACAGGCGCGGCTCAGGGAATACGTGAGGCTCCTGGACTCCAGGCAATCCCCGGTGGGGGATCCGACGGTGACCAGCCTCCACTTCGGAGATCCCCCGGAGGTGCAGCGTCTCCGCTGGATCCCCTGGCTGCAGGCAGGAGGTCTGGTCCTCACCATGCTCCTGGGACTGGCGGTCGTCCGGGTCCAGCGGCGGGCGGAATCGGAGCGGGCCTGGACCTCCATGGCCCGGGAACTGGCCCACCAGTTGGGTACCCCCCTCTCGTCGCTCCAGGGGTGGTTGGAGGTGCTCCGACTCCCTCCGGACGAGCGACCCGGGGATGTCCAGGATCCGGAGATCGCCATGGAGATCGGCGAGGATCTGGTGCGCCTTGAGCGGGTGAGCCGACGATTCGAGCTCATCGGACGGGAGCCGCCCCTGACCAGCGTCTCCCTCTCGGGGGTGGTGCGGGAACTGGAGCGCTACATCCAGGCCAGGATTCCCCGGCTGGGGCGGGGAGCCGAGCTCCGGGTGGAGCTGGCGGATGACCTCCCGCTGATCAAGGGAAACGAGGTGCTTCTCACCTGGGCGCTGGAGAATGTGGTGAAGAACGCCCTGGACGCCCTGGCGGGTCGGGCGGGGACCATCAGCATCGAGGCGGAGCGGACGGAGCCGGAGTGGATCGTCCTCCGGATCCGGGACTCGGGGTCCGGGGTCCCCCCTGCCATCCGGGAACGGCTCTTCGAGCCGGGGTTCAGCACGAAGGCCGGGGGATGGGGGGTGGGTCTGGCCCTGACCCGGCGGATCGTGGAGGGTGTCCACGGAGGGCGGATCGAACTGCTGGACGGATGGGGGGACGGAACGACGATCCAGGTCCGACTTCCCGTTGCGGACCTGTGACGGACTCCGGGCCCATCCGGACATTCCGGCGCCCCCGAGGGGGCGCGACCTTTTTTTCGAGCCAGCAGGGACGTGGGGAATCGTGAAGGGATCCGATGGAGATGTGGGTGGGGGCGGGGTACTGGCCGGGCTGAACCCCGAGCAGCGTGAGGCAGTACGTCACTTCGAAGGGCCGGCGCTGGTCCTGGCCGGTGCGGGGTCGGGGAAGACCAGGGTCCTCACCACCCGGATCGTCGAACTGATCTCCCGTCACGGGGTTCCCCCGGAGCGGATCCTCTCGGTGACCTTCACCAACAAGGCCGCCGGGGAGATGAAGGAGCGGATCCGGCGCCAACTGGGGGACGATCCGGCCGGGATGTGGGTGGGGACCTTCCACTCCGTGGGGGCCCGCCTGCTCCGACGGCACGCCGACCTCCTGGGATGGACCCGCTCCTTCACCATCGCAGACGCGGAGCAGAGCCTCCGGCGGGTGAAGCGGGTGCTGGACGTCCTGAACCTGGACGCCAAGCGATTCAACCCCAAGGCGGTGCGGAGCACCATCAGCCAGGCGAAGAACCAGCTCATCACCCCGGCGCAGTTCGCGGCGGAGAACGGCGAGGGCTTCGACCTCTTCGCGAAGGCCGTGGCCCGGGTCTATCCCCTCTACGAGGAGGAACTCCGGGACACCAACAGCTTCGACTTCGACGACCTCCTGGTGAAGCCGGTGGACCTGCTGGAGTCCGAGCCCCGCCTCCTGGAGCGGTATCGGGACCAGTTCGCATTCGTCCTGGTGGACGAGTACCAGGACACGAACCGCGCGCAGTTCCGCTTCCTGGAGCTGGTGGCGGGGGGGCATGGCAACCTCATGGTGGTGGGGGACGACGACCAGTCGATCTACGGCTGGCGGGGCGCCGACGTCCGGAACATCCTGGATTTCGAGACCGCCTTTCCCGGTGCCGTGGTGGTGCGCCTGGAGCAGAACTACCGCTCCAGCGAACGCATCCTGGACGCGGCCAACGCGGTGATCCGCCAGAACGTCATGCGGAAGGGGAAGACCCTCCGCACGGACCGGGAAGGGGGGGAGCCCCTCACCCTGGTGCAGTGTGCAGACGAGGTGGACGAAGCCGCCTGGATCGTGGAGGAGATCCAGGCCCGGATCCGGGACAACCCCCTCACACGCTCCCTCCGGTCCTTTGCGGTGCTCTACCGCACCAACGCCCAGTCCCGGGCGCTGGAAGATGCATTCCGGAGGCGGGGGATCGCCTACCAGATCGTGGGGGGGGTGCGGTTCTACGAGCGGCGGGAGATCCAGGATGTGCTGGCGTACCTCCGGCTCCTCTCGAATCCCCGGGATGTGGATGCCTTCGAGCGGATCGTGAACTGGCCCCGCCGGGGGATCGGGGGAACGTCGCAGGATCGACTCAGGCAGTGGGCCCGGGAGCATGGGCACCCACTCCTGGAGGCCGCCGGGCTGGCCGAGCTCATCCCCGACCTCACCGGGGCCGCCGTCCGTGCCTACAAGACGTTCGCGGAGCGGATCCAGCATTTCTCCATCGAGGCCGCGCGCCTTCCGGTGGGGGAGCTTCTGGAGGAGTTGGTGGAGGAGATGGACCTGATCCGCCACCTCCAGGAGGAAGGGCCCGACGGGGACGACCGGGCGGAGAACGTCCGTGAGCTCATCGCCGGGGCCATGGAGTTCGAGTCCGATGCCCTGGAGGGTCTGGATCAGGAGGAACGGGACCGTTTCAGCGATCTGGACCTGTACCTTCAGCAGGTGGCCCTGGTGGCCGACGTGGATCGCCATGATCCCGATGCCGACGCGGTGGTGCTCATGACGCTCCACAACGCCAAGGGGCTGGAGTTTCCGGTGGTCTTCCTGGCCGGGTTGGAGGATGGCCTCTTCCCCCTGGGCCGTGCCTATGACGAGCCCGCTCAGCTGGAGGAGGAGCGCCGGCTCTTCTACGTGGGACTGACCCGGGCGGAGGACAAGCTCTACCTTCTCCATGCCCGGCAGCGCCGGAGGGCAGGGGACCTCATGGTGGGGCGGGTCTCGTCCTTCGTGCAGGGAATCCCCCAGGCGCTCCTGGAGAACCGGGAGACGGATCGGTATCGTCGGGAGCATGGGGGATTCGAGCGTCGGATGTCCCGGGGCGACAGCACAGGGGGCGGGTCCTGGTCCGGGTCCGACGAGTTCGGCGCCGGCCTGGAGTCCCGTCGGTCCCCGGGGGCTGGTCCAGCCCAGGGATCCCGGGAGGAGCCCCACGACGAGATGGATCCCGGGATGGAGGCGGGGATGAACCAGGATTCTCCCCGGTATGTGAAGGGGGAGAGGGTGCTTCATGCCACCTTCGGCTCGGGTCGCATCCTGGAGGTGTCCGGCTATGGGAAGGATATCCGTGTGACGGTGCAGTTCGACTCCGTGGGAGCGAAGAAGCTCCTGGTGCGTTACGCCGGGCTGGAGAGGGACTACGAATAGCGGCCGGCCCGGTCCGGTCTTCACGAGGGAGGGGAAGTGTCGGTATCCAGGGGAGAGGTGGAGCACATCGCATCGCTGGCCCGTCTGAAGGTGGGCCCGGAGGAGATCGTCGCCCTTACGGGGGAAATGAACGCGATCCTCGATCATATGGTGGAACTCCGGGAGGTGGATGTGGAGGGGATCCAGGAGGTGGTGGGGGTGGTGGAGGGAGGAGCGCCCACCCGTTCCCCCCATTCCGGTCCCGATCCCCTGCAGCGGAGCCCTGCCGAATTTGCGCCGGATTGGCGCGAGGGGTTCTTCGTGGTCCCCCGCCTTCCGGCGATGGATGGCCACACGGGCGATTCCAGGGATGACGCGGAGGCGGGCTCGTGACCCTCCATCCCCCTTTTCCCCCTGTTGCGGAGATGGCCCGGGCCATCCGGTCGGGAGAGGTCCCACCGGACCACTGGGTGACCGAGTCGCTGGGGCGGATCTCGGCCTCCGACGAGGGGAGTCGGCCGCTGGGGGCCTTTCTCTCCGTCATGGATCCGGGGGCCCCCACACTTCCCACCCCGGTGGGAACTCCATGGCACCGCTCCATCCCCCTTGCCGGGGTTCCGGTGGCTGTGAAGGACAACCTGGCCACCCTGGATCTTCCTACCACCTGTGGCTCCCGGATCCTGGCGGGATACGTCTCTCCCTTCGAGGCCACCGTGGTCCGCCGCCTCCGGGCTGCAGGAGCGGTGGTGGTGGGGAAGACCAACATGGACGAGTTCGCGATGGGTTCGTCCACCGAGAATTCCTCCGCTGGGGTGACCCGGAATCCACGGGACAGGGGGCGCGTACCCGGGGGGAGTTCCGGGGGGTCGGCGGCGGCGGTGGCCGCGGAGCTGGTGCCACTGGCGCTGGGGTCCGACACCGGGGGTTCGGTGCGCCAGCCGGCCTCCTTCTGTGGGGTGGTGGGGATCAAGCCCACCTACGGACGGGTGAGCCGCTACGGGCTGGTGGCCTTCGCCTCCTCCCTGGACCAGGTGGGAACCCTGGGGCGTACCGTGGACGAGGCGGCGGCGCTTCTGGAGGTGGTGGCGGGGCACGATCCGCTGGATTCCACCTCCTCCACCCGACCGGTTCCCCCACTGGGTGCGGCGGACGGGAGGGGGCTCGGGGGAATGGTGGTGGGGGTCCCGGCCGAGTACGTGTCGGACAGCCTGGATCCCGCCGTCCGCCGGAGGATCGCCCGTGCCCTGGAGGTGCTGAGCTCCGGAGGCGCAGAGATCCGGAGGGTGTCCCTCCCCCATACCCGCTGGGCGATCCCCACCTACTACATCCTGGCTCCGGCAGAGGCATCGTCCAACCTGGCCCGCTTCGACGGGGTCCGGTACGGGTCCCGGGCCCAGGGGGTCCAGGACACCCACGAGCTCTACGAGGCCACCCGGTCGGCGGGGTTCGGAGCGGAGGTGAAGAGGCGGATCATGCTGGGGACCTACGTCCTCTCCTCAGGCTACTACGACGCCTACTACGCCCGAGCCCAGAGGGTGCGAAGCCTCATCATCCAGGACTTCCGGAACGTCTTTGCCACAGGGGTGGACGTGCTCTTCACCCCCACCTCTCCCACTCCGGCCTTCCTCCTGGGAGAGAAGACCGCCGACCCCTACAGCATGTATCTCTCGGACATCTTCACCGTGACCGCCAATCTTGCGGGGATTCCGGCGCTCTCCCTCCCCGTGGGTTCCGTGGATGGGCTCCCCGTGGGAGGGCAGTTCATGGCCCCGGCATGGGGTGAAGCGGTGATGATCCGGGCGGCCCGGGCTCTGGAGCGGGGACTGGTGGAGGGGGGATCATGAGCGGCTCATGGGAGGCGGTGATCGGGCTGGAGATCCATGTCCAGCTCCGGACCCGGCAGAAGCTCTTTGCCGGGGATGGGACCGCCTTCGGCGCAGAGCCCAATTCGCAGGTCTCCCCGGTGACCCTGGGGCTTCCCGGGGCCCTTCCGGTTCTGAACCAGGAGGCGGTGGAGCTGGCCGTGAAGACGGCTGTGGCGCTGGGGTGCACGGTCCACCCGGTGAGCATCTTCGCCCGGAAGAACTACTTCTATCCGGATCTTCCCAAGGGCTACCAGATCTCCCAGTTCGACCGCCCCCTTGCCACCGATGGGGAATTGGGGGTGGAGGTGGATGACCAGCTCTTCACGGTCCGGATCCACCGTATCCACATGGAGGAGGACGCGGGCAAATCGGTGCACGACCGCTTTCCCGATGCCACTGCCGTGGACCTGAATCGTGCCGGTGTGCCGCTGGTGGAGATCGTCACCGAGCCCGACCTGCGGGGAGCCGATGTGGCCCGGGCCTGGCTGGGAGAGCTCAAACGGCTCCTGGAGTATGTGGAGGTCTCGGACTGCAACATGGAGGAGGGGAGCCTCCGGGTGGATGCCAATGTTTCGATCCGGCCGGCTGGAGCTTCAGAGTTGGGAACCAAGACGGAGGTGAAGAACCTCAATTCCTTCTCCGGAGTGGAACGGGCCATCGAGTTGGAGGTGGCCCGCCAGATCGCCCTGGTGGAGTCCGGAGGCGTGGTCCGGCAGGAGACCCTTCTCTACGACGCCAACCGTGGTGAACTCCGATCCATGAGGTCCAAGGAGGAGAGCCACGACTACCGGTACTTCCCGGATCCCGATCTCCCTCCTCTCCACGTGGATCCGGACCATGTGGAAGAGATCCGGGCGGCGCTACCGGAACTCCCCCAGGCCCGGGTCAAGCGCTTCAAGGAGGCCTACGGCATCCCCGGTTACGACGCCGGGGTCCTCACGGCAGACCGCATCGTGGCCGATTGGTTCGAGGCATTGGCGGGTGTGGTGGTCCAGACGGGGGGGGGCGATCCGAAGACGGCATCCAACTGGGTGATGGGGCCGGTGCTGGCGCTCCTCAAGGAACGGGGGGTCTCCATCGCTGCCCTCGGTATTCCTCCGGACCGGATGGCCGAACTCATCGGCATGGTGTCCGACGGGACGATCTCCCCCGCAGTGGGGCGGAAGGTCCTCCAGATGATGGCGCTCTCCCATGAGCGACCCCGGGCCATCGTGGAGATGGAGGGGCTGGCCCAGGTGCGGGACGAGGGGCTTGTGGAGGGATGGATCCGTCAGGTCATGGAGGACCATCCCGGGGAGGTGGAGCGCTATCGGGAGGGAGAGACCCGCCTCCGGGGCTTCTTCATGGGGGAGGTGATGAAGGCATCGGACGGGAAGGCCGACCCGAAGGAGGTGGGGCGGCTCCTGGGGGAACGTCTGGCCCCCACCGTAGCGGAGGGCCGGGGGGATCCGGACCCCTCAGCCCAGTAGCTTCCGGGGGGTGGAGGCTGCGGTGACGGGACGGGCGGGCCGATAGAGGATGGGTCCGTCCGGAAGAGCGAAGATCTCGTCCGCCCTGGCTTCCAGGACGCCCTGTTCCGGAGGGATCCCCGGCGCGGTCTCCATCTTCCTCCGTTCCTTCTTGGCTCGGCGGAGATTTTCCTCGCCCACAGGATCCAGGCGAGCAGGTCTCGACTCCCCCCGGGCGTTCAGGTAGTCCACCACGTAGTCAAAGGCCAACGCCGTATAGCGATCCACCAGGGGGTCCGGGACGTCGAAGCGGGAATTCTGGAGGACCCGGTCGAAGACCTGCCGCCAACGGGGGTCGTCCTGGAGTCGGATCATCCCCCGGAAGAGGCGCCGGTTGGTCCGGAAGGAGAAGAGGGTGCGGGAGAGAACCGAGTTGAACATGCGGTCCGCATCCTCGTGCCCGTAGTTCAGCACTAGCCGTCGGGCCTTCCCCAGGTAGATCTCCCCCACGTGCATGTCCATCCGGTGTTCCCAGTAGGTGTGCCCCAGCGCCTGGCTCGTGCTGGTGAGGAGGAGCTGTCTGGGAACGTAGAGGTTGTGGGCGACGGTGTCCGCCGCCAGGTGGGCGAGATATCCGTACCCCACCGCCTGGAGTGACTCCGAGTCGGCCTGTGCCAGGATCTCCTCCCCCACATGCCAGTTGTGGCAGTGTCTCCCCTCCGGCACGTACTTCTTGGCAAAGGAGATGTCCGCCGCCACGGAGCCGTAGAGGAAGTGGATGGGATACCGTTCCAGGAGCGATCGGAGCGCCGGAGGGAGGAGGTATAGCGAGGCCAGTAGTGCCTCCCCCAGGGCAATGTGGGTTCCGGGGCCCCAGGCCAGCGCCTCCCCGGGAACCAGGATGATCCATCCGAGGGCGAAGAAGGCTGCCCGGTTCACCCTGCTCACCGGCGGCGACCGTTCCCGTCGGCGTGGGAGGTCCCCCGGGCTTCCGACAGGCGTCGCAGGAGGGCCCGGCCGGAACTCTCTCTCGGAGTGGGAAGCCGGACCTCCACATTGCCTCCGGCCCTGGTCCTGGCCACCAGACGGGGGAGGGGACGCCTGTGCTCCCCTCCGGAGGAAAGCAGGTAGGCCAGGGAGACGCCGAGAGCTGCCCCCAGTGCAAGGGCGGTGGTGAACTCGATGCTGTCCCGATGGATCATGGAGAGCCTGGTCCGCTGCTGGGGTTGAGTTCCGGGATCGCGGGGTCGGGAAGACCCTTCTCATCCCTCTCCGGTTCCACTCCACCCCCCTCGAGGGAGGGGGTGCGTCGGACGTCGGTGGGACGTGTGGGGGCGGCCCCGGTTCCACGCCTCCGGCCATGGCCCTCCTCCGCACCGGTGAGGGAACCGGCGGCGGCCCGCACCCCCCGGACCCGGGAAGCGGTCCGGACGAAGATGTCCTCCGCCTCCTCCTGCATCACTTCCAGGAGCGCATTGAAGTCCTCCACCCGCTCCTCCATCCGTTCCGAAGCCTGATCCAGTCGCTCCGAGATCTGTTCCACAGAGGCGGAGAGCCGGGTGACGTCCTTCCGGAGCGACGCGCTGATGGCCTCCACATTCTCCGCCACGTTCTGTCCCCGACGGAGGATGGGGTCCTTCTCCAGGCGGGCGACCAGGTCCTTCACCTTGAGGACTCCCCGGCGGAGGGCCAGGATCAGCCCCACCACCGCCATCACCGCCACCACCAACGCCACCACCAGGACCACCACCGCCAGATCCACCACGGTGGAAAGGGTGTCCCGGGCCACGATGGTGACCACGGTGTCCCCCATGACGGCCGTCTGTGCACGGAATGCGAAGAACAGATTCATGTTCGAGTCTCGCCGACGGAGATCCGGAAGGCAACCGATGGTCTACCCCCGGGACGCCCCTGGGGTGGCGGTCTGGAGGGGTCCCTCATGGTTCCTCCCCGTCCGCCGACCGGAGGACATCCAGTGCCTGCCCGGGGCTGGAGGCCGACATCAGACCCTCCAGGACATGTGTGTGTCGCGCCACCCTGCAGATCCTGGCCAGGAGGCGGACATGCACCCCCTCCTGCGCCGGTGGAGTCAGGAGTGTGAAGAAGATCCGCACCGGGTCCTCCTCCGGCGCCCCGAAGGGCACCCAGTCCGCCGTCACCGCCACCAGGAGGACCGGGTCCTCCAGCAATGGAAGCGAGGCGTGGGGCACCGCGATGCCATGCCCCAGGACGGTAGAGGATCTGGCTTCGCGGACCGCCAGGAGCCTCGCCATCTCCAGCGGGTCGGCAGGCACTCCGGACGCCACCAGCGCCCGGCCCAGGTGGGAGAGGAGGGTGGGGCGGTCCGCCGCCTCCACTCCCACGAGGATCCGGTCCTCCCGGAGGTGGTCACCCAGTCGCATGCAAACGCTCCCCGTTTCAGGCAGTGCCTGTCCTTCCGAGCCCACCACCCCGGGGCCGGTGCCCATCGTCCTCCTCCCTTCCAACCGTAGGCGCCTGCGCAGAAGGGTGTCAAGCCGCGCACTGGTCGTACCCCGGGACCGATTCTATCTTCGAAGCGCGGGGCTCCCGGTGGGAAGAGGGGCCTTCGCTCCGTCTGCGTCCGGATGCCCCCGTCCCGACAACCCGGCTCCCGCGATCTCCCGCCAGGACCGTCTCCATGCCCCAGTACATTGTCCAGGGTGGCCACACCCTGTCAGGCTCCATTCGCCCTGCCGGGAACAAGAACGCGGCGCTCCCCGCCGTGGCGGCCGCCCTCCTGACCCCGGAGCCGGTGATCCTGGAGAATGTCCCCCGGATCCGGGACGTGGAGACGCTCCTGGAGATCCTCTCCACCCTGGGGGCATCCGTGGAATGGGAGGAGGCCAACACGGTCCGCATCCAGGCCGATCAGGTTCAGGCGGGGCGTCCCGATCCGGCGCTGGCCGAACGGATCCGGGCATCGATCCTCCTTGCTGGACCCCTCCTCGCCCGTTTCGGGGCCGTCTCCCTCCCCCCTCCGGGTGGGGATGTCATCGGCCGCCGGCGCCTGGACACCCACTTCCTCGCCTTCGAGGGGCTGGGGGCGACCATCTCCCTCACCGACGGCTTCGAGATCACGGCGCCCCGACTCACCGGCGCCCGGATCTTCCTGGACGAGCCCTCCGTGACCGCTACGGAGAATGCGGTGATGGCGGCGGTGCTGGCCCGGGGTGAGACCCGCCTTGTGAACTCCGCCGCGGAGCCCCACGTCCAGGACCTGTGCAACCTCCTGGTGGCCATGGGTGCGGACATCCAGGGGATCGGGACCCATACCCTGGTGATCCAGGGGGTCGAGTCCCTCCACGGCGCCCGGTTCCGCATCGGGGCGGATCACATCGAGACGGGCTCCTTCATCGGCATGGCCTCCCTCACAAGGAGTCGGATCACCATCACGGAGCCGCCGTTGGAGCACATGGACTCCACACTCCTGGGGTTCCGCCGGCTGGGTGTGGAGATGGAGGTCCATGGAGGCGATCTGGTGGTCCACGGGGACCGGGAGGCGGTGATCCGCAGTGATGCCTTCGGCCACGTCCCGAAGGTGGACGATGGACCCTGGCCCGCCTTTCCCGCAGACCTCACCTCCATCGCCCTTGTGACGGCAGTGGGGTGTCGTGGCACCGTGCTGGTCCACGAGAAGATGTTCGAGTCACGGATGTTCTTCACCGACAAGCTGGTGGGGATGGGGGCCAGCATCATCCTCTGCGATCCACATCGAGCGGTGGTGGTAGGGCCGACGCCCCTCCGGGGTGCCCAGGTGGAGAGCCCGGACATCCGGGCCGGGATGGCCCTCCTCATCGCCGCCCTGGGGGCCACCGGAACCAGCCGGATCTTCAATGCCGGCCAGATCGAGCGGGGATACGAGCGGATCGACCAGCGCCTGGCGTCCCTGGGCGCCCGGATCGAACGGATTCCCTGACGGCCCTCGTTCCCCGCGTTCGGGACGGGCCGGCGACCTTCCACACGTTGGTGGCCGCCCGGCGTCCACGGGGTCGGAAACAAGATGGAGGTCCGGAACGTAGGGTAGTGGAGGGATGGCCATCCGC
Source organism: uncultured Gemmatimonadaceae bacterium (assembly GCA_964420725.1). Classification (GTDB taxonomy): domain Bacteria; phylum Gemmatimonadota; class Gemmatimonadetes; order Longimicrobiales; family Gaopeijiaceae; genus CAYQVI01. The sequence continues at coordinate 5,561 of CAYQVI010000030.1, read as the reverse complement.
CGCAGATCGCCCACAACCGGGAGTGGATACGATGACCGAGGAACGGCAGGGGAAGCGCGAGGGTTTTTCGGAGGGAGTGCGACAGGGTCTGGGTGTGTTGTCCGCCTTCAAGGAGGCCATTGAGGAGACGCTGTCCGAGGTGCGGGAGCGGGGAGACCTGAACCCCGAGCGCGCCCGTGCGGCCATGAAGGACGCCCTCCATCGTGCCCAGGCGGTGGCCGGAGAGGCACGGGAGAAGGTGGACTTCGTTGGGCGGAAGGAGTTCGACGCCCTGAAGGAGCGGGTGGACGAGCTCTGGAACCGGATGGCCTCCCAGGGCGGGGCCGGTACCGCGGACCCGGGGAAGACCGGGGGCGAAAGCACTCCTGGAGCCGGGGCCTCGCCTCCCCCCACGAACTGATTGGGGGAGGTGTCGGCCCCCCCTGTGCATGATGGGGACGGGTGGACTCCCTTGAAGAATTGGCTCCCTTTCTGTATGATAGGAGCCCGAAAGGAGGCCGCCTTCGGGCGGCTCTTTTCGTGGAGTGGTGGGGGAGCGGGTGGCCCCCGCTTTTTTATTACGGCGTGGTGAACTGATGGCGGTACGGAAGCTTACGGCGGTGGACGCGGAACTCGAGGGCCGTGTGGAGGCCCTCGGTTTCGAGTTGGTGGAGGTCTCCTGGGGAGGCAGTTCCCGGCGACCCATCCTTCGCCTCCGTGTGGATCGCCCGGACTCCGTGCCCGGGGACGGCGTCACCGTGGCGGATTGCGCCCGGGTGAGTCGGGCCCTGGAGGCCTGGCTGGACGAGTTGGACGGTGTGCCAGAGCAGTACGTACTGGAGGTCTCCTCCCCGGGAGTGGAGCGGCCCCTGTCCAGGACACGGGACTGGGAGCGCTTCGCCGGCCAGGAGATCTCAGTGAAGGGGAAGCAGTCCCTGGCGGGAAGGGGATTGCGGATCCAGGGGGTTCTCCTGGGTTGGGTGGAGGGCCCGGACGGTCCTCTGGTACAGGTGAGATTGAAGGACGGGGAGGTGGTCTCCATCGAACGGGATTCCATCGCCGAAGCGCGACTGGTCTACCGGTGGGAGTGAGTGTTCCCCCCGAAACGCGGCTGACGACAGAGAGATCGGACCATGACGAACGCCGGCCAGATTGTTGCGGCCCTGAAGGACATGGCCACCACCAAGAGTCTGTCCCATGAGGAGATCCATGACCTCATGAAGGACGGGATCATGGCGGGCCTCGCCCGTATCCATGGCCCGAACGTCCAGGCGGAGATCGACATCCGGGAAGAGTCGGGCGACATCGACATCGTCGTCCTGAAGCGGGTGGTCGAGGAAGTCGAGGACTCCTCCACGGAGATTCCCCTCACCGAGGCGCGATGGGACGACCCGTCGTTCGAGGTGGGGGACGTGATGGAGATTCCGGTCCAGTTCGAGCAGTTTGGCCGCAATGCCGTCATGGCCATGAAGCAGCGGATCGTCCAGCGGGTCCGGGAGGGTGAGCGGGAGCGGATCCGGGAGGAGTTCAATGATCGGGTTGGGGAACTCCTCTCCGGGGAGGTCCAGCAGATCGAGCGGGGGAAGATCGTGGTCCTCCTGAACCGGGCCCGGGATGCGGACGCCATCATCCCATGGAAGGAGCAGAATCCCCGGGAGCGCTTCCGTCAGGGGGACCCCATCCGGGCCGTGCTGAAGAAGGTGGAGGAGAGCCCCCGGGGGCCGCGGCTGATCCTCTCCCGGGCGGATCCGCTCTTCGTGGAGTCGCTCTTCCGCCTGGAGGTCCCTGAAATCTACCAGGGGATCGTGGAGATCAAGGAGCGGGCCCGTGAGGTGGGGGGGCGCACCAAGATCGCCGTCTGGTCCCGGGACGAATCCATCGATCCGGTGGGGGCCTGCGTGGGGTTGAAGGGCTCCCGGGTCCAGGCGGTGGTGAACGAGCTCGGGGGTGAGCGGATCGACATTGTCCCCTGGCACCCCGACACCGAGATCTTTGCCCGCCGTGCCCTGGCCCCGGCCCGGGTGGCCAAGGTGGTCTCCGACGTGGAGCGCCAGGTCATCACCGCCATCGTGGACGAGGACCAGCTCTCCCTGGCCATCGGACGCAACGGGCAGAACGTGCGGCTCGCCTCCCAGCTCATCGGCTGGCAGATCGATCTGTACGGCTCCCGGGAGTGGTTGGAGAAGGGCGCGGACCTGGCTCTCTTCGGAGGCGCCGACGATGTTCCCGAGGAGGTCTACGAGATGGCCGACTTCCCCCTGGACGAGCTGGATCTACCGCCGGAGACTCTGGCGGCCCTCGGGGCGGCCGGGTATAGTAGTTTCCTGGCCATCATCGACCTAGAGAGGGATGATTTCCTCCAGATTCCGGGCCTCTCGGAGACCGACGCCGACCAGATACTCAAGGTGATCGACGAGTTGACGGTGGTGGAGGGAGAGGCTGGTCCCGCCCCGGTGTATCCGGCGGTCGATGCTGTGGGTGGGGACGTTCCCGCCGCGGAAGTGGCTGTCCCGGACCCAGCGGCCGACGGTGAAGACTGATCCCCTCTCGTTGCTGGGGCTGGCCCGGCGGGCGGGTGGGGTCGTGGTGGGAACGGATGCAGTACGGCGCAGCATCCGGAGTGGTGAGGCGGCGCTGGTGATCCTGGCGGAGGACGCCTCTCCGGTGCAGATGCAGAAGGTCTTGAGGCTGTTGCAGCACCAGGAGATCCCCCACGTGGTGGTGGCGGATCGGAATCGATTGGGAGCCGCCCTTGGGGCGGGTCCCGTCTCGGCAGTGGCGGTCACCATTTCGTCACTGGCCGAGCAGTTGCGGCGGCACCTGCCCCGGTTGGGGTCGGGAGGCCGCCGTTCCCCTGACGGAGGTACCCTTAGGGATGCGGGTTCTTGAGCTGGCGAGAGACCTGAATGTTTCTCCTGAGACGCTGGTCCAGCTCCTTCGGGAGCTGAGGATCGCGGTTCAGGGGCAGGGCTCCGTATTGAAGGATGCAGACGTTGCCCGGGTCATCGCCCGGGTCGAGCGCGAGCGCCGTGCTGGAAAGGCAGGTACCGAGGCGGTCAAGGCCGTCATCGAGGACGCGCAGGCGGCCCCTCGTCGTCGCCGCAGGCGCCGCGAAGACGTGGAGTCGTCCCCGGAGGAGGTCGAGGAGGAAACGGCCGAGGCAAAGACGCCTCCGCCTGCTCCAGTCACCGAGGAGCGCGATGCTGCGGTGGTTGCGGAGGCCCCGGCTCCGGAAGAGTCCGCCCCCCCCGCCCCGGTGGAGGAGACTCCTGCCGTGGCACCACCGACTCCCCGGGAGCCGGTGGTGGAGGAGCTGCCTCCTGCCGCCGTGGCGCCGCCTTCGGTGCGTCCGACGCCAGCTCCCGGACGGGTGCCCCCCGTCCCTCCCCGCTCGGCCCGCCCCCCGGAGCGGGAGCGTCCGGCTGCAGCGGAGACCCCTCGTCGGGAGAGGCCCGCTCCCTCCGAGCGTCGCCCCCAGGAGACTCCGCCTGCGGCCGCCGCCGGTGGCACCGCCCCCCCGGAAGCGGCCAAGCCCGCCCGGGGTCTGGAGCCGGTCCGGGGCTATATGCCCCCCGCCGCAGCGTCGGCTGCCCCTGGCGGAACGGTGCGGGTACAGGCCGAGGGGTACACCGCCGACGGCCAGAAGAAGGCCAAGGGGAAGAAGGGGAAGAAGCGCGCGCGGGTGGATCAGGGGGCTGTGCAGGACAACATCCAGCGGGTCATGGCCGAGATCAAGGGCGGCGGAAAGAAGCGTCGCAAGGGGCGGATGAGCCCCCAGGATCTCCGCGACGAACGGGAGGCCAAGGAGGAGGTGGCCCGGCAGGAGCGGGAGAAGGAGTCCCGGACCGTGCGGGTCACGGAGTTCCTCACAGTGAAGGAGCTGTCGGAGCTCATCGACGTGAGTTCCACCCAGATCATCACCTCGGCCTTCAAGAACATGGGGCTGATGGTCACCATCAATCAGCGCCTGGACTTCGACCAGATCGAACTGCTCCTGGACGAGTTCGGCTTCCAGGCCGCCCGGGAGGAGGAGTACGCCGGGTTGGAGGAGGAGCTGGAGGTGGCCGAGGACCTGCCGGAGGATCTGGTCCCCAGGCCGCCGGTCGTCACCGTCATGGGTCACGTCGACCACGGGAAGACCCGTCTCCTGGACGCCATCCGGAACACCAATGTGGTGGCCGGCGAGTCCGGAGGAATCACGCAGCACATCGGCGCGTACCATGTGGAGCTTCCGGACGGTCGTTCGGTGACCTTCCTGGACACCCCTGGTCACGCGGCCTTCACCGCCATGCGGGCCCGGGGTGCGGACATCACGGACCTGGTCATCCTGGTGGTGGCGGCGGACGACTCGGTGATGCCCCAGACCATCGAGGCCATCAGCCACGCGAAGAATGCGGGCGTGCCCCTGGTGGTGGCGGTGAACAAGGTGGACCTACCCTCTGCAAACCCCGGAAAGGTGAAGCAGGAACTGCTGCAGCATGGCGTCACCGTGGAGGACTTCGGTGGCGACGTTCTGGTGAGCGACATCTCCGCAAAGCAGGGGATCGGAATCGAGGAACTGCTGGAGAAGGTCCTCCTGCAGGCGGAAATCCTTGAGCTGAAGGCGAACCCGGGGCCTTCGGCTTCCGGTACCGTGATCGAGGCCAAGCTGGACGTGGGGAAGGGACCTGTGGTCTCCATCCTCGTGCAGCGTGGAACCCTCCGGGTGGGGGACAGCTTCCTCATGGGGATGTACGACGGCCGGGTCCGGGCCATGCTGGACGAGCGGGGGAAGCCCGTTCAGTCTGCCGGCCCGGGGATCCCGGTCCAGATCCTGGGATCGCCGGGTGTGCCCCAGGCGGGAGACAGTTTCCAGGCCATGGACGCCGTACGGGCCGCGGAGATTGCCCAGGCTCGCCAGCGGCTGGAACGGGAGAAGCAGCTCCGCGTGAAGGAGCGGGGGATCAAGCTGGGGGACTTCTCCAAGCTTCTCTCCGAGGGGCAGACCGACACCCTCCCCCTCATCATCAAGGGAGACGTGGACGGCTCGGTGCAGGCCGTCTCGGACTCGCTGCAGCAGCTTGGCAGTGACGAGGTCCGGGTCCAGGTCATCCACCGGGGCGTGGGTGCCATCAACGAGTCGGACGTTCTCCTGGCCGCCACGGCGGGTGCCATCATCATCGGGTTCCGGGTGCGCCCGGACACCGGTGCACGGATGATTGCGGAACGGGACGGGGTGGACATCCACCTGTACGACGTGATCTACGAGGCGGTGGACGATATCCGTGCGGCGCTGGAGGGGATGCTCTCTCCGGAGAAGCGGGAGAAGATTTCCGGTACCGCCGAGGTGCGGGAGGTCTTCCGGATCACCCGGGTGGGCTCCATCGCAGGGTGCTACGTCACCCAGGGCATCATCGAGCGGAGCGCCCAGGTCCGGCTGGTCCGGGAGGGTGTGGTCATCTACTCCGGTGGCATCTCCTCCCTCAAGCGCTTCAAGGACGATGTGCGGGAGGTGCGGGAGGGCTACGAGTGCGGGATCGGGATCACCAACTACAACGACCTGAAGGTCGGGGACGTCATCGAGTGCTTCTCGGTGGAAGAGG
>CAYQVI010000029.1:0-23698 GCA_964420725.1 uncultured Gemmatimonadaceae bacterium | reverse complement strand
CATAACTTCAATGGGCGCTGAGGGATTCGAACCCCCGACCTCCTGCTTGTAAGGCAGGCGCTCTGAACCGGCTGAGCTAAGCGCCCTTCAATTCCACCCATCCCGACCAGTCCCAAGATAGCCCCCGGCGCTCCCCGCCGTCACCTCCGGAAGGCCGGCATGGCCGTCACCCTCGCGCGGAGGCAGTCCGTAACATATCTTGGCGCCGACGTGTCACATTCTGAACGCATCGGACGGCCCCCGGAGCCACCGGATCGTCCGCATCCCTCCATCGGGAGCCGTTCCATGTGGTCGATGATCCTGCTGGGCCTCCTGATCTGGGGAGGCATGGGCCTCGTCTGGATCCTGGCCTTCAATGTCCTGGGGCTGAAGTACGATGCCGCCGAGCCGGAGGCCGAGCAGGTTCCGGGGAACTCCTGAGGGAAGGAGAGCAGCAGGTCGAACGATGGATCAGCGCAGGATGGCCAGCGGAACCAGCACCACGTAGCCCACCACCAGCAGAACAGGGGCCAGGGTGATGGAGCCGGTGGAGAGCAGGACGAACCCCGACACGATGGACACCAGCCCCGCCCCGCCCAGGATGGCGGTGAGGGGGGTGAATGCAGGGGGCGGAGCGGTCCCCTTCGCTGCGGAGGCCGCAGGGCTCTCCCGGGATGCAGGCTTCTTCATCGCCGGAGCTTAGTTCCACTCCCGGGGCGGGTCAACCCGGACCGGGGGATACGGGCTCCGCTCCGGGATCCCGGGATCCCCTCCCCCTTCCTCGCCGGACCACCACGCCGGCGCATCCGGTGGCTCCTCCTCCCGGAGCCGGTCCATCCGCAGCCGGTCCCGCTTCCGCCGGATCGCCACCAGCACCGCCAGCATCACCCCCGCCACCAGCCAGAACACCACGCTCTGGGCCAGGACCGTCAGCCACCCGTAGCGCGACCGGATGAAGGCCCGCCAATCCTCCTCCAGTTGGCTTCCGGTGAGCCCGTAGGTCCGGCGCACCGCCGCCTCGAAGCCCTCCTCCTCCACCCATCGTTCCAGGAGCACCTCGATCCCCCGCTCTCCACTCCGGTCCACCAGGAACTCCAGGGCGGAGGCGGCCAGCAGATACGACAGATCCGCCGAGGCACGGTCCCGGGGCCAGGCCAGCGCCAGGGAATCCAGCGGAGGAAGCTGCCCCAGCGCCATGGCCACCCGGAGGCGCCACCCCTCCTCCGCTGTCCAGGCTCCCGAGGACCACTCCGCGTATCCCTCGTTGAACCAGCGGGGGATCCTGAGCCCGGGGAGGGCCTGGTGGAGCCCGATATGGGCCCACTCGTGGCGGATGACCCGGGCCTCCTCCCACCCCCGGGTGCGGGGAGCGGGATAGATGGGGAGGACGATGCGCCCCAGGGAGGGGATGGCCACCCCGGCGCCCCACTCGGGGACCGCCCCCCCGGTGAGGGAGTCGAAGCGGGACTCGGAGGGGGCCAGCACCAGGTGGGCGCCGGAGGGGACGCCGGGAGGAAGTCCGGGAAGGTCCGGGGCCTCCTGGAGGACCTGGGCCACACGGACCGCCCTCAGCGAATCGCCAGGCCAGAAGAAGATCGTCCCCCGGACCTCCGGATCCCCGGTCAGGTCGGGGGCCGCGACCCCGGGATCCACCTGTTGAAGCCGGAACACCGGATCCGCCGGTGGGGCCGCCCCCTCCTGCACCGGCGGGGCCTCCCCGCGCCCGGACCCCGCCCCCGGGGGCAGCTCCATACACCCCGGAAGCAGAAGGACCCACAGGAGCGCGGCGCGGCAGCCGAGCCTCCGGAGACCCCCTCCCCCCGGCATCCCCCTCACCCCCCCGGGCCGGAGGAGAGCAGCTCCAGATTCGTCCGGACCACCTCGTTCCGGGGGTTGAGCTCCAGCGCCCGCCGCCACAGAAGGAGTGCCCAGTCCCGGTCCGCCTCCTTGTAGGCGATGTTCCCCAGCTTCAGGTAGACGTCGTCTCCCAGGCGGGGCTCCAGCTGCACCGCCTTCTCGAAGTGGGCCCGGGCCCCGGCGTGGTCCCCCCGGCGGTACGCCAGGTCCCCCAGGTTCTTGTGGGCCTGCGGAGGAGGGGGCGACTGTCCCGCCGCCCGGAGGTAGAGCGCCTCCGCCGCCTCGATCTCGCCCCGCCGCTCCAGAATGGCCCCCAGGTTCACCAGGATGGACCCCTCTCCGGGATAGTGGGTGAGCCCCTCCCGCCCCATGGTCACCGCCCCCTCGGCGTCCCCCGCCATTCCCAGCGCCAGGACGGCATAGGCGTAGTAGAGCGGCGGAGGGATCTGCCGTCCCATCACCGCCCGGTAGGTGGCCAGCGCCTGGGCCGCCCGCACCGGCTCCTGGGCCTTCAGGAGCACGATCCCCCGATTCAGCATCAGGTCCTGGTTCCCGGGACGGAGCTGCTCCGCCTGCTCGATGACCGTCAGCGCCTCCCGGTAGCGCCCCAGGAGCTCCAGCGACAGCGCCCTTGCCCGGAGGGCTCCGTACCCCTCCACCACTCCTTCCGGGGCGGCATCCAGCATCTCCAGGACCTCGGCGGCCCGGGAGCCCCGGAGGAGCACCAGGGCGAGGCGGAAGCGGGCCGAAGAGCTCCGGGGATCGTTCTCCAGCGCCCGCCGCACCTCCCGCTCCGCATCCTCCAGCATCCCCGCCCGGTAGAAGGCGGTTCCCAGGGCCAGGTGGCTCAGCGACTGGGTCTCCTCGGGCGGGCTCTCCTCCCCCTTCATGCCGCCTCGCCCGACACGCTGGGCGAACCCGGCCTGCACCAGCCCGTAGAGCGCCTTTGCCACATCGAACTCTACCAGGCCGGAGTGCTCCATGAGCTGCTCCACCGTCCGGGTGCCGTCCAGGAAGGGGAGGATCTTCTCCTGCTCGGCGGTGAGCTCCACCCCCTCTTCCCCCCGGGGATCCCGCTCCACCCCGAAAATGAGGTCCATGGAGGGGATCTTCTTCTCGATGAGGCTCCACTCGTCCACCCGCCGGGCCCCCTCCAGGAGGAGGCTCTCGGCGTGGATGGAGAGCCCCAACTGGTCGTCCTCCGGCTGCTGGTCGGGGTCGAAGTGGAAGGCCCCCTGGTTCCAGGAGAAGAGGTGGTAGACCGCCTCCTCGATCTGGATGGTGATGAAGCGCCGGAGATCGTCCTGGGAGAGGACGCCACTGTCCACCAGGATCTGACCCAGCCGCTTCCCCGGGTGGTTGGCCTGCCGGTCCATGGCGGCGGCCAGCTGATCCCGGGTGATGACCCCGTTCCGCACCAGGAGCTCACCCAGGCGATCGGGGCGGTTCAGAACGGAGGCGTAGGTGACCCGTCCGCCATCGAAGTAGATGTAGCCGAAGCGGGAGCGGTCGGTGATGCTCAGGCAACCGGTCTTCCGCCCCATGGACAGGAGCTGGCAGATGTCCGCCAGGCTGACATCCTCGAGAGAGCCTTCCACGGCCATCAGTCCGCCTCCTCCACCAGACGGTCATCCAGGCGGGGCCAGACCCACACCACCTTCTCGCCGGAGGGGAACCACCGCTCTCCGGGAACGGGTCTGGGGGGGGGCGGCGGGGGCTCCCGCAGGAGGGGCGGAGCGGCCACGGGAGCCCCGGATGCAGGGTTCCCCCCCCCGAAGCGGGGCACACCGGGCCCGGGCGCCGGAGGACGGGGGAGTGTGGTCCCCGGGCCGGTGGCCACTCCTCCCTCCTCCTCCCCCGCACCTTCGGAGGGGAAGAGCCCCCCCCGCCCATCGTCCCGGAGCTCGATGTCCCCCAGGTCCAGGAGGACCCGGGCATCGTCGGGGGCGGACTCCTCCCGCACCTGGAAGGGGCGACCCACCCCGGGAGAGGCGGGGGGCTGCGCCGGGGGGGAGGCCAGCTCCACCACCAGCCCCCCCTCGAAGCGGGAGCGGAGGCGGTCGTCGATGCCGTGGATGGTGTCGGGGAAGCGATCCGCCGTGAGGGCCACCCGTCCCCCCCGGCGCTTCACGGTCTCGAAGACGTGGAAGAACTCGTCCTGCGCCCGCTCCCCCTCTGCAAGGTCCTGGGCGCTCTCCACCAGGAGGAGGTCCACGGTCCCCCAGCGCTCCCGCCAGGCGCTGGCCGTCCCGTCGGAAAGGGTCCCGATGAACTCCTCCGCGAAGGCGGCGGCGGAGATGAGCCCCACCCGCCCACGGGGGCGGCGGAAGAGGTAGCTCCGGGCCATGGCCTCCAGCAGCCCCCGCCCGTGTCCTGCGTCGGAGGCCACGATGAAGAGGGGGTTGTAGTCCGGGCGCTCCTCCAGGATGAGCCGATCCGCGGCCCGCATGGCCAGGGGCGGATAACGATTCCCCGCCTGGGAGAGATCCGGACCCGGGGGGATGTGGGGAAAGGGGCGGGTGCGCTCCCGGGCCAGGGCCACCCACGCCTCCGCCTCCTCCATCCGTTCCGGGTCCAGGAGTGGAGAGGGGCCGGGACCGGACCACCCCTCACCCAGCGCCTCGGCCTGGGCCACCAGGGTCCGGAGCCGGTCCAGGTCGTGGCGGAAGCGCTCCAGCACCCCCGGGAGGTCCTCGGGCTCCCGACCGGACTCCGCCATCCTCCGGAGTCTCCCTGCCGAGAACCCCTCCGCCTCGGCCTCCGCCGCCTCCTCCAGGAGGAGTTCCCACCAGGTGGGCTCCCCCTCCACCGGCTCCTCCGGCGGGGGGGGCGAGGGGGGAGCCGGCGCTTCCCCACCGGCCCGCTCGTCCACCCGGAGGAGCTGTCGGACCTCGTCGGGGGTCACCGTACGCCCTTCCAGCTCCTGGATGGCCAGGATTCGGTTCAGCCCCCCCTGGAGCTCCCGGACATTCCGGAATGGGATCCGGGCAGTCATTTCCGCCACCCCCGGCGCCAGCCCGCCCCCCCGCTCCTCGGCCTTCCGCCGGAGGATGGCCACCCGGGTCTCGTACTCCGGCGAGCCGATATCCACGATGAGCCCGCCAGAGAACCGGGACACGAGACGCTCGTCCAGCCCATTGATCTCCGAGGGGGGCCGATCGCTGGCCAGGACCACCTGCTTCCCGGAGCCGGTGAGGGCATCCAGGGTGCGGAGCACCATCTCCTGGGCCTGGGGCTGACCGGTGAGGAACTGGACGTCGTCCAGGAGGAGGAAGTCCGCGTCGCCGTACCGGCCCCTGAGCTCCTCCGTGTCCCCCTCCCCCAGGGTGCGGGCCAGGTCGTCCAGGTACAACTCCATGGTGGTGAACACCACCGTGCTACCGGGGAAGCTCCGGGTGGCGTGGTGGGCCACGGAATTCAGGAGATGGGACTTCCCCAGCCCCGAGTTCGAGTAGAGGAACAGGGGGTTGTAGCTCGTGCCGGGGGAGTCCGCGGCACGCCGGGCGGCGGCGGTGGCCAGCCGGTTGGCCGGGCCCACCACAAAGGTGTCAAAGGTCAGGCGGGGGTCGAGTTCGTTCATTCTTCGTCCGCCCCTCCGGGGGGCGGTTCCGGTCGGGACGTCGCCTCGGCCCAGGCGGCGGCAGCGGCGAGATCGTCGGGGAGCGGCACCCGGAAGCGCAGGAGCTCGCCCGTGTTGGGGTGCTTGAACCCCAGTTCGGCTGCATGGAGGAACTGCCTGGGGACCCGTCGGTTCAACTGCCGGGCCCAGACCCCGGCCTCGCCGCTGATCCCCTTTGCTCCCATGGCACCATATACCGGATCCCCTACGACAGGGTGCCCGATGTGCCGCATGTGGACCCGGATCTGGTGGGTCCGCCCGGTGGAGAGGGCCACGTCCAGGAGCTCTGCGGCGATCCACCGTTCCCGGAGGCGGGCCCGGGTAACCGACGCTCGGCCTCCCTCCACCACCGCCATCTTCTTCCGATCCTTCGGATCCCTGGCGATGGGCGCGTCCACGGTCACCGGACTCTCCTTGAGGTGCCCCCAGACGGCGGCGCGGTAGACCCGCCGGACCTCCCGTGCCTTGAGGGCCGCGGAGAGCGCCTGGTGGACCCGGTCACCCTTCGCCACCACCAGGAGACCGGAGGTATCCCGGTCCAGCCGGTGGACGATCCCCGGCCGGAGGGCTCCGCCGATCCCCGACAGGTCCTTCACATGGTGGAGCAGAGCATTCACCAGCGTTCCGGTGGCGTGCCCCGCAGAGGGGTGCACCACCATCCCCGCCTCCTTGTTCACCACCACAAGATCGTCATCCTCCCACACGATCTGGAGTGGAAGCTCCTCGGGCGCGGCCCTGGTGGGGAGGAGAGCAGGGATCTCCACCTCGATGCGCATCCCGGGGATGACCGGCTCCGACTTCTTTGCCGGGCGGCCATCCACCAGGATCCGCTCCTCCTCCAGAAGCCGGGCCACACGGGTCCTGGAGAGCTCCAGCTTCCCGGACACCCAGAGGTCCAGCCGGACCCCTCCCTCGTCCACCCCCACATCCAGGACCTGTCGGTCGACTTCTCCAGCGGTCAGGATCCGTCTCCGTTTCCCGATGCCGTCTCGAGGCCGATCCAGACCTCCACGCCATCGATGTCCACACTGGTTCCGTAGCGGAATCCTTCCCCACCTCCGGGCCCACCCACATCCATGTCCACCGCCAGGACCTCCCCCATGATGAAGCCGCGATGCTCCCGGGCCGGGGCGGAGATGCCGTCGGGACCGAACACACCCAGCCGGATCCGGTCGGTGATCTCCAGATCCGAATCCTTCCTCAGCCGCTGGATCCGGTTCACCAGCTCCCGGGCCACCCCCTCGGACACCAGCTCGGCGTCCAGGGTCGGGTCCAGCGCCGCCGTGAAGCCGCCCTCGCTCCTCACCACGTGCTCCCCCCGGGCCTCCTCCACGATCTCCAGCCACTCCGGCTGCAGGAGCACCTCCTCCCCCTCCACCGAAAGGCGTACCGGCTCTCCTGCCCGGAAGGCCCGGAGGGCGCCGTCCCCCAGCCCCCGGATGGCTGCCCCGGCCCCCTGACTCGCCTTCTGGAAGCGGGGTCCCAGCGCCCGGAAGTTGGGTCGCGCCGACAATGAGACCAGGTCGGCACCGGAGGTGAGGAAATCCACCTGCTTCACGTTCAGTTCGTCCCGGAGAACCCCCAGCGATTCCTCCCGGAGCTCCTCCCCTCCGGGGACCACCGCCAGGAGGGTCCGGAGGGGCTGCCGGACGCGGATCCCTGCATCCTCCCGGGCGGCCCGCCCCAGTGAGACCAGCGCCCGCACCGCAACCATCTCCCCTTCCAGGACCGGATCCCGGAGGGACGGGTCCACCTCAGGGAAGGATTGGAGGTGCACACTGGAGCCGGTGAGGGCCCGGTGGTACCAGTCGGCGTGGAAGGGGATCGCCGGCGCCGTCAGGAGCGTCACGGTGCGCAGGCAGTCATGGAGGGTGCGGAAGGCGGCCCGGGCATCCTCCGGGTCGCCGTTCCCCCAGAAGCGCTCCCGGGAGCGACGCACGTACCAGTTGGAGAGATCCCCGTCCAGGAACTCCCCCACCGCCCGGTAGGCTCGGGTCAACTGATACGCGTCCAGCGCCTCGGCCACATCGGACACCAGGCCGTGGAGTCGAGACAGGACCCACCGGTCGAGAACGGGGCGCTCCCTCACCGGAGGATCGTTCTCCGACGGCGCCCACCCCTCCACCTCGGCATAGAGCCGGAAGAACCGGTAGGTGTTCCCCAGCCCGTCCAGGAACTTCCGGCTGGCCTCCCCCAGCGCCACCGGGTCGTACCGCTTCGGGACCCACGGATTCGACGCCGTGATGAGGTACCAGCGGATGGCATCCGCCCCGAACTCCCCCACCGCATCCCAGGGATCGACGGCGTTCCCCTTCGACTTGGACATCTTCTGTCCCTCGGCGTCGAGGATGAGGCCGTTCACCACCACGTTCCGGTAGGCACTTCCCCGCCCCAGCATCGTGCCGATGGCCATGAGGGAGTAGAACCACCCCCGGGTCTGGTCCAGCCCCTCGCAGATGAAGTCCGCAGGGAAGTGGGCCTCGAACTCCTCCTGGTTCTCGAAGGGGTAGTGCCACTGGGCATAGGGCATCGCCCCGGAGTCGAACCAGACGTCCACCACCGAAGGGTCCCGGCGCATGACCCCCTTCCCGTCCCGGCTGGGGAAGGTGATCTCGTCGATGAAGGGGCGGTGGGGATCGAACCCCTCCGGCAGGGGACCCGCCCGCTCCTCCAGCTCCGCCAGGCTCCCGATCCACTCCACCTCGTCCGGGTCGTCCTCCCGGATCCAGACCGGGAGCGGCGTCCCCCAGTAGCGGTCCCGGGAGAGGGCCCAGTCCACGTTGTTGGCCAGCCACTCCCCGAAGCGCCCCTCCCCCACCTCCGGGGGGACCCAGTTCACGGCGGCGTTCTGCTCCAGCATGGTCTCCTTCAGGGTGCTGGTGGCGGCGAACCAGGAGTCCCGGGCCATGTAGATCAGCGGCGAGGAGCAGCGCCAGCAGTGGGGGTAGCTGTGCACCTCCATGGTGTTCCGGAAGAGGTTCCCGGCCTTCCGGAGTTCCTCCACCAGCAGCGGATCGGCGTCCTTCACGAAGCGCCCCCCCACCAGGGGGAGGTCCTCCATGAACCGGCCCGCGTCGTCCACCGGTCTCAGCATGGGGAGGCCGTGACGCTGTCCCGCCAGGTAGTCGTCGGCGCCGAAGGCCGGGGCCATGTGCACGATCCCCGTTCCGTCGTCCGCGCTGACGAAGGTCTCCGGGACCACGGTCCACCCGTTATGGGGATCCTCCGGGACCGGCACCACCTCCAGGGGCCGGGCATACCGGCGTCCCACCAGCTCCGTCGCGGGGATCCGCTCCAGCACCTGGGCGTCCTCGCCGAAGAGGGCCTCCACCCGGGCCTCGGCCACGATGAGCCGCCGCCCCTCCCACCCCACCACCGCGTACGTCAAGTCCGGATGCACCGCCAGCCCCACGTTGGACGGCACCGTCCAGGGGGTGGTGGTCCAGACCAGGAAGGCGGTCCCATGCGGATCGGGCTCCCCCGACTCGTCCACGAGGGGAGCCAGGAAGTAGAGGGACGGGTCGGAGATGTCCCGGTACCCCTGCGCCACCTCGTGGGAGGAGAGGGCGGTTCCGCACCGGGGGCAGTAGGGAACGCTCTTGTAGCCCCGATAGAGGAGCCCCTTCCCGGCGATGGTCTTCAGGATCCACCACACCGACTCGATGTACGGGGTGTGGTAGGTGACGTAGGGGCGGGAGTAGTCCAGCCAGTATCCGATCCGCTCCGAGAGGCGCTCCCATTCCTCCTTGTAGGTGAAGACGGAGTCCCGGCACACCTGGTTGAACGCCTCGATCCCCACCTTCTCGATGTCGGGCTTTCCCGAAATTCCCAGCCGGCGCTCCGCCTCGATCTCCACCGGAAGGCCGTGGGTGTCCCAGCCGGCGATGCGGGTCACGCTACGACCCTGCATCGTGCGGTGGCGGCACACCAGGTCCTTGATGGTCCGGGAGATGATGTGGTGCAGCCCCGGCCGTCCATTGGCGGTGGGAGGGCCCTCGTAGAAGACGAAGGGCTCACCCTGGGAGGATGCCTCCATGGTCCGATGGAAGAGCTCCTCCTCCCTCCACCGGGCCAGGACCTCCTCCTCGATCTTCAGCGCCCCACCGGCGAGCTCAGGATAGCGAACGTCACTCATTGATCCCCTCGGAAACCGGCCACAACGGAGCGGAAGACAGCGGTGAGACGGGGTTCCGCCTCCCCGGCAATGCGGATGATGGTCTGGACGTCGGTGGGCTCCAGGGCATCGGGGAGGCAGTGGTCGGTGACCACGGTGATGGCCAGGATCCGCATCCCCATCTGTCGTGCCACCAGCGCCTCGGGCACGGTGGACATCCCCACCACATCGGCCCCCATCATCCGGAGCATCCGGTACTCGGCCCGGGTCTCCAGGTTGGGGCCGGTGACCGCCACGTAGACCCCCCGGTGCAGGGGGATTCCCTGAGCCAGTGCCGCACTCCTGGCCCGGTCCTGGAGATCCAGATCATACACCTGGCTCATGTCGGGGAAGCGGGGACCCCACTCGTCGACGTTGGGACCCACCAGGGGGCTGTCCCCCAGGAGGTTGATGTGATCGTCCAGCATGACCAGTTCCCCCGGTCCCCAGAGGGGGTTCATTCCCCCCACGGCACCGGAGAGGAAGAGGACCCGGGATCCCAGGAGCCGGAGCACCCGGATGGGAAGGGTCACCTCCTGAAGGGAGTAACCCTCATAGCGGTGGAAGCGCCCGGACATGGCGGCCACCGGCACCCCCTGCCAGTGCCCCAGCAGAAGGCGACCTCCGTGGGACTCCACCGTGGCAAGGGGGAACCCGGGGATCTCGTGGTAGGGGATCTCCACCTCCACCTCGATCTCGTTCCCCGCGCCCCCCAGCCCGGTCCCCAGGACCATGGCCACCGCCGGCGATCCGCCCCAACGGGCACGGACGGTCTCCACCGCACGCTCCACCCCTTCCCTCTGCTGCAGCAAGGTCATTCAGCCTGTCCGTGCATGTCCGATGTGGATCCGCGGCGCCCCGGTGGGAACCGGACCGCCGCGGAAGGGGGAACTGCACCAGCTCAACGGTCCCCGGGCTCGTCCCCTTCCAGGAAGCCGGCCAGCCAGGACGAGAGATCCTCACCCTGTTGGCCCGCCCCTCCGGGGCTCTCCGGCCCCTTCCCCGCCTCCCCGGACCCCACTTCGCCTTGGTCCCCTGCCACGGGAGTCGCCGTTGGAGCCGGGGCTGCGGCGTCGGAGGCCCCTTTCCCCTGGAAGACTCCACCGCTCCCCCCGGCAACGGCGGTCCGGCGGAAGGCCTCGCTCCGCCCCTGGACCGAAGCACCCCCTGCGTCCCCCAGGGAGCCCTCCTCCGTCTCCAGCCGTTCCATCTGTCGCTCCAGGAGGGCGCGAAAGGCTCCCAGGAACTGCCGTCGCTCCCGTTCCAGCGCCGCCAGCGCCCCCCGATGCTCCGCAACCATCCGCTCGGCATCCTCCAGGATGCGCCGGGCGTCGGACTCGGCTTCCCGCCGCACCACCTCGGCCTCCCGGGCGGCCTGATCCTTCACATCGCTCCGGAGCCGTTCTGCCGTGACCAGGGCGTCATGGACGGCCCGCTCCCTCCCTTCCAATGACCCCACCTGCTCCTGGAGCCGCTCCACCTTCTCGGACAGGGAGAGGTTGTCCTTCACCAGCTCCTCCATCCGCTCTGCCACCAGTTGCAGGAAGGTGTCCACCTCCTCCGGCTCATAACCCCGGAGGATCCGGCGGAAGTCTCCGCGCTTCTTTCGAACGTCAAGTGGCGTGAGGTCGATCATACCGGTCGTTCTCCGAAGAGCGCCGTTCCGAGTCGCACCATCGTGCTCCCCTCCTCGACGGCAATGACAAAGTCATTGGACATGCCCATGGACAGTTCCCGCCCCTCGTACCCGGGAATGTCCCGCAGGGCACCTTCATGGAGTTCCCGGAGTCGCCGGAAGGCATCGCGGAGGACACCCTCATCCTCCGTGAAGGGAGCCATGGTCATGAGGCCCTGCACCTGCAGCCCCTCCATGGCGGCGATCATGCCCAGCTCCTCCAGGGCCCGCTCCCGATCCAGCCCGGACTTCGCCTCCTCGGCAGCGGTGTTCACCTGCACCAGGATCTGAACCGGTCGCCCCAGCTCCCCGGCGGAGCGGGCCAGTCGCTCTGCCAGACGAAGGGAGTCCACCGAGTGGATCAGGGTGGACACGGCGGCCGCCCGTCCGGCCTTCCGGCTCTGGAGGTGCCCCACCATGTGCCACCGGATCCCCCGGCCCTGGAAGGCCGCCACCCGGGTCTCCAATGCCTCGACCCGGTTCTCTCCCAGATCCCGGAGCCCCGCCCCGAGGGCGGCCTCCACCACCTCCAGGGGATGCCCTTTGGTCACGGCCACAAGGGTCACTGCATCGGCTTGCCGACCGCTGCGGGAGGCCGCCTGCTGCAGTGCATCCTGGATCCCGGGGAGAACGTCGTTCAGGCGGGCATTGTACATGGTGCAGAAAGGTACCACCACCAGGGAGGGGAAGAAACCGGAGCCTCGGGGCAGCCCATGTACAGAAGAGCCTCGCCGGTCGTACCGGCGAGGCTCTTCTGTACAGCTACCCTGCCCGACAGGGAGCGGGTCCCCGCTCCGTCAGCGCGACTGGAACGTGATGGGAAGAGCAATCCAGACCGGAACGTTCTTGTCCAGGTTCAGGGCCGGCGAGAACCGGAAGACCTGGGCCACCCGGATGGCCGCCTGATCCAGCGCCGCATGC
Organism: uncultured Gemmatimonadaceae bacterium; assembly: GCA_964420725.1. Taxonomy (GTDB): domain Bacteria; phylum Gemmatimonadota; class Gemmatimonadetes; order Longimicrobiales; family Gaopeijiaceae; genus CAYQVI01. The sequence goes on along the minus strand of CAYQVI010000029.1, from coordinate 11,494 downwards.
CCGGAACTGGTGGCGATCCGCTGGTCCTGCACATTCCCCTGCTCGTCGATGAAGAAGTGGACCAGAACCTGCCCACCGATTCCCGCATCCCGCAAGATGGCCGGATACTCCCGCTCCAGAGCCCGCTGCACCTCGGAGGTATTCCGGAGCTGCGGCGCCACCGTGTACGGAGTGAAGGTGGGCTGCGACGAGATGTCGAAGTCCCCCTCGGCGGGCGGCGGCGGCAGGTTCTCGATGGGGTTCGCCTCGAACGTCACGTCGGCGATGGTGATGTCCTCATCGATGATCGCGTCCGAGATGACGGGCATCGCCGGCCGCGCGATCTGCTGCGGCGGCGGCGGAATCTCGATCTCCGGCGGGAGCTCGATGGTCTCGATCTCCGTGGTGACGATGGAGAAGTCAGCCGCCGTCAGCTGGGGAAAGAAGAAGAACACCATGAAGTGGAGGAGGGTCGCGATCATGATCGAACCCCAGAACCACGCCCCGAACGACCGCTTGAGACGGTCGTTGGCGGTGTCCATCACGGTGTAGTCTGCGGCAACGGCCTGTGCGCTCATCGTCTCTCCCGTGTCATGCGGCGCTCGAGTTCCGTGGCGAACACCACCCGGACTGCACCGGCCTGCTGAAGCTCCGACATGAGGGCATCCGTGTACCGGTAGGGCACTTCGGCATCGGCCCGCATGGAGATGACCATCCGCTGCTGACTCTCGAGATACAGCGGCGCTACGACATTGGAGACATCCGCCATCGCGGTGAGGCGATCATTGATGTAGACGTCCCCGTTCCGCTCGAGCCAGACGTAGAGGATGTCCTTCTTCTTCTCGTCGATCTTCTTGGTGGCCTCCGCCTCGGGCCAGATGATGTCCCGCTCCGACGAAGTCCGGAAGACGGTGGTCACCATGAAGAAGATCAGGAGGAGGAAGGCGATATCGGCCAGGGACGAGGAGGGAATCTCATCCGAGGTCTTCGACTTCCGTTCGAACCCACCCTTGCTCATCGCCATTCCCAGCTACTCCAGGATCTGCAGGGAAATCTTGCTGGAACCCGCCGACTGCAGGCCGTCCAGCACGTCGATCATGAACTTGTGCGGCGCATCGGGATGCGTCTTCACAGCGGCGATGAGGTTGGGATTCTGCGCCACCTCCTGCCGCCAGATCCCCTCCACCTGGGAAGCCTGCACGATCTGCTCGTCCTGGGACTCCCCACGCCGGATCCCCACGCTGCCGTTCTGGCGGATGAGGATGTGCAGGATGTTCCGCTGGCTCACCTCCACCTCTTCCGAGGGCTCGGGAAGCACGATGCGGAGCCCCTTGTCGTTGGGGAACACCGTGGTGACCAGGAAGAAGATCAGGAGGAGGAACGCAATGTCCGCCATCGAAGAGGTGGGCACCTCGTCGCTGACCTTCGACTTCTTGTTGTTCAGTACGGCCATGATGCTGACTCCCGTGGGGTTACCGGGATGTACCGTCGGAGCCCGGATGGGTTCCAACGGCAACGGTGGATGCAATATCAGGCCCGGCGCTTCAGGACCTGTAGACTTCCCTCTTTCTCGAGATCCCAGGCGATGTTCAGGATCTCCTGCGCACCCTGCTCCATGTCCACGATCAGCGTGTCGATCCTGGTCACGAAGAAATTGTACCCGATGTTCACCGGAATGGCGATGACCAGGCCGGCGGCGGTGGTGAGGAGGGCCACCTTGATCCCCCCGGCGACCAGCGTCGGGTCCACGTCCCCTGCGGCCTCGATGGCAGCGAAGGCCAGGATCATCCCGGCCACGGTGCCCAGGAAGCCCATGAGAGGTGCCACGTTGGCGACGGTGGCCAGAACCACCAACCCCCTCTCCAGGAAGCCCAGCTCGATGGTCCCCGTCGTGGAGACCACCTGCTCCACCTCTCCGTCCTGCACCTTCCGGTCCCGGATCCGGCGAAGGCCCGCCAGAAGGATGGCGGCAGTGGGGCCAGGAGTGGCCACAGCCACTTCGATGGCGCCATCGATGTCGCCGGAGCGGGCAAGCCGTCCAACCTCTTCGAGGACCGTGTGGGCGTCCTTGTGGGCCACCCAGAGGGTCCAGGCCTTGGCGATGATGACCCCGACGCCCAGCAGGGAGCAGAGAACCAGGGGGTACATCATGAGCCCGCCATCATTGAAGAGGCTCAGCAGTTCGTAGGTGGAGCCGTCCAAGCCGATCTCCTTGTGGGTCGGTCAGGGTGTGGAAACAGCGGCGGGCGCGGGGCTGTATGGAACGGGGCCAATGTACGGGGGGCGCTCGCACGTGTCAACGCGCTCGATCCCCTCCTTCGACGGTTCCCCATGCGTCACCGGACTCCGCTCCCGGGGGTGGCCTCGACATCTCTGCCGGAGCTTCTACGAAGTGCCCCGTTGGCCAGACGGAATCCAGCCACCAGTCCACCGGGAGCCCCGGGGAAGGCCGCCACCAGGATGTCCCGGAGCCGGTCACCATCGATTCCCGTCTCCAGCCGCCCTCCCCTGGCCACGGAGATCCGGGCGGTCTCTTCGCTCACCACGATGATCAGGGCGTCGGTCTCCTCGGAGAGACCGATGGCGGCCCGGTGCCGCGTCCCCAGACTCCTGTCCTTCATGGGGGACTGGGTCAGGGGAAGGATGGCGCCTGCGGCCCGGATCTCGTCCCCGACGATGATCACCGCTCCGTCGTGGAGGGGGGTGTAGGGGGCGAAGATGGTGCTGAGCATCTCTGCCGAGACCCGGGCGTGGACCGTGCTTCCGGTGGAGGCGTACTCCTCGAGCCCCACCTCCTGCTCGATGGCGATGATGGCCCCCACCTTGGAGCGGGAGAGCTGTTCCACCCCCGCGACGATGGCCTCCACCACGTGGCTCTCCTCCAGCCGGCTGAAGAACCCCGCCAGAACACGGCTCTGTCCCAGGCGGGCCAGGGCGGAGCGCAGCTCCGGCTGGAACACCACCAGGGCGGCGATGGCCCCGTACTGGAAGACCGTCTCCATCAGGGTGCGGATGAGGACCAGATCAAGGAGTCGGGCGAGGGCATACCCTCCCACCAGGAGCAGGACCCCCAGGAGCATCTGCATCGCCCGGGTGCGCTGGATGAGGAGCAGCAGCCGGTAGAACAGGAAACCCACGATGAGGATTTCCACGAGGTCCGCCCAACCGGGGCGGAGCAACCCCAACTGTTCCCACATCGATCTCAACGGGAGCGCCTCATCCACTCCCCCGGGCGGAGGAGCACGGGTTCTGGTATTCCTTCAGGGAGCCTGCGCTCGTACACCACTCCCGGGGCCGTCCACCGAGAGCGGAGACAGGCCAGCCTCCCCCCGGTCCAGCCCGGACAAGGCGGGGGGAGGGTGGCCCATTCAACGTGGGGTGTCCGCCTCGGGGTTCCCCGCCGTGAGCCGGGCGGCGGGTGCCGGAGACCCGGTGGCCTCACCACTCTCGCTGCCACTGCGCTTCCCGGCCCGCTGCTCCGCAGCCGAGGCGGCGGGGGCCGCGGACGCCGTGGGGGACGGGGCCGGCAGAGCCGACGGGACATGCTCCGGGGCCTCCTCCCGGGGCTCGGATCCCCGGGGAGGAAGGAGCGGCTCACCCCGCTCCAGGCGGGTGATGTCCTCCCGGTCGATGGTCTCCCGCTCCAGGAGGGCCTGGGCGATCCGCTCCAGGAGGTCCCTGTTCTGGTCAATGACCTCCCGGGCCTCCTGATGCGCCTCGTCCAGGATCCGCTTCACCTCTTCGTCCACCAGGCGGGCGGTGTGCTCCGACACCTCCCGGCGCTGCTGGATCTCCCGACCCAGGAAGACCTCCTGGTCGGAATCTCCCACGGAGATCAGCCCCACCCGGTCCGACATCCCGAACTTCGTCACCATCCTCCGGGAGAGGGCGGTGGCCCGCTCGATGTCGTTCCCGGCACCGGTGGTGACCTTCTCCGGACCGAAGATCATCTCCTCCGCAACGCGACCGCCGAAGAGCATCACCAACTGCCCTTCCAGCCATTCCTTGGTGTAGGAGTGGCGGTCCTCGGCGGGGAGGGAGGCGGTGATCCCCAGGGCCCGCCCACGGGGTACGATGGTCACCTTGTGCACGGGGTCCAGCCCTGGCACCCGGAGACCGATCACGGCGTGGCCGGCCTCGTGGTAGGCGGTGAGCCGCTTCTCGTTCTCCGTGAGGACCATGCTCCGCCGCTCGGTGCCGAGCATCACCTTGTCCTTGGCCCTCTCGAAGTGGTCCATGGACACCCGGTCCACCCCTTCCCGCGCCGCCAGCAGTGCTGCCTCATTGCAGAGGTTGGCCAGATCCGCACCGGAGAGCCCCGGGGTTCCCTTGGCGAGAATCGAGAGCTCGACATCGTCCTCCAGGGGGAGCTTCCGGGCATGCACCCGGAGGATGGCCTCCCGACCCTTCACATCCGGAGCGTCCACCACGACCTGCCGGTCGAACCGACCGGGGCGGAGAAGCGCCGGGTCCAGCACATCCGGGCGATTCGTGGCCGCCAGCAGGATCACGCCCTCGTTGGTCTCGAAGCCGTCCATCTCCACCAGGAGGGCATTCAGCGTCTGCTCCCGCTCGTCATGTCCACCCCCAAGTCCGGCACCCCGGTGCCGACCCACGGCATCGATCTCGTCCACGAAGATGATGCAGGGCGCGTGGGCCTTCCCCTGTTCGAAGAGATCCCGGACCCGGGATGCACCCACACCCACGAACATCTCCACGAAATCCGAGCCGGACATCTGGAAGAAGGGGCGCCCGGCCTCCCCGGCCACAGCCTTGGCCAGCAGCGTCTTCCCCGTTCCGGGAGGCCCGATGAGGAGCACCCCCTTGGGGAGTCGGCCTCCCAGGCGGGAGAAGCGCTGGGGGTCCTTCAGGAACTCGATGATCTCCTGTAGCTCCTCCTTGGCCTCGTCGGCGCCGGCCACGTCCGCGAAGGTGAGCTTCGGGGTGTCCGGCGAAATCAGCTTGGCCTTTGAGCGCCCGAACTGGAAGGCCCGATTCCCGCCGCTCTGCATGGTCCGGAAGATCCAGAACCAGAAGGCGATGAAGAGCAGCCACGGGAGCACCCCCACCAGGAAGCCCCACCACGCCTGGCTGGACTCCTGACCATCCACCGTGACCCCCTGCTCGATGAGTTCGTTCAGCAGGTCGTCGGGGATGGTGTTCGTGGGGAAGAGGACCCGGAAGGTCTGGTAGTCCCGGCCTTCCCTGGAGACGGTGTTCCTGAACTCGCCCTCCATGGCCCGGCCTTCCACCGCCACCTCGAGGATGTTCCCCGAGGAGAGTTCCTGCCGGAATTCGGGCGAGTAGTTCAACTCCAGCGCAACCTCTTCCTGGCCGCGAAGGAGATTCAGCCCCAGGAGGGGGATGAGCAGGATAAGGATCCAGAAGGATGCATTCCGGGAGATCCGGGAAAACCGGGTCCCCTGGGCATCCGTTCGATTCGGTTCACGGTCGGCCATACTTGTCTCCCCCTGAAGGGGCGCTCAGAGGCTCGCGATGAAGGGGAGGTGCCGGAGGTCTTCGGCATGATCCAGGCCGTACCCCACCAGAAACTCCTGGGGCGCGTCGAACCCCACCCACCGGGGTTCCCGCTCGAGGGTCGTGAGCCGCTTGTGGAGCAGTGCACAGATCTCAAGGCTGCTGGGACCCCGGGTCTCCAGAAGGGGGATGAGCCTGTTCATGGTGGTCCCACTGTCCACAATATCCTCCACAAGGATCACGTGGCGTCCCCGGAGATCCGCTTCCGGATCGTAGAGCAGCCGGACATTGCCGCTGCTCTCGGTTCCGGAGCCGTAGCTCGACGCCACAATGAAGTCTACCTGCAAAGGTCGGCGAATGGTCCGCACCAGATCCGCCAGGAAGATGAAGGACCCCTTCAGCAGCCCCAGCAGCAGCAGGTCTCCGGAATCCGGGTACGACTCCGTGATGGAGTCACCCAACTCCCGCACCCTGGCGGCAATTGCCTCTTCGCTGTAGACCACGTCCTGGATCGGGCGACCCCCGGTCCGATCCAGTGTGGCATCAGGCACGATCTGCATCCCCGACCCCGACGAAGAATCCTGCATCCTCTCCGGCCGCATCCGCGGACCGGACAACCCCTGGCACCCAGAGTACGACCCCGTCCGCGTCCACCAGGAGCGGTTGCCGATCCCGCTCCCCAAGAGGGATACGGTGGTCGGCCAGGACCTTCTTCAATTTCCGCGTTCCGCCGGCCAGCCGGATCCGGTCCCCCGGACGCCGCCCGCGTACCAGAAGCGGGAAACGTAACCCGGAGGTCACGAACCGTTCCACGCTTGGAGAGTCCGGAGCGCGGGACCCCCACCGGATGGAAACCCGGGAGCCTCCGATCCGTGCCACTCCACAACCCTGGTCAGCCGAGGAGATCCCGAGAGGCTCGTCCTCCAGCGGCCGAGGAGGCCGGGTCAGGACGAGGAGGTTGAACTCACGGAGGAGCAGAAACCCTCCCGGAAGGGAAGCCGCCCGCCCGCTCGGACTCGAGGAGGCCGCCTGGAGGGCAACGCGGATGGAGGCCTCGCCCAACGCTCCACCGAGCTCCCGGATCCACAGCTCCAGGAGGCCGGTCCGGACAGCAGAATGATAGGTCAGGAAAGGAGTGCGGGCAACCTCGATCCGCCCTGGTGAACGGGTGATGGGGAGTTCATCCATCACCTTCTGGAGCATGGCATCCCAAGCCTCCGTGCGGTCCGTCATGACCCCCGCAAGACGGGCCAGGGAGGCCCGGCCGCCGGGGACCAGCGCCTCCGCCAGGGGAAGGAGTTCGTGGCGGATCCGGTTCCGGGTCCACCGTGGATCCCGGTTGGACAGGTCCTGGCGGAAGACCAGCCCCACTGCCGCGGCATGCTCGTCCAGTTCCCGCCGGAAGAAGGGGAGAAGGGGGCGCACCAGTGCAGGGGAGCGACGCTCCAGGATTCCCCTCAGACCCCGGGGGCCCGCCCCCCTGAGAGCCCGGAAGAGCACCGTCTCCGCCTGGTCATCGGCGTGGTGGGCCGTGAGGACGAGGTCACTTCCCGTGCTCTGCCGGATCTCTTCCAGCGCCTGGTAGCGACCGGCACGGGCCTGGGCCTCGGTGGCGGGGGGAGGCTGCAGGGCGGCCTCCTCCATCGGGAGCCCCCAGGCCCGGACCAACCCCCTCGTCCATTGACGATCGGCGGCGGAGCCTGGACGCATTCCATGGTCCACATGAGCCACCACCAGCGACACCCCGTCGACCTCCTCCCCCCGGGGGGGGAACCGGAGAAGGTGGAGGAGGACCGTGGAATCCAGCCCCCCGGAACAGGCCACCACCACCCGCGCCCCCGGAGGGACGAGCTCCCGCTCCCGGACATGCTGCCAGAAGCGCCGGGCCAGGGGGAGCGGAGGGGGGCCTCCTCCTCCCTTCATCCCACGTCCTTCCGACGCAGCCCAGGGGGCAGGGGTCGCCCGGACACCTCGTGGAGGACACGGGCCAGGCGGTCCGGCCGGTCCGTCTGGATCCCATCCACACCCCAGGCCAGGAGCCGGCGCATGTCGTCCTCCTCGTCGATGGTCCAGACATGGAGGGGGAGATTGAGCCGGTGGGCCCACGCGACCAGTTCCGGCGTCACGATCCGACGCCCCTCCCAGGTATCGGGGAGCTGCAGGGCATCGGTGTCGGGAACGTGGAAGCGGCCAAGCCCCAGCCGGAGGAGGGTATGGGCCAGCCGCAACTGACGGCGGGAGGCCGAAGAGGGCCCTTCGTAGCCGTGACGGACCCCCCGGGCCTCCTCCTCGGTGGCGGCCACCAGCACCCGATGGGTGGCGCCATGCCGTCGGATCACCGCGATGAGCCCCGCGGTGGCGTCCGATGCCTTGGCCTCCACATTGATCCGGGTCCGGGGGAAGCGCTCCAGCACCTCGTCGAAGAGGGGGAGGCGAACCCCCGTCCCCCGAAAGCTGGTCTCGCCGGAGACGTCGCGGAACCGGTAGCCCGCGTCCAGGTCCCGGAGCTGATCCCAGCGGAGCGCCGCCACGGCCCCGGAGCCGTCGGTGGTCCGATCCACCGTGGCGTCGTGGATGACCACGATCCGACCGTCCGCCGACTGGTGGACATCCATCTCCAGCATGTCGGCCCCCCACTGATCCACTGCGGACTCGAAGGCCACCATGGTGTTCTCCGGGGCCAGCGCACTCCCCCCCCGATGCGCCACCAGGAGGGGAGCTCCCGCCATGTACGGATGCCCGGGACGGGGCTTCGGACGGAGGATGGACATGGTCGACCTCCCGGGCCGGGGTCAGCCCCCCGGGGCGTCCACTTCGGAGCGATCCAGCGCCTCCCGGGGGATCCGGTGGAGGAGGGCCAGCACCAGGTCCAGGAGCCGCCGGGTGAGAGCGATCTCCGCGTCCACGCGCTCCGCCTCGGGACCCGTGCCGCCTGCGGATTCCTGGAGGTCCAGCACCTGCCCCGCCAGGAACCGGAGGAGCCCCTCCACCGCCTCCGGGCGGGGCTCGGCCGGGGCCTGGGCATCGGGCATCACCTCATCCAGCAGGAGCCCGCGCACATAGGCGAGGAAGCCCGGGAAGGTGAGTTCCGCCAGAGGACCGCCGTCCAACTGCTCCTCGTCGGTGATGTGTTCCCACTCCAGCTCGTTCCAGTAGAGGCTCTCCCCCTCCTCCTGCAGGTAGGCGGCCTCCGCGGTTGTGAGCGGGGCACCGGCACCGGGGCGAGGAGAGGGGAGGGGCGCCCCCAGGACGCGGGCCAGTCGGGCCCGGGCACTCTGGAGAAGGTCTTCGGCTGTCTCTGTCATGATCAGATCGGACCCCGGGGGATCCGCCAATGGGTGTGTTCTGGCTCTTCAGCGGGCGGGGAGAACATAGGCGGCGGGACAGGAGGTGGGAAGCCGACCCCCCGGGGCGCCGTACATCTCAGCCGCCAAGGACCTCCTGCACCCGGCGGGCCAGGGCGTCGGGGCCGAAGGGCTTGGAAAGGAGCTCGATCCCCTCCTCCAGCACTCCATAGGGACCGAGATGATCGGCGGTGTAGCCGGAGATGTAGAGGACCTTGAAGGTACGACCGGTCTCCGCAATCCGCCCCACGGTTTCGGGGCCACTCATTCCTGGCATCACCACGTCCGAGAGGACCAGGTGGATGGGCCCCTCCCAGGCCTCGGCCAGAGCCAGGGCCTCGTCGCCGCAGGCAGCCGCCAGCACCCCGTAGCCCCGCCCCACCAGGATCCGCTCCGCCAGGGAGCGCACCATCTCCTCGTCCTCCACCAGCAGGATCGTCTCTCCGGATCCACCCCTCCCCCACGCCTGCCCGCCCTCCGGCCCGGCGCCGCGGAGTTCCCCCTCCACCACCGCGGGCATTCCAGGAAGCCACACCCTGACCCGGGTCCCCTCCCCGGGGGCACTGTCCAGTTCCACCCCTCCCCCAAGGCGCCGGGCCAGCGACTGCACGGTGGACAGTCCCAACCCGCTCCCCGTCCGGGCCCACCCGGAGAAGAAGGGCTCGAGGGCCCGGCTCCGCACCTCGGGGGTCATTCCCAGCCCCGTGTCCTCCACGGTGAGCAGCACGCCGTCCTCCGCCCCGGAGAGGGCCACCGTCACCCGCCCGCCGTCCGGCATGGCCTGCACGGCGTTCCGCACCAGGTTCTCCAGCATCTGCTCCACCCCGCTCCTCCCCGCTGCCACCAGGGGGAGGGGCTCCTGCACGTGGAAGGAGAGGGTCTGGTTTTCCCGCAGGAGTGCCCGGAGACCGGGAAGGAGATCCCGGACCACCCCGGCGGGAGCGAGGATCTCGGCGGCTGGGGGCGCTCCCCCGCCCACGGTGCGGAGCGTCTCCGCCAGCCTCGCCGCCTCACGGCCCGCATCCTGGATGTGGAGAACGTCCTCTCTCAAGGGGTGCTCCTCCGGAAGCGCGTGGAGCACCATCTCGGTGCGGCCGTTGATGGCCGTCAGGACGTTGTTGATATCGTGGACCACCTTTCCGGCCCTCACCGGGCGGGGGGAGGGCTCCGGGGGGAGGGGAGCCGACTGCGGCTCACCTCCCCCTCCAGATCTGCTGCCTCGCCACCCCCCGCCTCCCAGGACGAATCCCAGGACCAGGGCTCCCGCCCCGAGCAGGGCCACGGGCAGCGGTCCCTTCGGGATCCACCACCCCGCCACAACCGCCAGCAGGAGGCCCGGGAGGAGGAGGGCGGCCGGAGTGATGGTGGGGCGGGCCATATCTGGTCTCGCGGAGCGTGGGTCCAGCGCTGCCTTCACGGCGGAGGAAGGTAGGGCTGTCCTCCTCTCCCGGGCCAGCGGAAGGCCGCAGTTGACAGCGCCCGCCCCTCCTCCCCACATCCATTCCGTGCCCATTCCCTCCTCTCTCCCGGGTGCCGCCGGTCGGCCCACAGATCCCCGGCTGGGGCCGGACCACCCGGTGGGGTGGCTCCTCCGGATCCTGGCGGTGGGGTGGTGCCTGCGGATCTTCGTCGGCACGCTGGGGGACCGGGAGTACCGGAGCCTCTGGAGCGGGATCACCCTGGGCTTCCACGAACTGGGGCACATCGTGCTGATGCCCCTGGGCATGCTCCCCGGGGTGGCGGGGGGGACCCTCTTCCAGCTGGCCATCCCCGCCCTGGCGGCCTTCCTCCTGCACCGACAGGGGGACCCGGTGGGGTTCAGTATCGGACTGGTCTGGCTGGGAACCGCGCTGGTGGAGATGGGGGCCTACGTTCGAGACGCCAGGGCCCGGGTCCTCCAGCTGGTCTCCCCCTTCCCGGGAGAGCCGATCCACGACTGGGAATGGATGTTGGGGCGGATGGGGCTGCTGGAGCAGGATCTGCTCCTGGGGGAGGTGTGCCGCTTCACCGGGGTTGTGCTGATGGCGGGGGCGCTCCTCCTGGGGGTGAACGCCCTGCTGGTCACCCGACCCGGACGTGGAAACGGCCCCCCGGAACCAGGTTCCGGGGGGCCGTCCACGTCCATCCCCAACAGGGGGATGCCGGAGGAGGGACTCGAACCCCCGACACGCGGATTATGATTCCGCTGCTCTAACCGGCTGAGCTACTCCGGCGCCGGGCCAGAATCCTACCCGAGGGGGTTGGGGTCGTCAAGAGCCTGGGGGCTGCTGGACGCGGTTTGAACATTCCGGCTCCAGGACCGTATCCCAGGGAGCGGCCCCTCCCCAGGGGCCATGCTCTGAGCCCATCCAGGGATGGAGTCGTCGCCATGGATCCCACCACAATTCTCGGCGTGCTGGCGGGAGCCGGCGTCGTCACCATCATGTCTTCCCTCCGGGTCCTGTACGAATACCAGCGGGGGGTGGTCTTCCGGCTGGGGAAGCTGACCCGGGCCCGGGGGCCGGGGCTGGTCTTCCTTCTTCCCTTCGGGATCGAGCGGATGAACCGGGTCGACCTCCGGATCGTGGCCATGGACATCCCCCCCCAGGACACCATCACCCGGGACAATGTGTCCGTGCGAGTCAATGCGGTGGTCTATTTCCGGGTGGCGGATCCCACCAAGGCCATCAACGAGATCGAGGACTACTACTTCG
>CAYQVI010000028.1:0-23756 GCA_964420725.1 uncultured Gemmatimonadaceae bacterium | reverse complement strand
CGGGTCCTCACCATCGACACCCACGACGACATCCCCTTCACCTTCGCCACCGAAGGGGAGGGGAATGACCCCGGGCTCCGGGACGGTCGCCAGGTGACGCTCCCGAAGATGCGGGAGGGGGGGCTGGACGCGGGATTCTTCATCGTCTACGTGGGACAGATGGATCGGCGGGAGCCGGAGAACTACCAGCGGGCCAAGGACATGGCCATCCAGAAGTTCGAGGCGATCCACCGGATGACCGATACCCTGTACGCCGACCAGATCGGCCTGGCCTACACCGCCGATGACCTGGAGCGGATCCATGCCGAGGGTCGCCTTGTGGCGGCCATCGGGATCGAGAACGGCTTCGTCATCGGGCAGGACCTCTCCCTGGTGGAGGACTTCTTCAACCGGGGGGCCCGCTACATGACGCTGGCCCACAACGGGCACAATGACATCTCCGACTCGGCGCAGCCCCGCTTCGACTTCGGCGACGTGGCCGAGGAGCATGGAGGGGTGAGCGACTTCGGCGCCCAGGTCATCGCGGAGATGAATCGCCTGGGGATGATGGTGGACGTCAGCCACATTTCGAAGAACGCCATGATGGAGGCGGTGCGCCTCTCCCGGGCCCCGGTGATGGCCTCCCACTCCAGCACCCTGGCGGTGGCCGATCATCCCCGGAACATGGACGATGAGCAGCTCCGTGCCATGCGGGACAATGGCGGTGTGGTGCAGATCACCGCCCTGGGGGCCTTCGTGAAGGTGGACGCCCCGGAGAAGGGTGAGGCGGTCCGGGCGCTCCGGGAGGAGATGGGGATCACCCCCGGCGGCGGTGGCTTCGGAGCGGCGCTGGCGGCCCTCTCCCCCGAGGCCCGGGCGGAGTACGACCGGCGGATGGACGAGATCAACCAGCAGTGGCCTCCGGCCTCGGTGGAGGACTTCGTGGACCATGTGGACCATGCCGTGAGCGTGGCGGGGATCGACCATGTGGGACTGTCCTCCGACTTCGACGGCGGGGGGGGGATTGTGGGATGGCAGGATGCCTCCGAGACCTTCAACGTCACCGAGGCGCTGGTGCGGCGGGGGTACACCGAGGAGGAGATCACCAAGCTGTGGAGCGGGAACACCCTGAGGGTCTGGCGGGAGGTGGAGCGCATCGCCTCCCAGATCCAGGCCGAGGGGCGGTGATCCGTCCCGGTGGGGGCCGCCTGGCCCTGCTGGCCATCCCCCTCTTCGCATGGGGGTGCGATGCCGGAGGCCCGGCGGAGGGCGATCCCCTGGAGCTGGCCCTGGAGCCGCTGGCGTCCCCGGCGGAGCAGGGGGCCCTCTTCCCCTTTGTGGCCTCAGGACCGGAAGGGGGGGCCTATCTCACCTGGACACAGCCCCTGCCGGAGGGCGGGCACGCCATCCGTCTGGCCGCGCTCCGGGGGGGGGACTGGACCGAGGCCCGAACCATCACCACCGGAGACCGGTTCTTCGTGAACTGGGCAGACTTCCCCTCGGTGCATGCCCTGCCGGATGGGACGCTGGCAGCCCATTGGTTGGCCCGGAGTGGCGAGGGCACCTACGACTACGACGTCCAGGTGGCCACCTCGGCGGACGAGGGTGCCACCTGGAGCAGCCCGGTGGTCCTCCACCGGGACGGGATCGCCGCCGAGCATGGCTTTGTCTCGTTCTTCCCGTCCGAGGGGGGGTTCGGGGCGGTCTGGCTGGACGGCCGGAATACGAAGGGAGGGCATGGCGAGGAAACGGAGGGGGGGCATGACGTCACCGGCCACGGGGCCCCGGAGACCGCCATGACCCTCCACACCACCGTACTCCACCCCGACGGCACCCTCTCCCCCACCGAGACCCTGCTGGACCTCCGGATCTGTGACTGCTGCCAGACCGCCGCCGCCGTGACCAGCCGGGGCCCGGTTGTGGTGTACAGGGACCGATCCGACGAGGAGGTCCGGGACATCAGCGTGGTCCGGCAGGTGGACGGCGTCTGGACGGAGCCCGCCACACTCCACGACGACCAGTGGGTGATCCCCGGATGCCCGGTGAACGGGCCCGCGCTGGCGGCCCGGGGGGACGACGTGGTGGCGGCCTGGTTCACTGGTGCCCAGGGGATTCCCCGGACCCGGCTGGCCTTCTCCTCCGATGCCGGCGCTACCTGGGGTGACGCCATCGAGGTGGATGACGGGAATCCCCTGGGGCGGGTGGATGTGGAGATCCTGGAGGACGGAAGCGCCTTCGTGGTCTGGCTGGAGGCCGCGGCAGGGGAGACGGAGGCGCTCATCCGGGCCCGCCGGGTCCATCCCGATGGGGTCCGGAGCGCCTCCACCGACCTGGCCATGACCCCTGCCGCCCGCTCCTCCGGCTTTCCCCGGATGGCCCCGGGGGATGGGGGGATCGTGCTGGCCTGGACGGACCCCTCCGAGACGGGCGGGGTGCGAGTGATGCGGATCCGGGTGGATCCCTGAAGGGCCGGCAACTCCCCCTTGGCTGCAGCCGCCGGCTACCACGACCAATCCTGCGGAATCCTGACATGCATGTGATGAACACGTTTACCGGTGTCCTGGCACTCGCCCTGGGCACCGCCCTCCTGGTGGCTCCCGTCCCGGCCTCCGCCCAGACCGACCTCTCTCCGGTGGAACGTCGGCTGGCCGAGCATGTGGCCTCCACCTTCGAGGAGGATGTGGATCTGCTGGAGCGGACGGTCAATGTGAACTCCGGAACGCTGAACCCTGCGGGGGTCCGGGCGGTCTACGACATCCTGGCCCCGGAGTTCGAGGCGCTGGGGTTCTCCGTCCGCTACGCCGCCCTTCCGGAATCCACCGGTCGGGGGGGTCACCTGGTGGCGGAGCGCACCGGGAACCGGGGGAAGCGGCTCCTCCTCATCGGGCACCTGGATACGGTGTTCGAGCCCGACTCCCCCTTCCAGCGCTTCCAGCGGGACGGGGACAGCGCCCTGGGGCCCGGCATCGGGGACATGAAGGGGGGGAACATCGTCATCCTGTCGGCGCTCCGCGCACTCCACGCCGAGGGAGCGCTGGAGGGGACCAGCATCACGGTGGTCATGACGGGGGACGAGGAAGCCCCCGGTCGGCCGCTGGAGGTGGCCCGACACGAACTCATCGAAGCCGCGAAGCGAAGCGATCTGGCGCTGGGGTTCGAGGGGGGGTCCCGGGGGGTGGAGGGAGATTTCGGGGTCATCGCCCGTCGGAGCAGCTCCAGTTGGGAACTGGAGGTGACGGGGGTACCGGCCCACTCTTCGGGGATCTTCAGCGCTTCGGCTGGTTCCGGGGCCATCTATGAACTGGCCCGGATCCTCACCCGCTTCCACGAGGAACTCCCTGAGGAGAACCTCACCTTCAATGTGGGGGTGGTGCTGGGAGGCACCGAGGTGGAGTACGACGCTGCCACCTCCGGCGGAAGGGCCTTCGGAAAGACCAACGTGATCCCGGAGACCGCCCTGGCCAGGGGGGACATCCGCACCCTCACGAACGAGCAGTTGGTCCGCACCCGGGAGCGGATGCAGACCATCGTGGCGGAACACCTCCCCCGGACCTCCGCCTCCATCACCTTCAGCGACGGCTATCCCTCCATGCCCCCGACACCGGGGAACGAGGCCCTCCTCGCCCAGTACGACCAGGTGAGCCGTGCGCTGGGGATCGGCCCCGTCCATCCCTTCGATCCCGGAAGCCGGGGAGCGGCGGACATCGCCTTCGTGGCGGACTACATCGAGGGGGGGATCGACGGGCTGGGAATCCGGGGCACCGGGGCCCACACCGTGAACGAGAGGGCGGATCTCCGCTCCCTCACCGAACAGGCCCAGCGGGCTGCCGTCCTGATGTTCCGCCTCACCGGGGGGGCGGGGGTCCTGTGACGACCCGGCCCGGCAGGCGGCGGTTCCTGGCCACCGCCGGCACCTGCGCCGCCCACCTTGCCCTCCTGGGGAGTGCCTCACCCCTCCTGGCCCGGACCCTCCTCGGACCCGGGGGAGGAGGGAGGTACCCCCTGGCGGCACAGGAGCCCTGGGGACGGTTGGAGGAGGTGGCCCCCGGGGTGTGGGCGCTGATCTCCACCCCCCTCCAGGACCGGACCACCCTCTGCAACGGCGGCATCATCGCAGGGAGGGCAGGGGTGGTGCTGGTGGAGGCGGTGGCGTCTCCTGCAGGGGCGCAGTGGTTGGCATCGGAGGCCCGCCGCCTCACCGGCCGGTGGCCCGACGGGGTGGTTCTCACCCACCACCATGGAGACCACACCGGGGGGCTGGCCGGACTGGGGAGCGGCAGCGGCTTCCCGGAGGTGCGGACCACCGCCACCATCCGGGACCGGGTGCTGGACACGGATCGCCGTGCCGTGGCGGCGGGAACCGATGTGGATCCAGCCCGTGAAGGGCTCCTCACCGGCGCCGCAATCCTCCCACTGGAGGGAGCAACCTCCCTCGATCTCGGGGACCGTGTTCTGAACATGCACCCCAGGGACGGCCACACCCCCAGCGACATCACGGTGGAGCTGGACGGGCCGCCGGTGGTCTTCTGCGGCGACCTGGTGTGGAACCGGATGGTCCCCAACTACATGGACGCCATCCCCTCCCGGCTGGGACGCTCGGTGCGGGCACTCCGGCGGGAGGATCCCTCCACCATCTATGTCCCGGGGCACGGTCCGCTGGCGAACGGGGGGGATGTGGACCGGCTGGTGGAGCTCCTCGACCATTTCGAGGAGGTCGGTCGACGGGCCCACCAGGAGGGGACCACCGCGGCCGAGGCCGCCTCCACCTACACCCTCCCCCCTGCGATGGCAGACTGGATGCTCTTCTCTCCCCGCTATCCGGAAGTGGCCATCGGGGCCTGGCTCCGGGAGCTGTCCGCCCCCCGGTAGGGTCGGGGCAAGAGACCCTCAGCAGTCCCCGGTATACTTGGGCCGCACCCTCAGGCGGCCGTTCGCATCCCTGAGGGCTACGCCCTGGAGGAGGAACGGCTCCGCCGGCTCCAGAGGAGGTGGATGCCCCCCCTGACACCACCGGTCCGCCGGCTGCTCGGGGCGTACCCTGAGCCCCTCCGCCACGACCTCCAGGACCACGACATCGCCCCGGGGTGACACCAGGATCATTCCCCGCTCCACGGCGGTGGGGAGGGGCGGCCCCGGAAGGGCGGAGAAGTCCACCCACACCGGGGCGGGGAAGGGATCCGCAGGGAGGAGGGCCCACGACCCCCGCACCTCCAGAAGGGTCTGGTGGTGCCAGGGGCCGGAACGGTAGTCCGGGTCGTGCACGTCGGGCCAGAGGGGGAGTTCCACCCCCCCTTCCGGAGGGAGCCAGGTGGTGTGGATCCCCTGCTCCGGCTCGAAGACCACCCGGATCCGGCCAGCCGTGGGAGCCCCATCGGACGGGGAGGTCCGAAGGGGCAGGAAGGCCGTCCGGCGCCCGTCCAGGGGAGGCCGGAGGATGTCCGGGGGAAAGAGGGGAATCCACGCCGGTGCCACCACCGGCACCTCGCCGGCGGAGGCGCTTCGGGGCCCCATTTCGGGCCCACCCATCCTCGCTCCCGTCAGACCGGCCGCGATCCAGAGCAGCACGGAGAAAAGGGCCACGCCCAGCCAGCGAATCATCCCGTCTCCTCCCGGTGACAACTTCGTGTCCGTTCCTCTACCCCGGGGCGGGCTGCAGGCTCCAGCCCCGCCGGTGGCCATCCGGCCAGGACCGCGGTGGGCTTCCAGGCCGCAAAAGGGAAACGGGGGGGCGCCCATCGCGCCCCCCCGTTCAGCATGGCGGGAGTCCCCTGCCGATCGGCCCCTGCCGGGTCGGCAGCCCCGACGGTCCTACTACTCCTGGCCGCTCCGGTAGGTCAGGTAGCTGATCCCCAGGTGGTTCTGAAGGGTGACCTCCAACTGGTCCCCTGGGAAGAAGCTCAGCGACTCGGACACCCATCCCCGTCGGCTCCCGATGGGATCGGCCACCACCCGGGCGCCGAACCCGCCACCCCCCAGAGCCGCCTCGGGAATTTCGAAGGTCCGCTCGGTCATGCTGGTGACGGTGCCCAGGGAGACCCGGGCACCGTTCCGAACCATGAACACCCGCATGTCCAGCCAGTTCTGGTTCTTCACGGTCAGGGTGGTCTCCGTGGCCACCACGGCCGGGGTCTCTTGCGAGCCCTTGACGGGCTCCGTGGACTGGGCGGCAGCGGTGACGGGGAGGAGTGCGGCCAGGAGCAGGGCGGGTGCGAGAAGGCGGGACACGGACATGGGATCCTCCAACAGATTCTGTGTGTGGTCATGGGCCAGCGGCCACTTCCTTCAAGATCAAAGAAAGTGCCAGATACCGTCCGTGACAACGTAACCCATTGTCGTACCACACGATGGAATGACCATTACACCCAGGTCCCCATCGTCCACCCTGTCCCCCAGGGAGGACAGTGGGCGATCCATCCCGGAGGTCAAAGGGCGTGGGGACTCCTACCGGGCCCCCACCCATGCTCCATGGTGTTCCTCCCTCCCGCAGACCGCCTCCCGGTCCCGTTGCCGACCGCCCTCCCCCAGGGGTCACCCCCCTCCCCCCACCATCCGCCGGATCCGCCCCACCACCCGGGACATCATCCCCTGGGCCCCGGGAAGGGCGCCAAAGGTCCGACGGATCTCCCGGTCCATTCCGTCGTCCAGCTCCAGGGCAGCCGCCCGCACCGAACTCTCGATGCTCTCGACCCGGGAAGCGCCGGGAATGGGAACCACGTGGGAACCCCGGCGGAGGATCCAGGCCAGGACCAGCTCGTGGGGAGACGCTCCCATCCGGTCCGCCAGCTCCCGGAGGGCGGGCACCTCCCCCACCACTCCGGCCCGGTTCCGCCCTCCCAGGGGAGAATAGGGGAGGAAGGTGATCCCCTGCTCCCGGCAGAACTCGATGAGGGGAGAGGGGCGGAAGGAGACATCCCAGGGCCCGAACCGGTTCTGGACCGAGGTGATGGGCACCAGCTCCATGGCCTGGCGGATCTGCGGGATGTCCACGTTGGAGAGCCCCACCGACGCCACCTTGCCCTCCTGGTGGAGACGGGCGAAGGCGCCGATGCTCTCCACGAAGGGCACCTGCGGGTCCGGGGCGTGGAACTGGTAGAGGTCGATGCACTCCACCCCCAGCGCCTGGAGGCTGGCCTCGCAGGCCCGACGGATGTGCTCCGGACTCCCGTTCCGCTCCCAGCGCCCGTCGGGGCGGATCATCCCCCCCTTGGTGGCCACCACCACGCCCGTCGCCGCCGACCCACCGGGGGTCCCACCGCCGCTGCCGGCTGTGTTCCCCCCCGGGGGCGCCTGGCCCAGAAGCCCCCCGAACCCCACCCCCATCTCCCGGAGTGCCTCCCCCACCAGGCGCTCGTTGTGCCCGATCTCCGTGTGGTCCAGGCAGTACACATCGGCGGTGTCGATGAAGGTCACCCCCAACTCCACCGCCCGCTGCACCACCCGGCGGGCCGCCGCCGGATCGGGGCGCCCCTGGATGGAGAGGGGCATGGCCCCCAGCCCCACCCGGCTGACGGAGATACCGGTCCCGCCCAGGGGTGCCTGCTTCATGGAGCGCCCTCCAGGGAAGGGGCTACGGCAGCCTGGACGAGGAAGGGGAGTGGGGGCCGGGCTTCCCCGTTCACCACCACCTCCAGGGCATGATCACCGGGATGATGCGTCCGGGTGGTGTGCTGTCGCAGGGAGATGGTCCGCCGGACCCGCTGCTCGGCCCCGGGCTCCAGTTCCACCTCCGCTCCCTTGAAGACCCGGGGGCGGAGTTCCCCGCCGGCCTTCACGAAATGCACCCGGAGATCCACCGCCACCCGCTCAACCTCGCTTCCCCGATTCCGGAGGAGCAGTTCCACCCGGAGCGTCTCCCCGATGGTCACCACCTCGGGAGAAAGCCGGGTCTCCACCTCCACGGAGGAGCCCCGGCCGAACCCCAGGATCGCCAGGGCATGGGCATCCCCCTGCTTCACCAGCGTCCGGAGGGCGTGGCGGACCAGCCCCCGCCGCTCCGGTCCTGCCTCCTGCATCCAGTCCCGGCAGACCTGTAGCACCGTCCCGGGATGGTCCCGGGAGATGTCATTCAGGTTGTTGGCGACGGAACGCCGCACGTAGGGCGCCGGGTCGTCCCGTAGCCGTTCCAGCAGCGCCAGCACCGGGGTCGGATCGTCCACGAAGCGGGTGAGGCGACTGGCCCAGGGGAGGCGGGGGCGTGTGCCTTCGGACACCAGGCGACGAACGTGGGGGGACGGGTCGGAGGTCCACTCCCGGAGGCGGGCCAGCGTTGCGGCGGGGTGATGCTCGAGGAAGGGCCGGATGCTGAACTCCGCCGTGAAGAGCCGGGTCAGGACATGCTGGGCCCGCATGGAGGCTTCAAAGGCCCCCTGGCCATACTCGGCCACGAAGAGGGTGAGGGGCAGGTACAGGAAAGCATCCATCCCCTCCCGTCGTGGACGGGCCAGCTCCGGCTCCACCGCTTCCGTCACCACCTCCACCGACACCGCCGCGTCCCCCGGAAGGAAGGGGCGGAGGGCACGGGCCACCTGCCAGGCCCGGGGCATCAACTCCAGCTCATGGAATCCGTCCAGTGCCGCCGCCACGAATCCCTCCGCATCGAGGGTCGGGTGGGCCACGGCCAGGAGGGTGGCCAGGGTGCGGGGGACCTGGGGTCCAAAGCTGTTCTTCAGGGGCTCGGCCATGGTCCACCCTACGGTCCGCGCCCGATGTGGGGCAAGCCACGGGTTGCCGGAACATTCCGCAGGGTCCACGCTGTAGAGGTGCCTCGGGAAACCACCCACCCCCGCCCCATCCACCACCTCCGGGAGTCGCCGTGCTGCCTCGTCCATCCCCAGGACCCCGCTCCTGCAGGTGGCTGCTTCTGGCGCTGGCGGTGGTCGGGGTCTGCCCCCCGTCCGCAGCGGCACAGGATACGGAGGTGATCCGCATCTGTGCGGCCATGGCAAACCCGGATTCCCGGCTGGACTGCTATGATCGGCTGGTCGCCACCCTGGGCATCTCCTCCGCCGGGCCTGGAGGCGAACTCTGGAGGGTGGAGTTCCTGGTGGACCCCCTCACCGACGAGCGGAGCGCCCGGGCCCTGCTCCCTGCCCTGGAGGGCCGGGGGTTGGACGACGTTCCCGTGCAGTTCGTTGTGGAGTGTCGCGGGGGGCAGACCGTCGTGCTCCTGGACTGGGCCCAGCCCGTGGGGGACGGGAACACCATCGTGATCCGGCTGGATGCCGACGAGCCCCAGGATACCTTCTGGGAGATGGCCCGGAACCGCACCGTCGCCCGCTACCGGAGCGACGGAGCACCCCTGGCCCGGGCCATCGCCCCCCGCCGGCGGATGGTGGCCCGGGTCGCCCCTTCAGGGCGCGAGCCGGTGACGGCCATCTTCGACCTTACCGGCATGCCCGAGGCGATGGAGCCGGTCCGGGACGCCTGTGGATGGTGATTCGAATGACTCCCTGGATGAGGCTGGAATGATGCCTGCTGCACACACGAACCCGGCACCCCGGGGAGCCCACGGCCGAAGCTTTCGGCAGGCTCTGGCCATGGCGGCGCTGTTCGCCGCAGTGTCCTGCGCCCCGGCGCCCGCAGAGGGGGACGGGGGAGCCGAGCCCCCCCGGGGAGCCCAGGGTCCCATGGTCCAGTGGGGGCTGGTGATCCACGGCGGGGCGGGGACCATCTCCCGGGAGACCATGACGCCGGAAAGGGAGACGGAGTACCGCGCCTCCCTGGAAGCGGCGCTCCGGGCAGGGCACGAGGTCCTGGCGGGCGGCGGGCAGGCGCTGGATGCGGTTGTGGCGGCCGTGCAGGTCATGGAGGACGACTCCCTGTTCAACGCCGGGCGGGGAGCGGTCTTCACCAACGACGGCCGGAACGAGCTGGACGCTGCCATCATGGACGGTCCCACCCTCCGGGCGGGTGCGGTGGCAGGGGTCACCAATGTCCGGAGTCCCGTGGCGCTGGCCCGGACGGTGATGGAGCAGTCGGAGCACGTGTTCATGGCGGGGCGGGGAGCGGAGACCTTCGCCGAGATCCACGGCCTGGAGATCGTGCACCCCAGCCATTTCCGCACCGAGGCCCGGTGGGAGGCGCTGCAGCGGGCGCAGGAGGCGGAGGCCCGGACCGAGCAGCCCCCCGGCGGCGACGCTCGCTCCGGGCCGGGGACCCCGGGGGGGGTGCCGGGGCCGGAGATGGCCTCGGCGAATGCCCACCGGTTCGGCACCGTGGGGGCGGTGGCGCTGGACCAGCGGGGGCGCCTGGCCGCCGCCACCTCCACCGGCGGGATGACCAACAAGCGGTGGGGACGGATCGGCGACGTCCCGGTCATCGGAGCCGGAACGTATGCCAACGCCTCCTGCGGGGTCTCCGGTACCGGGTGGGGGGAGCTGTTCATCATGAATACCGTGGCCCGGGACATCTGCGCCCGGATGGAGTTCCAGCGCCTCACCCTCCAGGCCGCCGCCGACCAGGTCATCCAGGAGATCCTCCCGGCCCAGGGGGAGGACACCGGGGGGGTGGTGGCCCTCAGCTCCACGGGAGAGATCGTGTGGAGCTTCAACACCCCCGGGATGTACCGGGGGCGCATCGACCAGGAGGGCAACGTGACTCTGGGGATCTACGGAGAGGAGCCGTGAGCGCGGGGACCGGGGCCACCCGGGACCCCAACGATCCCCCTCCTCCACGGCCGGAGGCGGGAAGCCCCGGATCGGAAGCCGTGCTGGCCGCGCTGGCGGAGCGCCGGAGCGTATTCCGCTTCCGGGACGAGACCGTGCCCCCGGTCCTGGTGGAGCGGGCGCTGGATGCGGGCCGCTGGGCTCCCAACCACAAGCTGACGGAGCCCTGGCGCTTCACGATCCTGGGTCCCCGGACCCGGGAGGCGGCGGCCCCCCTCTACGCCCGGACGAAGCTCCGGAAGCTTCCCCCCGACGCCCCGGAGGAGCGGGTCCGGCAGGTCCTCTCCCTGGCCACCGCCAAGTGGCAATCGAAGCCGGTGGTGGTGGCGGTGAGCCAGACCCCCGAGGAGGATCCCCTCCGGCGGGAGGAGGACTACGCCTCGGTGGCCTGTGCCATCCAGAACATCCAGTTGGCGGCGTGGGCCCTGGGGCTGGGGAGCCAGTGGAGCACCAGCTCCGTGATCCAGGATCCGGAGGCCATGGGCCTGGCCGGAATCCCCCCGGAGGAACGGGTGGTGGGGCTGGTCTTCCTGGGCTGGCCCGAGGAGGTGCGACCCTCCCGTCGGAAACCGTTGTCCCAGGTGCTCCGGACGACGCCGTAGGCCCCTGCTACTCCGAGATCGGCACCCCCGTCCGCTTCTTCAGCAGGAAGAGCCCTTCCTGGAGGCTGGTCACCAGGATCGTGCCACTCTCGAAGAAGGGGTAGTTGCTCCAGGCGCCGCTGAATCCCGGGCCCACCTGATGGGGAGAGGTATCGAACTTCCCCACCTCCACCGGATTCAGGGGATCGGAGATGTCCAGGATGTGGAGCCCGTAGCGGTAGTTGGCCTGGTACATGGTGTCGCCCACGATGTAGAGGTTGTGGGCGCTGGCGGGATCGGACCCCATGAAGATGTGCATCTCGGGATCCTCCAGGTCGGAGAGGTCCCAGATGAGGGTCCGTGTTGTAGCCACGTTTCCAGCAATGACGTCGCTCTCATCATTCATGTAGTGCCACCGGTGGTCCGCGGTGGTCCACCCCTGGTGCATGTACGCCGGGTTGGGGTGCGATGAGCGGGAGAGGAACTCCGGAGCCGCCTTGTCGGTGACGTCCGCCACCACGAAGGAGTTGCCGTTGGAGAGAAGGCAGATCTCCCGGTCCCGGTAGCGCTCATCCGGACCCCGGTAGATCAGGCACTCCACATCGTGGGTTCCCCGCTCATCCACGAAGCAGCCGGCGAAGACAGGATTCAGCGGCTCCCGGATATCCACCATGTGGAGCCCACCTCCGCAGGTCTCCCCCCCGCCACGGGAGCCCACCAGGTAGGCGAAACCGGTCTCCTCATTGATGGCGATGTTGTGCACGCTGGCCACGTTGGGGTAGTGCACGTCCGGCTCGAAGATCACCGGCGGGTTCGCCACATCCCGGAGCCTCCGGAGGTCGAGCACCTGCATGCCATGATTCCCGGCGCCATCGGCCACGATGTAGGCGTGATCCCGGTAGGTCTTGATGTCCCGCCAGAGCTGGGTGGGGGGGGTATCGGGGGTCTTGGGGAGGTCCCCGATGAGCACAGGGTTGGTGGGGTCGGTGATGTCGATGAAGGAGGTGCCGTCGTTCCGCCCCACCAGGGCGTACTCCCGACCGGTCTCCGGGTCGGTCCACCCCCAGTTGTCGTTGGTCCGCACCCCCCGGGCCAGGGGACCGTCCCGGAGCATGGAGCCGGGGATGAAGGCCAGGAGTTCCACCTCTTCACAGGCAAAGTCCCCCACCATCCCGTCCTGGCAGATCCGCTCCTCCCCCAGGAGGGCAGTGAGGTGGTCCGGGGGGCTCACCAGCATCCCCCCGTCCTGCCAGGTGCCGGAGCCGTCCCGCTCGTAGGGGAAGACCGCCCCGGCGCCATGATGCATCCCGGTGGCCGTCACCATCACCACCCCGCCGTCCGCCACGATGCGGTCGCCGAAGGCGTCCCGGGTCACGGTGTCGGTGAGGCGGAACCGACGTCCGGCAGTGGGGACCCCGTCGTCGCCCCCACCATAGATGTAGACCAGCCCGGTGTCGGTCCCCCGGGGGGCCGGTGCGCCCACCCAGGTATCGTTCCCGGAAAGCGCCACAGCGGCGCCGAACCGGTCCCCCTGGACCCCGTCGAAGGCCGCCAGCCGGGAGCGCTCCGTCCAGTCGCCGGACGGGCCCTCCCGGTGGAAGACGTACGCTGCCCCATAGCCGCCTGCGGCCCCCGGAGCGCCGATCACCGCCCGGTTCCCCTGCAGCGCCAGCGCCGATCCGAAGGCCGCCTCCGCCTCCGGAGCCGGCTGGTGCCGGGCCACCTCACTCCACCGGCCCTCCTCCAGGGCGAACTCGTACACCCGCCCGGTGCGCTCCACCGTGACCCCCTCCGCAGAGCTCCAACCCGGCGCCCCCACCAGGGCCCGCCCCTCTTCCAGCGCCAGGGCGGCACCGAACCGGTCCCCTGGGGCTGCGTCCGAGGCCTCCCAGCGTCCCGCCTGGGTCCATGCGCCATCGCTCCCCCTCCGGAAGAGGTGGACCGCCCCGGCGGGCGGAGTCTCCTCCGCCTCGGGCCGGGCGGATGCCCCCTCCTGCACCACCACGGGAGGACTCCCCGGCTCCCCCACCAGGAGCCAGTCCCCCAGCGCCGCCATGCTCAGCCCGAACTCGTTGCTGCAGTAGCCGTAGGCGTTGCACTCCGCGTCCAGCCCCGTGATCCCCCCGGTGGGGAGGGTGCCGCTGTGGCTCCAGTTCCCCCCCTGCTGCTGGAAGATGTGGATCGCCCCCCCCTTCTGGGCCACGAAGAGGGTGTTCCCGGTGCGCGCCAGGACGGTGCCGAAGCCGTCTGCCCGGCTGGCATCCGGCGCCCGGAGCTGCCCCACCTCGTCCCAGCCGGAGCCCGCCTTCCGGTAGACGTACGCCAGGCCGGGGCGGAAGGTGTTGTTGGGCTCCGCGATGATGAGCTCGTCGCCCTCCAGTGCCACCGAGACCCCGAAGGACCCGGACTGCGCCTGGGCCGGGGGTACCGCCGCCGCCAGGGCGAAGAGGAGCGTGAGAAGGGGAACAGAACGGCGCATCGAACTCTCCTGCGGGGAAAGCGACGGAAGCGATCCACAGGGGATGGGCACCCCGTTGACGGATGGATCGGACTGGAATCCAGAGTAGGTGCGGGAAAGGCGGGTGGGCAAGCCAATTCGTCCGGGTGGACCAGGGGGCGGAGCGGTCAGAGCGTTCCCAGGAAGGCCAGGAGCGCCGCCTGATCCCCCGGGGAGAGGGCGTCGAAGAGAGCCCGGCTCCCCGCCCCCTCCCCACCATGCCTCCGGATGACGTCCCGGAGGTCGGAGGCTCCCCCATCGTGCATCAGGAGGGGGCGGAAGCGGAGCCCTGCCAGGGGAGCGGTCCTCACCTCCGTGGGGGAGGCGGAGGCGCTGCAGATCCCCTCCACCTCCGGGCCCAGGTCGTGGAGGAGGAGGTCGGAGTATAGACGAACCGGGCGGTCCGCCAGAATCCGGGGCTCCACCTCCGCACCGGTGCGCATCTCCGGGACATGGCAGAGGGTGCATCCCACCTCCCGGAAGAGCTCCTCCCCCCGGGCCGCCACCCTCCGCTCCTCCCGCCCCGGAGGCACCGCGGGCTGGGGAGGGGCCAGGAAGCGGATGTACGCCAGCAGCGCATCCACCTCCTCCGGACCCACCTCCGGATCGGGGGCCGGGTCGGCGCCCACGGGGAGGGGTCGACCATTGATGGTCAGTTCATGGGGATGCGCCACCGTGGTGAGCCCCATCTCCTGGAGGAGGGCTCCCTCAATGAAGGCCCTCAGGGTGGCGTCGGTTGCCTTGTGCCCGAAGCGGGCCAGCCGCCCCCGGGCGTCCAACCCGGCCCGACCGGAGATCCCGTCACCGTCGCGGTCCTCCGGATCCGCCCGGGAGAGGATCTCGTCCTCGGGGATCGCCTCCAGCAACCCCATTCCGTAGAGGGCGGTGGCCACCAGGTCCACGGCGTGGGTGGCGGAGGGGGGGAGGGTCTCCCCGGATCCCCCCAGGCTCCGGAGGAGCTCCGTGATCCGGGGCTGGACCGTCTCGCCTCCCTCCTCCACCAGGGGATCGCATCCGTCCGCCCCCCAGCGGCTGGACTTCAGCACCCGTTCCACCCCGCTCCCCCCCACGGTGGGAAGATCGTGGCAGGAGCTGCAGCGCATCTGATTGTAGGCCGGGCCCAGCCCCTCCGCTTCGGTGAAGTCCCGGTCGAAGAGGGCCTGCCCTGCGGCGAAACGCACCAGCTCCCCGGGAGAGAGGCCCTCCAGGGGCATCCCAGGCTCCCATGGGACAGTGGTCTCCGGGGCGTCCGCCGCACAGGCGACGAGGGTGGAGGCCCATAGGACCCCCACCCCCATCACCCTCCTGCCGCGCCGCCTCCCGGCTCTCACCCCTGGGGACGCCGGATCTCGTACTCCTTCGGCGGCTCCGCACCCAGGAGGTGCTCCACGAAGTAGTCCCACCGCTTCCGCACGAAGTAGGGCTCGTTCAGGCCGTGGGCCCGGTTGGGAGCGATGATGAGGTCGAAGTCCTTGTTGGCATTGATGAGGGCGTCCACCACCTGGATGGTCATGGCGGAGTGCACGTTGTCATCCATGTCGCCGTGGATCAGGAGGAGCTTCCCCTGCAGGTTCTCGGCGTGGGTGGCATTGGCCTCCGCCTCGAAGTTGTCCGTCTCCTTCGCCTCGTCCCGCACCAGCTCCCCCTGATACTTCTCCGCCCAGTAGATGTTGTAGCTCCGGTTGTCGTGGTTCCCCGCCCCCGCCACACCCACCTTGAAGAAGTCCGGGTGGGTGAACATGGCGGCGGTGGTGGCGAAGCCCCCTCCGGAGTGCCCGTAGATCCCCACCCGGTCCAGGTCGATGAAGGAGTGGCGGGCCGCCAACTGCCGGATGGCCGCCACATGATCGGGGATCCCGTTGTCGTTGAAGTCCCCGTAGTAGGCATCGTGGAAGGCCTTGGACCTCCAGGGGGTCCCCATGTGGTCCAACTGGATCACCACGAAGCCCAGCTGGGCCAGGGCGAAGTTGTCCCCGCCCCCCCGGAAGTCCCAACTCCTCCCCACAGAGCCCACCTGGGGCCCGGGGTAGATGTGGGTGATGATGGGATACTTCTTTTCCGGATCCAGATCGGGCGGGAGGAAGATGAGCCCGTGGAGGTCGGTGATCCCGTCCCGGGCCTTCACGGTGAAGACCTCGGCAGGGCGGAAGTCCAACTCCTCCACCAGACGGCTGATATCCGCCTCCTCCAGGGGCATCACCACCGACCCGTCCCGACCGGAGCGGAGCACGGTCACCCCCGGCGTGCCGATGGTGGAGTACGTATCCACGAAGTAGGCCCCATCCGGGGACCAGCGGATGTCGTGGTGACCCTCTTCCGGGGTGAGGAGGGTGAGTCCGGTACCGTTCCGGTTCACCCGGTACAGGTAGGCCTCGTAGACGAAGCGGTCGCTCTCCCGCCCCCGGGCCACGAAGTAGATGGAGCCGGAGGCCTCGTCCACATGGACCACCCGGTCCACCATCCAGGGGCCGGAGGTGAGCTGCCGCACCACCTCCCCGGCATCATCCAGGAGATAGAGATGCGCCCAGCCGTCCCGCTGAGACCACCAGAGCACCTCGCCATTCTCGAAGACGTACCAGGAGGCGGGGTCCAGCCGACTCCCGTGGGACATCTCCACGTAGGTCTTCCCCGACTCGTGGGCCAGGGTGGATGTGGCGCCGGTGGAGGGATCCACCCGGTGGAGCCACATGTTCTTGTAGCCCCGGTCGGTGGAGGCCACGAAGAGGGTGGAGCCATCCTCGCTCCACGCGGAGTCGGGGAGTGAGCCCCCCATGGAGAGGCTCAACGCCCGGTGCGGCACCCGCACCGCCACGTTGGAGAGGACCGAGGGGAGGCCGGCGGAGCCGCCGTCCCCGTCTGCCAGTGCCGTCTGATCCAGGGTGATCACATGGATCCCGGGATTCGGGATGATGGAATCCCCCGGAAGCGCATACGGATAGGAGTAGTGTACCGGGCGCTGCGGCGTCATGGAGATGTAGTGCATGTGCTCCACCTCCCGCTCGTCGTCCCGGGTCACCGCCAGGCGCCGGGAGTCCGGGGACCACCGCACGGAGGGGCGGCGAATGGTGGAGTTCCGGATCTCGTTGGGGCGGGGGTACCCCAGGCCGTAGGAGAAGAACTCCTCCCCGTCCTGGGTCAGCCGGATGGAGTCCCCTCCGCCTGCGGGGCGCAGGTAGAGGTCGTGCTCCACAACGAAGGCCTCCCATCGCCCGTCGGGAGACTCCACATAGGGGCGATCATCGGGGATCGAGTCCCCCACCGTGCACGAGTAACGCACGATATCGCACTGGAAGCCCCGCTTCCGGGCATTGAACTCGATGGTCTCCAATTCTTCAACGAACTCGAAGTCGTCGAAGGGGAGCTTCTCCCCCACATAGGCCGTGTCGTCCGCCAGGGACATGGCCGCAGCCAGACGGTGGTGGTCGAAGAGGGGCCGGCGGATCCGGGCCCCGGGGTCCACGACAATGAACTCGTGGCCGGTCCCCAGGCTGTTCCGGTACCAGAAACGGCGACCGTCCTCCAGCCACTGGGGCGCCACCTGGTTTCCGGAGATCATCTGGGCGGTGTGCCACGACAGGAACTGCTCCGCCCGGTTGTAGTCCACCTCCTGGGCACCGGCGGGCACCCCCTGCGACAGGACCAGTAGACCCAGGGCCACTGGAACGAACCATCGCTTCTTCATCCGTCCCTCCTCGGTTGCAGCGCTCCGGGGTCCAGGCGCACCGGGGCCCGCCCCACTACGATTACCATAATATGACCGTCGGGTGACAAATTCCTTGCCATTGTAATGTATCATTGCATATCGTGGCCATAGTCCGTTCCCTGGACCCCGGCGGCCACCCCATCCCCGTCGATTGGAAGGGCTCCCCACCGAAGGAGATGAGATGAAGATTCCCCTGTCCAACCGTCCCTGGATCGCGATCCTCGCAACCCTGGCGTCGCTGCTGCTCCTCCCCTCCGGGCCCCTCCTGGCCCAGTCCGGGAGCATCACCGGCACGGTGGTGGATGCCCGGAGCGGACAGCCCATCAACGGCGCCGTCGTCTCGGTTTCCGGCACGCAGATGGGAGGGCTCACCAACGCCTCCGGTCGGATCCTCATCCTGGGGGTGCCCTCCGGATCCCGCACCCTCCGGGTCTCCCACATCGGCTATCGCTCCACGGAGCAGGTGGTGGATGTGGCTGCGGGGGGAACCGCCACGGTGGACTTCCGGCTGGAGGTGAGCGCCGTGGCCCTGGATGAGGTGGTGGTGACGGGAACGGCGGGGGCGGTGGAGCGGCGGAAGCTGGGGCAGTCCATCGCGTCTCTGAACATGGAGAACATCCAGGAGAACGTCCCCATCGAAGGGTTCGGTCAGGCCCTTGAGGGGAGGATCCCCGGGGTGCGGTCGGTGGGGGTGGCCGGAGGGGTGGGGGCCGGCCGGGAGCTCCGGATCCGGGGCACCTCCAGCTTCGTGCTGAACCAGCGGCCGGTGATCTACGTGGACGGGGTCCGGATGGACACCAACGCCGGAGAGTGGGGCTCCATGGCCGGCGCCACCTGCTGCGCCTTCTCCGGCGGTGCCGGGGAGGACCGGCTGTCGGACATGAACCCGGAGGACATCGAGCGGATCGAGGTGCTGAAGGGAGCGGCTGCGGCCACTCTCTACGGCTCCGAGGCCTCCGGGGGCGTCATCCAGATCTTCACGAAGAAGGGGCGCTCCAATTCGGCCCCGCAGTTCACCTTCTCCAGCTCGGTGGGCTTCAACCGGCACCGGGAGAACTTCCCCACCAGCCTCTATCCCAACTTCACCGGGCCCAACGGGTTCCGGGCCCTGGACTCCAACAAGACCCTCATCGAGAACGGGCTGGTGAACAGCTACGACCTCACCGCCCAGGGGGGCGGCCAGGACGTGACCTACTTCATCTCCGGTGGATTCAACTTCGAGGAGGGCTCGGTCAAGCCCAACAGCCAGACCCGGGGGAACCTCCGGATGAACCTGAACTGGACGGCCAACGACCGCTGGACCGTGGGGATCAACTCCTCCTACACCAGGAACCAGATCTACTCGCTCCAGTCCGGGAACAACTGGATGTCGCTCCTGGGGAACGCCACCATCGGCAGCCCGAAGAATGCCACCGAGACCACGCCCTACGGTGAGCCATGGATTCCGGTGGCGAACATCAAGGAGGTGGAGACCTTCTCCAATGCCAACCGGTGGACCGGGGGTGTGAACATCGCCTTCTCCCCCACGGAGAACTTCTCCCACCGGGTGAACCTGGGACTGGACAACGTGGACGACCAGAAGCAGCGGAATCTTCCCTTCGGCTTCTTCTACGTCTATGCCGGTGAGGCCGGAGAGCGGAACATCGGATACCGCTCCGCCCGGACCTTCACCGCAGACTACCTGGGACAGTACAGCTTCAACCTCGGGGAGCGCCTGGGCTCCCAGTTCTCCTTCGGAGCCCAGGGCTTCTGGGAGACGGCGGAGACCTCCATGGCCACCGGGAAGGAGTTTGCCGGCCCCGGAGTGACCACCGTGGGCGGAGCGGCCACCACCTTCGGGGACGAGCAGTTCAACGAGACCGTGAACATCGGGGCCTTTGCCCAGAACCGCTTCGAGATCAACGACCGCCTCTTCGTGACGGTAGGAGCCCGGGTGGACGGGAACAGCTCCTTCGGGGAGAACTACGGGCTGCAGCTCTACCCCAAGGTGGACGCCGCCTACAACATGAATTCCTTCGACACCCCCTGGCTCCCGGACGTGGTGTCGAACCTGAAGCTCCGGGTGGCCATGGGACAGGCGGGGAAGGCCCCCGGGGCCTTCGACCAGTTCCAGACCTATGACGCCACCGCCGTCCTCGGGGACGTCCCCGGCGTCACCCCCGACAACCCGGGGAACCCGGATCTGGAGCCGGAGAAGACCACGGAGATCGAGTTCGGCTTCGATGCCGGGCTCTTCGACGACCGGGTGGGCTTCTCCCTGACGTACTTCGACGCCACCACCCGGGATGCCCTCCTGCAGGTGCCGCTTCCGGCATCCGCAGGCTTCCAGAGCGCACAGCTCCAGAACGTGGGGGAGATCTCCAACCGCGGGGTGGAGGTGACGCTGGACACCTCCCCGGTGGTGACCGAGCGCCTGCGCTGGACCACCAACCTCAACTTCGAGTGGACCGAGAACGAGGTGGTGGACCTGGGGGAGGCCGCGCAGAACGGCATCCTGGGAAGCCAGCGGGAGGGATACCCCATCGGGGCCATCTTCGATCGGGAGATCGTGGCGTGGAACCCCGAGACCCGGAGGCACACCCGGAGCGATACCACGGTCTATCGGGGCCATCCCCTCCCGAACTGGTCCGGGTCGTTCGGCAACTCGGTGACCATGGGGCCGGTGCGGATCTACGCCCAGATCCGGGGAGAGTGGGGGGCCACCTTCTCGAACAGCGACCGCCCCTATCGGATCCGGCAGCAGGCGGGGGACGAGTACCTCCGGACGCTGGACTCGGCGGGGAACCCCACCCCGGTGACCGACTCCATCTCCAACTACTACAGCCTGGTGAGCGCCTACGACTCCCGGGACCAGATCCGGCTCCAGGAACTGTCCCTGGGCTACCAGCTCCCGGACGGCTTCGGAGATCGTTTCGGCCTGGGCAGGACGACGGTCACCCTCTCCGGTTACAACCTGTACTGGTGGGACGACTGCAACTGCATGGATCCATCCATGCAGTTCGCAGGGGGCAGTTCGTTCAACTTCTCCGGCTTCCTGGCCATGCCACAACCCAGGAAGTTCCTGTTCTCCGTACGAACCGCCTTCTGAGTGGGGAGCCGATCAATGACGAAGACGACGACGGGGTTCAGGGTGGCGGCGGCCGCACTTCTTGTGGCGGTGGCCGCGTCGTGTGACGGCCTCCTGGAGGTGTCGGACCCACAGCGGTACACCTCCGAGGATCTGGACAATGCCCTTGAGGCGGTGGCCGCCGGGGTGGAGGGAGATCTCTACATCGCCATGGACCAGGTGGTGATCTATCAGGGGCTCCTGGGCGACGAGCTCCAGCACACAGGGACCTGGGCGGGCTACGACGATATCGATCACGGCCGGTTCATCTATTCCAACCACAACGCCGAGGCCGAATACCGGCAGATCCTGAGGGCCCGGTGGTTCGCCGGGGATGCCCAGGAGCGGTTCATCCGGGTCCTCGGGGAGGCCGAGGCAGCCACGAGTCCCCTCATGGTCCAGGTGCAGACCACCGAGGCGGCCGCCGACATGCTCCTGGGGATGATGTTCTGTGAGGCCCCTGCGGAGGCCAGCGGCCCTGCGGTCCCCAGCACCGAGATCCTCCGGCAGGCGGAGGCGGGTTTCACCCGGGCGCTGCAGACGGCGGGGGCCGCCGGCACGCCGGAGTGGGCGCTGGTGAACCACGCCGGTCGGGCCAGGGTCCGGCTCTACCTTGGGGACTACGCCGGAGCCGCCGCCGACGCCGGGATGATCCCCAACGGCTGGTCGAAGGTGGCGGAGTTCTCCCTGAACAGCGGGCGGCAGAACAACGCGGTGGTATCGCTGATCACCGCGAACAACAACCGGGCGGCCGGCGTCCGGGAGAAGTGGTGGCCTGCCTATCACCACGGGACCCGGTCCCTCCGGGATCCCTGGACCGACGAACCCGATCCCAGGAAGGCCGTCTTCTACGACGGATCGCTGGGAGTGGATGGGGTCACCCCCCACTACAGCCAGTGGAAGTACCGGGACCTGGGGGCGGACATCCCCTTCCTCCACGCGGACGAGATGCGCCTCATCGAGGCCGAGGTGGCGTGGCAGGGCGGGGATCTGGACGGCGCCCAGGAGATCATGAACGCCCTCCGGAGCGCGGTGGGGCTCTCGCCGCTTCCCGCCTCGTCGGACCCGGAGGTGGTGAAGCAGTACCTACTGAACGAGCGGCTGGCGGAGCTCTGGATGGAGGGGCACCGGGTGGTGGACCTCCGGCGCCTGGGTGAACTCCGCAATGTCTTCGCCGAGCTGGGCGATCCGGAGCGCCCTGCCTCGCGCCCGTCGATGTTCCCCATGGACGACAACGAGGCCCGGGACAACCCCAACATCGAGGACGACGCCACCCGGCGGTGTCTTCCCATGAGCTGAGGGAGGCGGAGCCGCCGGGTCCCATGGACCGACGGCGACAGGAGCCCCGGGTGCCCAGGCACCCGGGGCTCCGTCCGTTCCAGGATATCCGCTTGCCAGGGCCCCTGGAGATCCGCAGCTTGCCCCGTCCTCATCCCGCATGCCCGCTGGCACGAGGGCCTGCACACCCCCTTCCTCCCTCCCCCTCCCGGAGCCCCCATGGCCCCACGAGCATGCACGCCCACCGCCCCACCCTCTGCCCCATCGGCGGTGGGGGGCACCCTCCTCCTGACCGCCCTTCTCGCCGGGGGACTCCTCCCGGCGTCCGGGGCGGCACAGACCAACGCCCCCACCCCCACGGTGGACTACCGGCAGGCGGAGCAGTTCCTCCCCTGGCACGCCAACAACGTGATCACCGGGGGGCCGGTGGCTCCCCAGTGGATCGACGACACCCCGCGCTTCTGGTACAGGACCAACACCGGGACCGGATTCGACTTCCGGCTGGTGGATCCGGTGCGGAACACGGTGGGTCCGGCCTTCGACCGTCACCGACTGGCCTCCGCCATGAGCCTGGCCTCGGACACCGCCTTCGACGGGACGAAGATCCCCTTCCAGACCTTCCGCTTCACGGACGGGGGCGCCGGCATCGAGTTCACCGCCCGGAGGAAGCGGTGGGAGTGCGACATCCAGCAGTACAACTGCATGGTTGGGGACACCCTTCCCGGGCGGCAGGCCTACGTGGTGTCTCCCGACTCCACGCTGGAGGCCTTCGTGCAGGAGCACGACCTCTACGTCCGCACGTACCGGGATCCCCGGGATTCCACGAATGCCACCCCCCTGGACACCATCCGCCTCACCACCGACGGCGAGGAGTTCTTCGCTTACGGCCTCACGGCCCCCAGCCCCACGCTCCAGCGGACCCCCGCACCCCGGCGCCCGGGGGTCACCTGGTCCCCGGACTCCCGGCGGCTGGTGGTGTCCCGCATGGACCAGCGGAACGTGGAGCACATGCACTACATCTCCATGACACCCCAGCGCCCCCGGCACTTCTCCCAGCCCTACGCCCTCCCCGGCGACTCGGTGATCCCCATCCCCAGCTTCCACATCATCGACGTGGCCTCACGGGGGAACACCCGGGTGGAGATGGATCCGGTGCCGCACCAGCTGCAGTTGGGGGGGTCCGGGGCCGACTCGCTGTGGGCCTCCGACGGGGAGAAGGTCTATGTGAGCTGGTTCACCCGGGCTTCGAAGAGCGTCCGCCTCGCCGAGGTGGATGTGAACACCGGGGCCGTGCAGGTGCTGGCCCGGGATTCGGCGGCCACCTTCGTGGAGTTCTCCCCCCGGGACCCCTCCAGTTGGTACGTGACCCGGGACGGTCAGGACGTCATCTGGTGGTCGGAGCGGGACGGTTGGGCCCATCTCTGGCGGCTGGACCGGAACGGCGAGGTGAAGAACCGCATCACCCAGGGGCCGTGGGCGGTGGGAGCGGTGCGGTGGGTGGATGAGGCGAACCGGCAGATCTGGTTCACCGCCCGGGGTCGGGAGGAGGGAGTCAACCCCTACTACGCACAGCTCTACCGGGTGGGGTACGACGGAAGCGGCCTCACCCGGATGTCCACCGAGGCGGCGGATCACGACATCACCTTCAGCCCCGACGGACAGTTCTACGTGGAGGTCACCTCCACCGTGGCCACCCCTGCCACGTCACGCCTCCGCCGGACCCGGGACAACCAGCCCCTCCGGGATCTGGAGCAGCAGGACATGACGGCCATGGAGGCCATCGGCTGGGCACCGGTGCAGGAGTTCACGGTGAAGGCCCGGGACGGGATCACCGATATCCACGGGCTGCTCTACCTCCCTCCGAACCTGGACACCACCCGGGTCTACCCGGTGATCGACCACATCTACCCGGGTCCCCAGGTGGGGAGCGTGGGGGCGTGGAGCTTCA
>CAYQVI010000027.1:0-23806 GCA_964420725.1 uncultured Gemmatimonadaceae bacterium | reverse complement strand
CCGGAGCTGAAGGAGAAGATCCTCTTCACGCTCTTCATCCTGTTGATCTACAGGATCGGGGCGCACATCACGGTCCCAGGGCTCGATTCCGTGGCCCTGCGGGCGCAGTTCGGGCAGCTCCAGGGGACTCTGTTCGGGGTCTACGACATGTTCACGGGCGGCGGACTCGCCAGGGCGACGATCTTCGCCCTGGGGATCATGCCGTATATCTCCGCCTCCATCATGTTCCAGCTTCTGGCTGCGGTCTTCCCGACCGTGGAGAAGCTGCAGAAGGAGGGGGAGGACGGTCGGAAGAAGCTCACCCAGTGGACTCGCTATACCACCGTGGTCCTGGCGCTGGTGCAGGCCTACGGCTATGCCACCTTCCTGAAGAGCTTCCCGGACGCCGTCATCACCCCCGGAGCGCTCTTCACCTTCACGACGGTCACCGCCCTCACCGTGGGTGCCATCTTCGTGATGTGGTTGGGTGAGCAGATCACCGATCGCGGAATCGGGAACGGGATGTCGCTCCTGATCTTCTTCTCCATCATCCAGGGCTTCCCCACCGCGGTTGCGCGGACCTGGGAGTCGCTGATGGTTGGGGAGATCGGCATCGTGGCCCTGGTGGCGCTGCTGTCGGTCATCGTCGGGGTCACCGCCGGTGTCACCGCGATGACCATGGCCGCCCGGAAGATCCCTGTGCAGATTCCCCGGAAGGTGGTGGGGCAGGGGCGCATCAGAGAGGGGCAGAAGAGCTTCATCCCCCTCCGTGTGAACTCCGCAGGGGTGATGCCCATCATCTTTGCCCAGTCCTTCATCATCGTTCCCGGAACGCTGGCCGCCTTCAGCACGTCGCCGTTCCTGCAGGAGCTGGCGGAACTGTTCCAGCCGGGATGGCTCTACTATGCCTCCTACGGGCTTCTGATCCTCTTCTTCACCTACTTCTACACCGCCATCATCTTCAATCCGGTGGATCTGGCGGAGAATCTGAAGAAGCAGGGGGGGTTCATCCCCGGTGTGAAGCCTGGGACGCGGACGGCCGAGTACATTGATCGGGTCCTCACCAGGGTCACCCTGCCGGGCTCCATCTATCTTGCCCTTATCGCCCTGCTGCCGTTCTGGATCTTCGACATCTTCAACATCCAGACGTTCTTCTTCGGCGGTACCGGGCTGCTCATCGTGGTAGGTGTTGCGCTGGACACGGTCCAGCAGGCTCAGCAGCATCTCCTGCTCCGTCACTACGACGGGTTCATGAAGAAGGGCCGCGTGAAGATGCGCGGTCGTCAGCGGTACATGTGAGGCATTGGTCATGGTCGTGATCCTGCTGGGCCCCCCGGGGGTCGGGAAGGGGACCCAGGGGGTTCGCCTGACGGAAGCTCTGGACTGGTCCCGGATCTCCACGGGGGACATCCTCCGGGAGGCCTGCAGAGAGGGGACGCCCCTGGGCCTGCGGGCCAAGGCGTACATGGATGCAGGCGAGCTGGTCCCCGACGACCTGATCCTGGAGATGGTGAAGGAGAAGGTTTCCCTCCATCCGGCCGATCAGGGAATCGTCTTCGACGGGTTCCCCCGCACGGCCGCGCAAGCCGAGGCCCTGGACCAGGTCCTCCCGGCGGTGGGTCGCCGGGTGGATCGGGTGGTGGTGCTCGAGGCTCCGGACGAGGTTCTGATCCGTCGGGTAAGCGGTCGGAGGGTCAGCCCGTCGGGTCACGTGTACAACGTGCACTACGATCCGCCGAAGGTCCCCGGGAAGTGCGACCACTCCGGAGAGGATCTGGAGCATCGTCGCGACGACCATGAAGAGACGGTGCGCCGACGGTTGGAGGTGTACCGGGAGCAGACCGAGCCCCTCATCCGCTTCTATCAGGAGCACGAGGCGGCCGTGATCCGGGTGGACGGGGACCGTCCCATGGCCGATGTGGAGAACGATGTGATCCAGGCGGCCTCCGGTCCCCTCCCGGACGGGGTTTGACCGATGGCTGGTCCCATCATCCTGAAGAAGGCCGGGGAGATTGAGGCGATGGCTCGGAGTGGCGCCATCATCGGGCGTCTCTATGAGACGCTGGCGCCCGAGATCCAGCCTGGGATGAGCACGGGGCAGCTGGACCGGATGGCCGAGGAGTTCATTCGCTCCCACGAAGGGGCGGTGCCGGCCTTCAAGGGGCTCTACGGCTTTCCGGGCTCCATGTGCATCTCCGTGAATGAGGAGGTGGTGCACGGGATCCCGTCCCTCGATCGGATCCTCCAGGAAGGGGACATCCTCTCGCTGGACACAGGGGTCAAGCTGGACGGATGGTGTTCCGATTCCGCCTGGACCTTCCCCGTGGGAGAGGTGGACGCCGTGTCCCGGCGATTGCTGGAGGTGACGGAGAGGGCGCTGGACGCCGCAGTGGAGGCCTCCCTGGTGGGAGGGCACATCGGCGACATCGGCGCCGCAGTGGAGGCGGTGGTCCGGGGCTCGGGGTTCGCCATCATCCGTGACCTGGTGGGACATGGCATCGGCCGGGAGGTCCACGAGGCACCCCAGGTTCCGAACCTGGGCCGCCCCGGGCAGGGCCCGGCGCTCAGGGAGGGGATGGTGCTGGCCATCGAGCCCATGATCTCGGCGGGCACGCCCAGGATACGGACCCTGTCCGACCGTTGGACCGTGGTCATTGCGGACGGAGCCCGCTCCGCCCACTTCGAGCACACGGTGGCCATCACCGCCACCGGACCGCAGGTGCTGACCGAAGCGAGGAAGCCGGCCAACACTCCTTGAGGGAACTTGCCGGCGACGTTATACTCCCTAGCTCTGCAACGAACGAACCGGGTGGAAAGCCATGAAGGTACGAAGCAGCGTCAAGCCGATCTGTGAGCACTGCAAGGTGGTGCGTCGCGACGGAGTCGTTCGGATCATCTGCAAGCGGAATCCCCGCCACAAGCAGCGGCAGGGATGAGCTCGCCCACGCGGTTCGAGAGGATTGGATAGATCATGGCACGCATCTCGGGAGTCGATCTCCCCCGCAACAAGCGCATCGAAGTCTCCCTGACCTACATCTATGGGATCGGGCGGGTCCGCGCCAAGCGGATCCTCGAGGCCACCGGAATCGACTTGACGACGCGGACGCACGCCCTCACCGATGAGGATGTGAGCCGCCTCCGTCGGGAGATCGAGTCCAACTTCAAGGTCGAGGGTGCCCTGCGCTCCGAGATCTCGATGAACATCAAGCGGCTCATGGACATCGGCTGCTACCGTGGACTGCGGCACCGCCGCGGTCTTCCGGTCCGGGGTCAGCGGACCCACACGAACGCGCGGACGCACAAGGGTGTGCGCCGGGCCATCGCAGGGAAGAAGCGGCCCGGGAAGAAGTAATCCGGGACCACCGGGATCTCCCCGGTCCGACGAAATCAGCACAAGGATGGAATCGTAGTGGCCAAGCCGAGTTCAGCATCCCGCGGCACGAAGCGGTCCAAGAAGGTGGTCGAGGCGGACGGGGTCGCGCACATCCAGGCGACCTTCAACAACACGATCATCTCCATCGCCGACAGCCATGGAAACGTGGTGGTCTGGTCCAGCGCCGGGAAGGCGGGGTTCAAAGGGTCGAAGAAGTCCACCCCCTTCGCCGCCACCGTCGCTGCGGAGCAGGCCGGGCGTGACGCCTTCGCCATGGGCGTCCGTCGCGTCTTTGTCCGTGTTCAGGGGCCCGGCTCCGGTCGCGAGTCCGCCATCCAGGCGCTCTACACCGCCGGTCTGCAGGTCAAGGCCATCGAAGATGTCACGCCGCTTCCGCACAACGGCTGCCGGCCTCCCAAGAAGCGTCGGGTCTGAGGCAGAGGGGTTCAGAAAGATATGTCACGCTATACCGGGCCGGTCTGCAAACTCTGCCGGCGTGAAGGTCAGAAGCTGTTCCTGAAGGGCGCAAAGTGCTACACGGAGAAGTGTCCGGTGGATCGCCGGAACTTTCCTCCCGGACAGCATGGACCGGCTCAGGCGCGGCGTCGGAAGCAGTCCGACTATGCCACCCAGCTCCGCGAGAAGCAGAAGGTGAAGCGGATGTACGGGCTCCAGGAGAGGCAGTTCCGTTCGCTGTTCGAGCGGGCCGCCCATGTCGAAGGTGTGACAGGCGAGAACCTGCTCATCGCCCTTGAGACCAGGCTGGACAACGTGGTGTTCCGGATGGGCTTTGCGTCCAGTCGGGCCCAGGCGCGGCAGCTGGTGCGGCATCGGCATGTGACCGTGAACGGTCGGATGGTGGACGTGCCCAGCTACCATGTGCAGGCGGGGGACGACATCGCGGTGCGTCCGGCCTCGAAGGACATCCTGCCGGTGCAGGCCTCCCTCGAGGCCCGGACCCGTCCGCCCCTGGCCGACTGGCTCGTGCTGGACGAAAAGAGCCGCGTGGGCCGTGTGGTTCGTGGTCCGACGCGCCAGGATGTGAAGCATCCGATCCAGGAACAGCTCATCGTCGAGCTCTACTCCAAGTAGTTCCCGACGGCGGGACCCCGAAGGCCCTTCGACGTCAGTGACCCCCTCGGGGGACGGAGGATATGGTGGAGATCGATCTCGCAGGACTCGTGCTTCCGGAGCGCGTGGAGACGCTGGAGCGTGCGGCAGGGGACCGTGTGGCCAAGTTCTCCATCCAGCCGCTTGAGCGCGGATTCGGACATACGCTTGGAAACTCGGTGCGCCGGGTTCTCCTCTCCTCCCTCCGGGGTGCCGCAGTGTGGGCCTTCCGGATCGATGGGGTGGTGCATGAGCACCAGACCATCCAGGGAGTGGTTGAAGATGTCCATCAGGTCATCGCGAACTTCAAGTCGCTGGTGCTGGTTCTCGACGAGGACATCGAAGAGGCCACGCTCACCGTCCAGGTGAAGTCTGCCGGAGCGGTGACCGCCGGGCACATCAAGGCGCCTGCGTCCGTCCGGGTGCTGGATACCTCCCACCACCTGCTCACGCTGCAGGAGGACCGGGAACTCAACATCGAGCTGCATGTGAACAAGGGCCGGGGCTTTGTTCTGGCCGACCAGCATGTGGTTCCCCGGGGGTCCCCGGTGGATCTGGTTCGGATCGACGCCGTGTACAATCCCGTCCGTCGGGCGAACTTCACGGTGGAGGAGACCCGGGTCGGTCAGCGGACCGACTTCGACCGACTTACCCTGACGGTGGAGACCGACGGGTCCGTGACGCCAGAGTCTGCCGTGGCCTACGCCGCCGAGTTGGTGCGCCGGCATCTGGACTACCTGAAGTTCTTCGGGGCAGGCGGTATGCCCCGCCAGGCTCCCGCCGGGGCGCACGCCGTTCCGGAGAAGTTGCAGGAGCTCTTCGCACGGTCCATCGAGGATCTGGCCGAGTTGAGCGTACGGTCTCGGAACTCTCTCCAGAAGGAGAACATCGCCACCCTGGGTCAGCTCGTGCAGAAGACCGAGGAGGAGATGCTCCGGATCGAGAATTTCGGAAAGAAGTCGCTGAAGGAGATCGAGGAGTTCCTCCTCGAGCATTCGCTTCGGTTCGGCATGAAGCTCCGGGAGGACGACGGGCGCCTGTACTTCGTCGAGGATGAGGCCGGGGCGGAAGCCGCGGTGGAGTCCAGCGGCGGAGACGCGTGACCGGATCCCCCCCCAGGCATTGACGAAAGACAGGCCAGGAAGTACCACTCATGCGTCACCGCAAGACCGGTCGTAAGCTCTCCCGCACCGCCTCCCACCGGAAGGCGACGCTGCGGAACATGGCGACATCGCTGTTCCAGCATGGCCGCATCACCACCACGACGGCCAAGGCGAAGGAGCTCAGGCCCTTTGCGGAGCGCCTCATCACACTGGCCAAGCGGGGTGATCTCCATGCCCGCCGCCTTGTGGCCCGGAAGATCGGGGACCGCGCCGTGCTGGGGAAGTTGTTCGACGAACTGGGACCCCGGTATGAAACCCGCCCCGGGGGATACACGCGGATCCTGAAGCTGGGGAACCGGCAGGGCGACGCCGCCGACATGGCGCTCATCGAGCTGGTCGACCGCTAACCGACTCTTCACCCCCGGAGGATAGCTCCCTCATGGCCGTTGCCCGGAATGAGAGCAGCAAGCTGACGCTCCCGCTGATGTTGGCCAGTTTTCTGGTCATCGGTGGATTCATGTTCTACCTCAATCAGGCCTCCAAGGTCTTTGACGTAGAGGTGGTGCAGGCCGAGGAGGCAGACAACCCGGAGGGGTCCGGTGCGTCCGCCCAGCCCGTGACCCTGGCCGAGTTGGTGGGGACCCCTGAGGCCTTCGCGGGTCAGCGGGTGCGGCTCTCCGACGCACAGGTGGTGAGCCGGGTGGGTGAGGCTGCGTTCTGGGTGGAGACCCCGGCGGACAGCTACTACCTGATCCGACTGCTTCCGGCGGTGGCTGGAGAGGCAGGTGCTCTCCAGACCGGCGCCATGGCCACCGTGACCGGTTCCGTCCACATGATGGGGGACAGCGTCCTGGCGGACTGGGAGGCCAACGGGATCATCACCGGGGGTCAGAGGGCAGAGGCAGAGTTTGCCACCTCCTTCTTCGAAGCCGAGGAGATCGTGTTGAGGGCGCCGTCCGGGGATGGCGACGGGGCGTGACCTGCCGTGGGCGTCAGATGATGTCCGCCCGGGTTGAAATCACTGGACTGGAAGGATTCTAGATATGGCTCGTGTGTGCACAGTGTGTGGCAAGGGTCCCGGTTACGGGAACAAGGTTAGCCACGCCAACAACAAGACCCGCCGCCGGTGGCTGCCCAACCTGCAGTCTGTGAAGATCGTAGACGCGTCCGGCGACCGGGTGAGGGTCAAGGTCTGCACGTCATGCATCTCCGCCGGAAAGATCAAGAAGGCCCCGGCGCTGAAGCCGGTCTCGGTCTGACGGGGCGAGCTGGCCCCGTCGGTGACCAATCTGGCACGGGAAGGTGGGAAGGGCCCTCGCGATGATGTCGCGGGGGCCCTTCTGCCGTTGAGGGGGCGTGTGGTAGCGGACACCCGGGAGGCAGGTCCGGACCGGCGCCTGGCCCTCCTCCTGGAAGGAGCAGGCGCCAGGGTCCTGTCCACGCCGTGCATGCGGATCCTGGGTCCGGAGGACGAAGCCCCCCTCCGGGGGGCGGTCCTCCGTCTCACGTCCTTCGACTGGTTGGTGCTGGCCTCCGGGAATGCGGCCCGGGCGCTACTCTCGGCCGCTGCTGCCGTCGGGGTGGTCCCCGTGGCCGGAGCTCCACGGGTCTGCGTGGTGGGCCCCGGTACCCGTGAGGTGGTGGAGGAGGGGGGATGGCGGGTGGACCTGGTGGCGGAGCGGCACCTGGCGGAGGGGATCCTGGAGGCGCTGGAGGCGGCTGGAGGGGTGGAGGGGAAGCGGGTCCTCCTTCCCCGGGCCGCCGATGCCCCCGATCTTCTTCCTGAGGGACTGGCAGGGCTGGGGGCGGAGGTGGTGGTGGTGGAGGCCTATCGGAACGTCCCGGATGGGAAGGGGATGGAGCGGCTTCGAAGGGGGGTGGTGGCTGGCGAGGTGGATGTGGTGGCCCTCACCGCGGCCTCGGTTGCCCGGCGGGTTGCAGAGGTGCTGGAGGGGACAGGAGGCGGAGTCCGGGTGGCGGCCATCGGACCCTCCACCGCTGCCGCCGCCCGGGAGTGTGGCATGGAGGTGCATGCCGTGGCCGATCCCCACACCCTGGAGGGGCTGGTGGCGGCGTGCGGGGAGGCGCTCCGGGGGGATGCTTGACCCGGGTCCGGCACTGCCCGGCACGGGGTGTGCAATATGCCCGGGGTCCTGTGTGCATCTTCCTCCCCTGGAGTGACGGATCGCATCCGGGGATGCCGGACCGGGCTCCAGTGGGGCGCCGGCACAGACTGGACAGGGGAATTCCATTGCAGCGTCGTTCCCACGGATTGTGGGTCC
Organism: uncultured Gemmatimonadaceae bacterium; assembly: GCA_964420725.1. Lineage (GTDB taxonomy): Bacteria > Gemmatimonadota > Gemmatimonadetes > Longimicrobiales > Gaopeijiaceae > CAYQVI01. Next base: position 15,959 of record CAYQVI010000027.1, on the reverse strand, counting down.
GGTGCAGCCTTCAAGTGACCTCCACGGGGGCCTCATGACCGAGGAACTGACAACACGCTTTCGCTCCGAACCCCTGACCGCCGGTGTGATCGGGCTGGGCTATGTGGGACTTCCTCTCTGCGTGGAGATGGCCCGGGAGGGGGTCAGGGTCGTCGGGTTCGACGTGAATCCCGCCGTGGTGGAGGGGATCAACGCGGGCCGGAGCCACATCCAGGACGTGCCCACGGCCTCGGTCCGGGAGTACAGGGACCAGGGGCTTCTCGAGGCCACCACCGACATGTCCCGCCTGGCGGAGTGCGACGTGATCTCGGTGTGCGTGCCGACGCCTCTGTCCAAGACCCGCGACCCGGACGTGTCCTACATCATTGCGGCCACCGAGGCCGTGGCCGCGGCTCTTCGTCCCGGGCAGCTGGTGGTGCTTGAGTCCACCACCTACCCCGGGACCACCCGGGATGTGATGCAGCCCGCCCTGGAGGCCAGGGGACTCAAGGCCGGAGAGGACTTCTACCTCTGTTTCTCCCCCGAGCGGGTGGACCCCGGGAACGAGGTCTGGCAGACCAAGAACACCCCGAAGGTCCTGGGGGGTGTTTCGCCCCGGTGCACCGCAGCAGGGCAGGCCTTCTACGAGCGGTTCATCGATACGGTGGTGGCGGTTTCGTCGGCTGAGGCGGCGGAGCTGACCAAGATCCTGGAGAACACCTTCCGGGCGGTGAACATCGCCCTTGTGAACGAGACGGCGCTCATCGCGGAACGTCTGGGGGTGGACGTCTGGGAGGTGATCGAGGCGGCAGCCACCAAGCCCTTCGGGTTCATGAAGTTCACTCCGGGCCCGGGTCTGGGCGGACACTGTATCCCGGTGGATCCCCACTATCTGTCCTGGAAGATGAGGACCCTGGACTATCGCACCCGGTTCATCGAACTGGCCTCCGAGATCAACGCGGAGATGCCCAGCTTCGTGGTGGGGAAGGTCCGGCAGGCGCTGAATGCCCACAGGAAGTCGGTGAATGGCTCCCGCATCCTGGTGCTGGGGGTTGCCTACAAGAAGGACATCGATGATGTCCGGGAGTCGCCTGCGCTGGATATCCTGACGCTCCTCGAGGCGGATGGGGCCGAGGTGGTCTACCATGACCCCTTCATCCCCAGGGTGGCCCACGAAGACCACTCCTGGTCGTCGGTGGATTTGACGGACGAGCTCCTGGAGGAGTCGGACGCGGTGCTCATCGTCACCGATCACTCCTCCTTTGATCTGCGCCGGGTGATGGAGCGGTCCCGGATCGTGGTGGATGCCCGGAACGCCACCGCCGGCCTCCCCTCTCCCGATGGGCGCGTGGAGCGCTGGATCGTGAAGGGGATGTCCGGGGTGGCACACAGGACGGCAGCCGTGGTCTGAGGGCTCTCCCTGTGGTGTGACGGACGCCACTCCGGGGACCTCCTGTAGCCCGGAGGGAGGAGGGTGGGGGCCGGTCCGCGGATCCAGTGGACCGGCCCCTTTTTCTGCGTACGGGGAAAAGTGCCCCGAAACGTTCCATGTAGGAGGAGGAGCGACTACTCCTGACACCCGGCGTGTAAAGCTGGGACGAAGATGGGGTAAGGCAGGACGCAAGATGCTGGGCAGGATGGAGTTCCGCCGCCTTGTGGCACAAAGGATCCTCGAAGGACGGTGGGTCGAGGCGGAATCGAGGCACGACCGTTGCCTCTTGGGCAGGAACGAAACGTTGCATTCCGACGCTCCAGTTCCCATGGTACCTGGGACCGTCGTGAGTCGCGGGTATTCCTGCTCCCAGAGGACCCTTCCTTGTTGGACCGTCCCGATCGACCCAGGCCGACCCTGTATCGGACACTGTCGGCCCACCGTCGCACAGTGGCCTTGGGGTCGTATGCGCTGGCGACGGCCCTGGCGTTCTTCTCCGCCTACCTGCTCCGTTTTGAATTCCAGATCCCCGGGGATCACCTCCGCACCTTCCTCGTGGCGCTCCCCCTCCTCCTGGTGATCCGGGCCCTGGGGGAGGCGGCGTTCCAGGTGACTACCAGCCGTTGGCGGTTCGCTGGGGTCCGGGACGCGGTACGGCTGGGCCTCAGCACGCTGGCAGCCAGCGCCGTCTTCTGGGCCCTGCTCCTGTTCATGGGTTTCGATCCTTCGGTGCCCCGGTCGGTCATCCTCATGGAGCTGGTGCTCTCCGCCAACCTGAAGGCTGGTATGTGGGTCCTCTACCGGCTGGAGCGGGAGAGGCGGACCCGTCGGGATGGGGGAGCCTCCAATGACGTCCCCGCCCTGGTGGTGGGTGCAGGGGTGGCCGGGGGGCGGCTGGTCCGTGAGATGATGGCGGGTGGGACAGGATATGCGCCGGTGGGGTTCGTGGACGACGACCGGCTGAAGCAGGGTACGGCCATCGAGGGGATCCGGGTCCTGGGATCGGTGGAGGAGCTGGCCCGGATCGCCGAGAACCGACGGGCCAGGGCCATCATCGTGGCCATCCCCTCGGCGTCCACCCAGGTGCTCCGGGAAATCGTGCATCGGGCGCAGGAGGCCAACCTCCCGGTGCGGGTCCTCCCTGCCATGTCGGAGGTGCTCAGCGGGGAATCCGGAGTGAACCATCTACGGGATGTGAGGATCGAGGACCTCCTGGGGCGGGAGCCGGTCCATCTGGAGCTTCCCGAGCTGGCCCGGGACCTGGAGGGGAAGGTGGTGCTCATCACGGGCGCCGCAGGCTCCATCGGCTCCGAGCTGGCCCGACAGGTGGCGCTGCACCGGCCCAGGCGACTCATCCTGCTGGACCAGGCCGAAAGCCCCCTCTACTTCGTCGAACTGGAGCTGAGGGAGCGGCACCCCGCACTGGAGCTGGTTCCCGTGGTGGGAGACATCCTGGACCAGGCCAGCCTGGAGAGGGTCTTCCTCCGGCAGCGTCCGGAGCGGGTCTTCCATGCCGCGGCCTACAAGCACGTGCCCCTCATGGAGTGCAACCCCCTGGAGGCGGTGCGGAACAATGTGGTGGGGACGTGGAGGGTGGCCGAACTCTCGGGGCGCATCGGCGTGGAACGGTTCGTCCTCATCTCCACCGACAAGGCGGTCCGCCCGTCCAGCATCATGGGGTCCACCAAGAGGCTGGCGGAACTCACCCTCCTGGGAGCCCGGGATCGATTCCCCCGGACCTGGTTCACGGCCGTGCGCTTCGGGAACGTCCTGGGAAGTCAGGGGAGTGTGATCCCCCTCTTCCGGAAGCAGTTGGAAACCACCCGGCGCCTCACCGTCACCCACGAGGATGTGAGCCGCTACTTCATGACCATCCCGGAGGCGGTGCAGTTGGTCCTGCAGGCGTCCACGCTGGAGGAGGCGCGTGGGAGGATCGCCATGCTGGAGATGGGGGAGCCGGTGAAGATCATGGATCTGGCGAAGAACCTCATCCGCCTGGCCGGGCTCCGGGAAGGAGTGGATGCCCACATCGCCATCACCGGAATGCGCCCCGGGGAGAAGATGCACGAGGAGCTGGTGGGGGAGGGGGAAGAGACCTTCGAGACCCGGGTGGAGCGGGTGCGGGTGGTGGGGAACTCCAGTGCCGGCCTGACTCCCGGGCCCATCATCAAGGAGATCCTGGCGCTGGAGGAACGTCTGGAGGAGTTGGACCCGGTCTTCGTGGGGAGGGAGCTGGACCGGTTGGTTCGGCGCTGCCGTCTCCAGGATCTTCGCCACCAGGTGCCGTACAGGGGAGACGGAGTGTCCCGGGGAATGGAAACGGAGCGCTCCGGCCAGGCGCTGGGGGCGGACTGATGGCATCGGGGAAGACGCTCAGGGCGCTGGTGGTGGCCGGCGCCCGACCCAACTTCATGAAGGTGGCCCCCATCCTCCGGGGGCTGGAGAAGGAAGGACATGAGGGGATCCTGGTGCACACCGGGCAGCACTATGACGTGCGGATGTCGGACACCTTCTTCCGGGAGCTCGGACTGCCGGAGCCGCACCACCACCTTGGGGTGGGATCGGCCAGCCACGCCGTCCAGACCGCCCGTTGCATGGAGGCCTTCGAGCCGGTGCTGAAGGAGGTGCGCCCGGACTGGGTGGTGGTGGTGGGCGACGTGAACTCCACCATCGCCTGCGCCCTGGTGACCTCCAAGCTCCGGGAGGAGCTGGACTGCCGGGTGGCCCATGTGGAGGCCGGGCTCCGGAGCCACGACTGGCGGATGCCCGAGGAGGTGAACCGGGTGCTCACGGACCGCCTGGCAGACCTCTGCCTGACCCCCTCCGAGGATGCCGAGCCGAATCTCAGGGCGGAGGGGATCTCCCCGGAACGGATCCGCTTCGTGGGGAACGTGATGATCGATACCCTGCTGGACCAGCTCCCTGCGGCCCGGGCCCTGGGAATGCCGGGGCGGTTGCACGTACCCTCCGGTGGGTACGCCGTGGTGACCCTCCACCGCCCCTCCAACGTGGATCGGAAGGAGGCCCTCCAGGAGGTCCTGACGGGGCTGGGAAGGGTGGCCGGGGAGATGCCGGTGGTCTTCCCCATGCACCCCCGGACCCGGCAGCGGGTGGAGGCGTTCGGGCTCGGGGGACTCCTCTCCCGCCTGAGGGTGGTGGAGCCCTTCGGGTACCGGGAGATGATCGGTGCCATGGCGGACGCCGCAGTGGTGCTCACAGACTCCGGAGGGCTCCAGGAGGAGACCACAGCCCTGGGGGTGCCGTGCATCACCCTCCGGGAGCAGACGGAACGGCCGGTGACGGTGACCCACGGCACCAATCGGCTGGTGGAGTGGCCCGTGACCTCGGAGGGGATCATGCAGGCGCTGCGGCAGGCCCCGGGGCGGCGGAGGGAGCCTGGGACCGGGGTGCCGGGGTGGGACGGGAGAGCGGGGGAACGGGTGGTGGAGGGGCTGGCGGCGGGGGTGATGGCGGGGATGTCGTCAAGCGGTCCCGCGAACCTCTTCGGCTCCTTCAGGTGATCCCAGAAACGGAAGAGGAGGTCGGGGCCGGAGTCGGCGGGGGGGAGGGGAGCGAGGGGATACCGGGTCGCCGGGGGATCCTCCGGCACGCCCTTCCCATCATCCAGGGTACGGCCTTCGGGCAGGGACTACTTGTCCTCGTCTCGCCGATTCTCACCCGTTTGTACACCCCTGAAGACATGGGGGTTCTGGCCGTCTTCTCAGCGTTCCTGTCCATCCTGGCCATCGTCGCTACACTGCGGTATGAGGACGCCATTCCTGCGGTTGCCGACGAGAACGAGGCTGACGGCCTGTTCCGGCTCTCGGTCCGGGTGGCGCTTCTCATGTCCGGCATCGTACTGGGCGTGCTCATGGCCCTCGCCACTACCACCCCGCTCGATGTCCCCGGCGAGATGTGGCTGCTTCCGGTGGGGATGGCTGGGGCGGGGGTCTATGCAGCTCATGGAGGACTGGCCGTCCGAGCCCAGGGCTACAGCCTCCTTGGCCGGACGAACCTCTTCAAGAGTCTGTGGCAGGTGGGAATCCAGCTTGGTCTGCCCCTGCTCCACCCAGGGCCGCTGGGGCTGATCCTGGGGAGGCTGGCAGACAGGCTGAGCGGGATCGGTCTGCTCCGGAGGAGTCTTGGAGGGAAGGGACTCATCCGTGGGGGAGGGGATCTGAGGTTGCTGTCCCTGGCCCGCCGGCACCGCCAGTACGGCATCTACGGGGCTCCGGCAGCCCTGGTTCAAGCGAGTGGAACGCAGATCATGCCGCTCCTCGTGGTTCATCACTACGGACTGGCAGCCGGAGGGCTGTTCGCCCTGGCGAATCGAGTGCTCGTGAGCCCTCTCTCTGTGCTGGGAACGTCGCTCGGCCAAGCGTACCTCGGTCAGGCATCCCTTGCCCTGCGCTCCCGGGCCTCTGGGGTGCTTGCTCTCTTCCAGGCGACCACCCTCCGGCTGGTGGGCATCGCCCTGGGGCTGACACTTCTGGCGGTCCCGGCCTTCCTGTTGGGCTTCGGGCCTGTCTTTGGCGCCGAATGGGCGGTGGCCGGCCTCATGGCGCTTGGGCTGCTGCCCATGTTCATGGCGAACCTCATCTTCTCTCCTCTGGAGAAGACCTACAACCTCATTTCCCGACAGCGGGTCAAGTTGCTGATGGACGGAATGGGGCTTCTGGTCACCGTGGTCGCCATCAGCGTCTCGGCGGTAATGGGAAAGTCTGTGGTGTTCGCGGTCGCGTTCATGGGGATCTTGCGCGCCGTGGTCATGATCCTCAACTGGGCGGTCCTCAGGCACCTGCTCCGGGAGTGGCACCAAGGTGGGTGATTCGTCCCGTCGTATGGGCGCTGGAGCGCTGGTACTGGGCTTCTATCTGGGCCTGCAGCCAGTCTATTGGGCTCCGATGCTTCCTGCGTCCTGGATCGCTGCGTTCAAGGTACTCCTCCTGTTGGTGGGGGTCGCAGCACTGACCATTCCCTTGATCGGAAGGAATCGCTTCCGGGTTCCAGGCGGGATGTTGGGGCCGGTGGGACTTCTCGTGCTCACTGCTCTCTCGGTATCGGGTGTTGTCCAGGCTGCTCCCGTGGACCAACTGCGATGGATCCTGATGTTGTTCCTCGGCTTCGGCATCGCATGGCTGGGGTACAACCTTATCCGATCGGGTCAACGATTCTCCCGACTGCTCGCCGTCGGTTTTGCTGTCACCCTCCCCTTCGTGATTCTCACCGTGATCAATTGGCAGACGGGGATCCCCGGATGGCTCAATCCCATCGCGGACACCGCGCTTCCCCTCTGGGCCGGAGGCTTTGGAGCATCGCGCACTGGTTGGGCCACCTCCCTTGCCTATGCCGTACCTCTGCCGGTTCTGTGGATGGCGAGACAGCGATTGCTGCGAGGAAGGGGCACCACCGTTCTGGGGGGATTGGGCTTCGCGCTGATCGTAGGTAGCCAGTACGCCGCCGGGGGTCGCTCCGGCCTGGTTGCCGCACTGGTGGCAACGGTTTCCGTCCTCTGGCTCTTGCGTGTCCTTCCCGTCATTCCAATCACGGCTGCCGTAGGACTTCTGGCCTGGACGGTGGGGACAGGGGAAGACGCGGCGCAGCAGTTGCGACTCACCCGACTGGTGGGTCAGGAACTGAGCGCGGCCTCGCTGGATGCCTTCTCGGCCGGGCGCCTCCAACAAGCGGTTGTGGCGATGCAGATGACCGCCGAGAGGCCCATCCTTGGCCACGGACTGAGGGCGGGTCGGGGAGAGGTCGGTCGAGAGACGGGAGAGGAGTACGATATCCACAACTTCTGGCTGAAGTCGGCAGCGGAACTGGGCATCGGCTTCCCGCTTGTCTTCACGGCTGCAGTCCTGATCTGGATCATTTCAGTGGGGCGGGTGATCCGCTTGAAGGCCAGGGAGGGGGACCCTTTGCGGAATGACGGGATCCTTGCGGTTGCCGTGGTACTCACAGGTCTGGCCTGTGGGCTGTTCGAGCCGAACGTGCTTCTGGGGAATATGCACGTCGGCGTACCCTGGTGGCTGGCTCTGGGGGTGGGCCTGGGGGTGTTGCGCGAGAGTCGGGGGGCTACCCGGGAGGAGTACACCCTGGAGACCGAAGCCGACGCCTGGGGGGTGGTGCAGTGAAGGTGTTGGCGCTGATGCCGGTGGCTCAACAACCCCGGCTTCAGAAGCGACTGCGGCAGTTGAAGGCGGCGGGACTTGATGTCACGGCTGCCGGTTTCGCGAGGGACTATTTCCCCGGTTCCCCCGGGCCTGTAGAGGTCGAACCGCTTGGGGAGATTCCCCATGGCGGCTACTTCGGGCGGGCCCGGGCCTACACGGCGGTCCGTAGGCTGATCCGGGCGGGAGGACCCTTCGACGTGATCTATGCGTTCGGTACGGACCTGGGACTACTGGCACGCCTCAGTGCATGGAAGCCCCGGGTGATCGTGGAGATCGGCGACATTCGGGAAGTCCTCGTCTCCAGTGGGATGGCAGCCCGGGCAATCCAGGTTCTGGACTCGGCGGTGGTGCGTGCCGCGGATGGGTTGGTGGTGACCTCGGCCAGATTCGTGGAGGACTACTACCAGCGCCTGCGGGGGATCACTCCCCGACGGGTGCTGTTGCTCGAGAACAAGATCGATCATGCCACCTGGACAGCCATGCAGTCGCAGATCCAGGAGGTCCGGTCGGGCCGGTCCCCCGCTGTGCCGCCGGGGGTCCTCACCATCGGGTACTTCGGGGTCCTGAGATGTCCGTTCACCTGGAAGGTGCTTTCCTCATGGGCCGCAGCCGATCCCGCACACCGGCGGGTTCTGGTCAGGGGGCATCTGGGAGAAGGAGCGCCCTCGAGGGAGGAGATGGCGGAGGCTCCGGGCGTCACTTTTGGGGGACCCTATCGCTGGCCGGAGGAACTCCCCGACTTGTATGGGCAGGTGGACATGGTCTGCGCCGCCGCCCCTGTCAGGGCTGACCACCTGGACAACAAGGCCTGGGCGAGAGCCAATCGCTTCTACGAAAGCTGTTGCTTCCAGAAGCCGCTGATGGTGTCCAGGGGTGGGGGGGATGAGCCCGACGTGATGGAGTTCGGTATCGGGATCGGAGTCCCCTTCGACAGGCCCCGGGAGGCCCTGGAGGCCATTTCGGCAATCGATAGCGAAGACCTGGCGCGGTGGAAGGAGGGACTCAGGAGGGTACCGCAATCGGTCTACGTCGAGACCGAAGATGAATGGCAGGGCTTGTTGTCTCTGATCAGTGGACGCGCGACGGTGAATTGATGAAACAGATCCTGCAATCCCTGGGCTCCGGGGAGACCCTGCTGGAGGAGGTGCCCGTGGCCCGGGCGTCGGGACCGAATCTGGTGGTGGGGACACGGGCATCGGTGGTCTCGGCCGGCACCGAGCGGATGTTGGTGGACTTCGGGCGGGGGAGCCTGCTCCACAAGGCCCGCCAGCAGCCGGACAAGGTCCGCCAGGTGCTGGACAAGGTACGTACCGACGGACTGGCGCCCACCCTGGAGGCGGTCCGATCGAAGCTGGATCAGCCCATCCCCCTGGGCTACTGCCAGGCGGGGATCGTTCTGGAGGCAGGGCCTGCGGCCCGGGGCTTCGCTCCGGGGGACCGGGTGGTGACGAACGGCCCCCACGCCGAGGTGGTGCGGGTCCCCTGGACCCTGGCGGCCTCGATCCCCGAGGGGGTCCCCTTCGATGTGGCGGCCTTCACCCCCCTGGCCGCCATCGGCCTCCAGGGGCTCCGGTTGGCGACGCCCACCCTGGGGGAGACGGTGGTGGTCTATGGTCTGGGCCTCATCGGTCTGCTCACGGTGCAGCTGGCCCGGGCCGCCGGGTGCCGGGTCATCGGAATCGATCGGGTCCCGGAGCGGCTCGAGTTGGCCCGGCGGTTCGGCGCCGAGACGGTGGACGGGAGCGGAGAGGTGGATGTGGTGGGTGCAGTGGAGCACCTCACCGGGGGGGTGGGAACCGACATGGTCCTCCTCACCCTGGCCACCGATTCCGACGAGCCCATCCATGCGGCGGCGGGGATGTGTCGGAAGAGGGGGCGCATCGTGCTGGTGGGGGTGACCGGGCTGGGCCTCGTGAGGGACGACTTCTACCGGAAGGAGCTCAGCTTCCAGGTGTCGTGCAGCTACGGTCCGGGCCGCTACGACCCGGTGCACGAGGAAGGGGGGGTGGACTACCCACTCCCTTTCGTGCGCTGGACCGAGGCCCGGAACTTCGAGGCCGTGCTGGCGCTGATGGCCTCCGGGCAACTGGACCCCCGCCCCCTGGTGACCCACCGCTTCCCCTTTGGTCGGGCGGTGGAGGCGTACGATGTGGTGACGGGGGCGGAACCGGGGCTGGGGATCGTGCTGGAGTACCCCCACCGGGAGCCGGAGGTGGCCGCTGGGGAACGCACGGTGGCCCTGGCTCCCCCGTCTCCGGCGCCGGCAAAGGGCGTCCTGGGGTGCATCGGGGCCGGGAACTTCGCCGCCCGGGTGCTGATCCCCAGCTTCGCCTCGGCGGGGGCCACCCTTCACACGGTGGCGTCCTCCGGAGGCGCCTCCGCGGCGATCCTGGGACGCCGCCAGCGCTTCCAACAGGCCACGACCGACACGGACGCCCTCCTGGCCAACCCCGACATCGACTCGGTGGTGATCGCCACCCGGCACGACACCCACGGCAGGCTGGTGGTCCGCGCCCTGGAGGCGGGGAAGCACGTCTACGTGGAGAAGCCCCTGGCCCTCCAGGACGTGGAGATTGATGCCATTGAGGCGGCCCTCGCCTCCTCCGGTCGCCACCTCTGCGTGGGCTTCAATCGCCGCTTTGCTCCAAGCACCCAGGAGGCCCGACGGCTCCTGGCCGGGCGATCCGGTCCCCTGGTGGCCACGCTGACGGTGAATGCTGGGGCCCTCCCCCCGGACCACTGGGCCCACGACCCCCAGGTGGGGGGCGGACGGCTGGTGGGGGAGGGGTGCCACTTCCTGGATCTGGCCCGCTACCTGGTGGGCGCTTCCATCCAGGATGTCCAGGTGATGGCGGCCCGGGCAGGAGCCGACCCCATGGAAGACGTGTCCCTGGTGCAGGTGGCCTTCGCCGACGGCTCCATCGCCTCGATCCAGTATCTGGCCAACGGGAACAAGGGCTTTCCCAAAGAGCGGGTCGAGCTCTTCTGGGAGGGGAAGGTGGCCCGGATCGACAACTTCCGCTCCATCCAGGGGTGGGGGGTGAGCCCCCGGAACCCGGGGCTGATCCGATCCCAGGACAAGGGTCATGACGCCATGGCAGAGGCTTTCCTCGCTGCGGTCCGGGGGGAGGGGCCGCCTCCCATTCCCCGCGACGAGATCCTGGAGGTGGCCCGCTGGGTGCTTCGCATGGGAGAGGGCACCTGGACAAGCGGTGGCGCCCCTTGAGGGAGGGTCTGGAGCGGGCGAAGCTGACCCTGCGGACAGTGCGGAACCTGAGGCCCGAGCAGATTGCCTGGCGGCTCCGCCGGACACTCGTTTCCAGGGGGACGCCGCATGTACCGGCGGGTCCCGTGGCGCTGGTCCCCGGGGCCGCGTCCCTGGGAGCCCACTGGCTGGACATCGAGGCCTCCGCTCCCGACCCCCACCTCCAGGACCGGGCCCGTCGCCTCATGGACGGGGAGGTGTACGCCCTGGGACGGGGCCTTCCCCTGGCGGAGGTGGACTGGACCGGTGAGCCGGTGAGCCAACTGTGGACCTACCACCTCCACTACTTCGAACCGCTCTCCACCCTCCATGTCATGGCCCGGGAAGGCGAGGATGACGCCGCTTCACGGATCGTCACGCTGGTGGAGGGGTGGTTGAACGCCACGGAAGCGGGAAGGGGTGCTGGATGGGACTCCTATCCCACCTCGGTCCGGATCGTGCAATGGCTCAAGGTCCTGGCCATGGACGGGGCCGGAGGGCGCCTGCTGCCGGAGGGGCTTCGTCACGCAATGCTCCGGAGCCTCCAGCGTCAGGCCCTCCATCTGGCCCGGAACCTGGAGTGGGATCTGGCGGCCAATCATCTGCTGAAGAACCTCTGCGCCCTGGTCTGGGCCGGACTCCTTCTGGACGCTCCGGGGCCGGCTTTCCGGGGGGAGACATGGCTCCGTCGCCTGGCCAGGGAGGTGGAGCGGCAGGTGCTCCCCGACGGGATGCACGAGGAGCGGTCCCCGGCCTACCACCAACTGGTGCTCCACGACCTCCTGGAGGTCCGGGCCGTCCGATCGGCGATGGGGGATCCCGGGGCCTCGGAGTTGGACCCGGTCCTCCGCCGCATGCTTACCGCCATGGAACGGATGACCCGCCCGGACGGCTCGTTCTTCCTCTTCGGCGACTCCGCCAACGGAAGCGCGCCCCCCGGGGAGCGGGTGTGGCGCCTGGCGAAGGGGGCGGCCCTTGCCGGCGAGGGGGGCGGGAGCGGGGCCTGGTCCCTCCCCCACGGGGGATTCCACGGCTACACCGACCCCCACCACCGTCTGGTGGTGGATTGTGGCCCCATCGGCCCGCGGCATCAGCCGGCCCATGGGCACTGCGATGCCCTCAGCTTCGAACTGGACATCGATGGCGTACCGGTGGTGGTGGATTCCGGGGTCCACGGTTACGCCGGCGACCCCTTCCGGGAGTACTCCCGGAGCACCCGGGCCCACAACACGGTCATGATCGACGGAAGGGAGCAATCGGAGGTGTGGGGGCTCTTCCGGGTGGCCCGGATGGCCGAGGTGGAAAGGGTGGAGGACCCCGATGGGCCCCAGGATGACCGGGGAGAGGGGTCGCTGTTCCGCTTCCAGGGCTGGTGTGCCCCCTACCATGCCCGGAACGTGCGGCATGTCCGGCGCATCCGGCTGGATCCCGGCGCCCTTCTCGTCCTGGACGAGATCCACGGGGGAGAGGGGCATCGGGTGGAGTCCTTCCTGCACCTCCACCCCCGCTGGGAGTTGGAGTCGGATGGGGAAGGGGTTCGGGGGTGGGACGGCGAGCGGGAGCTGTATATCGACCCCCTGGGGATGGATGAGGTGGAGGTGATCCGGGGGCGCCTGGACCCCGTGCAGGGATGGTATCTGCCAGCCATGGGAGAGGCCCACCCCTCTGCCGTGGTGGTGGGCAGGGCCAGGATCCAGGCCAGGCACCCCTCCGGTTTCCGCCTGCGGTCCTGGAGGGTGGGATGAAGGACGGGCGCACCACCCTCCCCCTGGCGCATGGCGCCACGCCCTCCTCCGCCATGGCCCCGGCACATCTCCGGGCTGTGGGGCAGTGGCTTCTCCGCTCCGAGCGCCCCGGGGGAGGGTCTTCGGCCTTCTATTCTCCCCTGGCAGGGTGGGCGCGCCCCTATCCGGAGACCACCGGCTACCTGATTCCCACCCTCCTGGCGCTTCGGGCCCGGGGGGGGGAGGCGGAGCTGGAGGCGCTGGCACTCCGCTGCGGATCGTGGCTCAAGTCCATCCGGAACCGCCACGGCTCCTGGAATGCAGGATTGCACCCCCCCCTCCTCAGGCCCAGGGCCAGCGTGTTCAACACCGGTCAGGTCCTGAAGGGAATGATGGCCCTCTGGCGGTGGACCGGCGAGGAGGAGTGGCTGGAATACGCCCGCCAGGGAGCGGAATGGACCCTGAGCGGCCTGGTCCCCGGGGGGCTCTGGAGGGGAAGGGACTATCGGGGCCGGGGCACACCGTCCTACTACACCGAGGTGTTCTCGTCCCTCACCGATGTGGCACAACAGTCCGGGGACGAGGCCGGGGTGGGACTGGCTCGAGAGGGGCTGGATCGCATCACATCCCGGATCCGGGAGAACGGCGCGGTGGAGGGGTGGGGGTTCGGGCGGAGGGCGAAGGCCTTCACCCACACCATCGCCTACACCATCAGCGGCATCCAGGAAGGTGCTCGCCTTCTGGGTGATCCGGAGTTGCAGGAGGTGGTCGCCCCCACCATCCGTCGACTGCTCCATGAGGCGGAGGCCGAGGGGGGTAGGCTTCCGGGAGCCTTCGACCAGGAGTGGAGGGGGGACCACCGCTTCATCTGCCTCACCGGCAACGCCCAGGTGGCGCTGATCTTCCTCGGTGAGGCCTCCAGGACCGGGGACCGTCGGCTGTTGGACGCCGCAACGGACCTCCTGCAGGTGGTGCGAAGCGCCCAGTCCCTGGACAGCCGCCGACCCGGGATCCGGGGGGGGATTCCCGGCTCCCTCCCCCTCACCGGTTCCTACATGCGTTTCCGCTATCCCAACTGGGCGGCCAAGTTCACCGCGGACGCCCTGCTGGCCCTCTCCGCCTGCGGAGGAGGAGACTCCTCCGAAGGGGCAGGGCCGGCGGAGGACGGGGAGTGAGGGGGGATGGAAGGACCCTCCGCATCGGCTACCTGGTCCAGCAGTTCCCCCCCGAGGTGGGAGCCGGTCCCGCCCGGGTCACGGAGATGGCCTCCCGCTGGATGGAGCAGGGGGCAGAGGTGACGGTCTTCACGGGGATGCCCAATCGACCGGAGGGGCGGATCCATCCCGGCTACCGGGGGAAGCTCTTCCTCTCCGAGGACTGGAACGGGATCACGGCGCGGCGCTCATGGCTCTATGCCAGCCCCCGGCCCGGCTTCGCCAGGACCGTTCTGAACAATGTGACGTTCATGGCCACCAGCGCCCTCCAGGGGGTGCTCCGGGGAGGGGGTCTCGATGTCCTCATCGCCAGTTCCCCCCCCTTCTTCCCCCACCTGGCGGGGGATCTGGTGAGCCGGCTCCGGCGCATCCCCCTGGTGCTGGAGCTGCGGGACCTCTGGCCGGACTACCTGGTGGGAATGGGGGTGCTGCCGGAGGGAGGGAGGGGGGCCCGGGCCCTCTTCGCCCTGGAGCGTCATCTCCTGGGCAGGGGGAGGGCGGTGACGGTGGTGACGGAGTCGTTCCGGAAGCGGGTGGAGGAGAAGGGGGTGGCACCGGGGCGGGTCCACGTCCTCCCCAACGGCGTGGACACCGGGTTCTACCGCCCCTCCCGGGAGGAAGACCCCCCGATCCCGGCCCTCTCCGGGGAGGACGGGCTCTTCCGAGTGGGGTACCTGGGGAACTTCGGCGCCGGCCAGGCCCTGAGCCAGGTCATCGATGCCGCCGCGATCCTGGCGGCGGAGGGGGTGCCCGCCCGCTTCGTCCTGGTGGGGGACGGTCCGGAGCGGGAGACGCTGGAGGTGCGCGCCCGGGAGGCCGGACTGGAGCACCTGAGCATCCACCCCCCCATCGCCAAGGAGCAGACCCGGGCCTTCTACAACCACTGCGATCTGGTCCTGGTCCCCCTGGCCCCCATCCCGGTCTTCCAGGAGACGATTCCCTCGAAACTCTTCGAGATCCTGGCCTGCTCCCGTCCGGTGCTGGCCTGTCTGGATGGGGAGGGGCGGCGCATCGTGGAGGGGAGCGGCGGGGGGTGGGTGGTCCCGCCGGGAGAGCCCCGGCGTCTGGCGGCAGCCATCCGCACGGTGATGGAGGAGGAGCCCGCCGTCCTCCGGGAGATGGGGGTCCGGGGACGGGAATTCGTGGGGCGGGAGTACTCCCGGAGCGCCATCGCCGACCGCTACCTGGAGCTGCTGCAGCAGGTGGCGCCGGAATCCAACGGGGGCGAGGGATGAGGGTCCTGGTCACCGGGGCCTCGGGATTCGTGGGGACCCACCTCTGCCGGGAGTTGGTCCGGAGGGGGACCCCGGTCCTGGGGGCGGTCAGACGCCAGGACGCCCACCTCCCTCCCGGGGTGGAACCGTTCCCCATGGCGGATCTGGCGGTGGAGGCGCCTCCGGTGGAGCGACTCCGGGGGGTCACCCATGTCATCCACGCCGCGGCCCGGGTGCATGTGATGCAGGAGTCCGCCGCAGACCCTCTGGCCGCCTTCCGGGCGGTGAATGTGGAGGGGACCGGAGGGCTGGTCCGGGCGGCACGGGAGGCCGGGGTGTCCCGGTTCGTCTTCCTCAGCAGTGTGAAGGTGCATGGAGAGGGCTCGGGCCGACCGTACCGACCCACCGACCCACCGACCCCCGCGGACCCCTACGGCCAGTCGAAGCGGGAGGGGGAGGTGCGGCTCCAGGAGGAGGCGGGGCCCATGGATTGGGTGGTGGTCCGCCCCCCCCTGGTCTATGGCCCCGGGGTGGGGGGGAACTTCCGGCGACTTCTCCGACTGGCGGAGGTGGGGGCCCGGATTCCCCTCCCCCTGGGGGGGATCGGGAATGCCCGTAGCATGGTCTACGTGGGGAACCTGGTGGATGCCCTGATCCACCTCAGTGGTGCAGGGAGTGCCCCCGGGAACATCTTCCTGGTGGCCGACGGCCCTCCACTCTCCACCTCGGAGCTGCTTGTGCGGACAGGTCACGCCGCCGGAACGCCACTTCGTCTGCTCCCCTGTCCCACCCCTCTCCTCCGGGGGGTGGCGCGGCTGGTGGGAAGGGGAGCCGAGGCGGACCGGGTCCTGGGCTCCCTCACCGTGGATGACGGGTCGCTGAGGAAGACCGGATGGTGCCCCCCCTTCACGGTGGACGAGGGGCTGGCCGAGACGGTGGCCTGGTGGCGAGGGGAGCGGAGGGGGGTGGGGCCGGGGGA
>CAYQVI010000026.1:0-23961 GCA_964420725.1 uncultured Gemmatimonadaceae bacterium | reverse complement strand
CCCCACCCATGCGGCGGAAGAGCCAGGCCTTGGCCGCCCTCCAGTCCCGCTTCACGGTGGGCGCGGAGATCCCCAGCACCTCGGCGGACTCCTCCACGGAAAGACCCCCGAAGTAGCGGAGCTCCACGATCCGGGCCGCCCGGTGGTCCATCTCTGCCAGCTCCTCCAGCGCCTGATCCAGCTCCATCAGGTCCAGGGGGTCCGCCCCGTCATCCAGGTGATGGATGTCCAGCAGGGTGGGAGTCTCCCCTCCCCCCCGGCGGGCGGCGGTCCTGCGCCGGTGGTGGTCCACCAGGATCCGGCGCATGGCCTGCGCGGCGATCCCGAAGAAGTGGGCCCGCCCGCTCCATTCCACCCGCTCCTGCCCCGCCAGCCGCATCCACGCCTCGTTCACCAGCGCCGTGGCCTGGAGGGTGTGGTCCTGGCGCTCCTTCCGCATGTAGCTCCCCGCCAACAGGTGGAGCTCGGAGTAGACCAGGGCAATGGCCCGGTCCCGGGCTTCCTGGTCTCCCGCGCTCATGGCAGCGAGGAGGAGCGTGACATCCTGCTGGGTCCGTTCCATGGGAGGCCTGGGGCGGGGGGGAGGGTGGGTCGCGTGGCGGACCGGGATGCAAGCCATGAGCCTGAATCCTTGTGGTGCAACGCTTTGTGGCTCCCGTCCCCTCCGCCCCGCTCCCCGCCTGTGTTCGCAGCCGATCCGGCGAGGCCCTTCCGGACCCGGAACGCCCCCACGCCCCACGGAGCCCTGTCGGGATTCCACCACACGTGGAGGGCGGTCCCGGGAATCCGACATCTCCGGTGGCCTCGCCCCACCGCGCCCCTCCCCTGGTTCAGCCCGCGATGGCGGTCGCGTCCACCGGGGCCTGGGCCACCCATTGACGCACCACGCCGGCGATCTTCCGGCGGCCGGCCACACTGGGCTCGATGGGATTGAGGAAGTCCTCCGGCTCCCGGCAGAACTGGCGGAGCTCGGCCACCGGAAGCCCCGCCCCCCTGGCGGCCTGTAGGATGACATCGTTGAAGAGCCGCAACGCGGTGGTGATGACCGGCTGCTCCTCCGGGGGGAAGGAGCCATTGTAGATGGTGCAGACCAGGGTGGGGCGGCCGTGCTCCAGCGCCGAGGCCAGCGCCTCGTGGTAGCGGGTCCGGAACTCGTCCACCGTGGCGGCCAGCACCTCCAGCGCCTCCCACACATGCCCCACCGGCCTCCGGAGGAGCTCCATGAAGCCCAGCACATCGTTCCCCCCCACGCTCAGCACCAGGTGGGTGGCTTCCGCCGGGACCCGCTCCAGCTGGTAGTGGATGCCGCTGGTCACATCCCCTTCCCGGGCCAGCAGCGTCACCCGGGCACCCTCCCCCAGCGCTTCCGCCAGGAGGGAAGCCACGTCCGGGTGGTGGGCGCCATGGGCTCCGTTGTCCAGGATGGAGTCTCCGACGAGGACGATATGCATGCTCCGCTGTCCGTCTGGGGGGCTCGTGGTTCGCATGGAGAGACACGCCCCCTCTCTCGGGAGTCACACACACGAAGAAGGGTCCCGGCCGTCGGCCGGGACCCTTCGACACCCATCCCCCCCTCCCGGATCACCGGGTGGGGGGCCGTCCCACCGCTACTCCTGGGCCGCCGCCAGCTCCCGGATGGCCTCGGTGAGCATCCCCACCCGGGCGCCGTCCGACGCACGGGCCCGGTCCGCCCCCACCTGTTCCGCCAACTGGAGCAGCGCCATCTGGCGTCCTGCCCCGGAGAGGGCCTGGATCCGGACGAGTTCGGCCCGGATGGCCTCCACACGGGCGGTGGCCAGTCCATTCCCCCGCTGGAGCTGGTCCAGGTAGGCATGGGCCAGCACGAAGGTGGCGGGCCACACGAAGCGCTGCTGCTCCTGGGCGTTGAAGTACTCCAACTGCACCGTCTTCGCCGCCGCGATCTCATTGGCGGAGAGGTAGCCGCTGGGGGTCAGATCCATCACGTCCAGCCCCCGGGCGATCTCGGAGGTGTAGATGTACCCGTTGTACCAGTACGTGGACCAGGAGCCTGCGCTCCGCAGCGTGTCCGCCACCAACGGCCCCCGGTCGAAGAAGGCGATCTCCACGGGGTTGGCGGCGTCGGTCCAGTCGAAGACCGAGACGCCCCCCTGATACCACCCCTGCACCTTGATGTCCCGCCCGGGGACCGGGACCAGCGAGCCGTTGTGGGCCACGCAGTTCTCGGTATCGGTCTGGGCCGCCGGCATCTTGTAGTAGCTCTGGAACTCCATGTCCGTGCCATCGATGGTGAAGATGGCATTCGCACCCCACACCATGTTGTCGGTGGCGCGGCAGCGGGGGGCCGATCCTCCCCCCCACTCATCCGTCCAGAGGACCTTCGAGCCGTCGTTGCTGAAGGTCACCGAGTGCCAGGTGGCGAAGTTGGTGTCGGCCACCGCGTTCAGCCGCCGGGGGTTGGCCGGGTCCCGGATGTCCAGGAGGATCCCGTAGCCCTGGCAGGCACCCCCTGCCAGCCCCACGGCCGGGTAGGTGGTGATGTCGTGGCACTGGTTGGGGCCGGTGTGGGCGCCGCCGGGCCCCCGTCCGGGGCGCGCCGCCGTCTCCGCACGACGCTCCGAGGGAGCCAGTCCGTCGAAGACCCGGGCCCCCGTCACCACTGCAGCCTGCTCGGGGTTGGCCAGGGGCACCTTGATGACTTCAATGCGGAAGAGGGCCGAATTGGGATCGTCACCCATCTCCCGGCACCCCGCCAGCTCCTCCTCCGGTCGCACCCCGGCGGAGCCGGAGATGTACACGTACACATGGGCCGGATCGTTGGGGTCCGTCACCACGGTGTGGGTGTGGGAGCCCCGGCAGGTCTGGACGTTGTGGATGTACCGGGGATTCGAGACGTCGGTGATGTCGAAGATCCGGATCCCCCGGAGGCGCACCGGGCTGACGGGATCGTCCACTCCCTCCGCACCGCAGTCCAGCCGGCCGGAGGTGCTCTCGCTGGAGACGAAGAGCAGGTTCCGGAAGACCGAGACGTCGCTCTGGGAGGCCGGGCAGACGTACGGCTTCACCAGACGGGGCCGCATGGGATTCCCCACGTCCCAGATCATGAACCCGTCGTAATTCCCCTGGAACAGGTAGTTCCCCAGGAAGGCCAGGTCGGAGTTGGTCTTCCCCTCGAACTCCCGGGGGGTGGGGGCGTTGGAGATCAGGCGCATGTTCCAGGAGGCCTGTCCCGGATTCTCCCGCCCCGCCGCCAACCCCACCCGGGGGTCCGGGCTGGGCTTGTTGGTGGAGAGGTTCCCCATGGGGGTGGGCACATCGGCGGTCATACCACCCCCGGCGGCGCAGCCGGAGGCCCACAGAGCCCCCATCGCCAGGGTCACGAAGGAGGCCAGCATGCTGCCGGGGCGTCTGGCCCGGGGTGGAGCGATCGGTTCGGCCACGGGATACTCCGCTGAAGAGGATGTCACACAGGGTCTGCGATCAAGAAACCTTCAGGGGCTCAGCGCCCCGCCATCGCCTCCAGCATCTGCTGCATCCGATCGATCTCCGACCCCTGATCGGCGTAGGTGTCCGACGCCATCTTGTAGATGAAGTCGTCATTGGCCGCACCCGGGGTGGCGAAGAGTTCGTTCACCATCCCCAGGGCGCCTTCGTGGTGCATGATCATGAACTCCAGGAAGAGCCGATCGAATTCCACGCCCCGGGCGGCCTCCAGTTGGGCCATCTGGGCCTCCGAAAGCATCCCGGGCATGAGCATGTCGTGGGCCATCCCACCGTGCATCATCCGCATGGGACCGGGGGTCGCCTCCGGAACCGGAGCCCCCTGATCCCGGAGCCACTGCTGCATCAGGAGGATCTCGTCGGTCTGGGACACCCGGATCCGCTCCGCCAGCACCCCGACGCTGGGATTCGATGCCCGTTCCGGCACCAGCGCCGACATGGCCAGCGCCTGGGCGTGGTGGTGGATCATCCCCGAGAGGAAGTGCACATCCCCCGGGTTCGGAGCCGGGGCCGGGCGTGCCGCCTGCGGAGCGGGGGCGGGAGGGGCGGCACCCGGTCCGCCGGAGGCGCTGCACGCCGCTCCGGCAAAGGCCATCAGGAGGACCACGGCCACACGAATCCTTGAAGGAACGCCCACGTCTCCTGCTCCTGCCTGCTGGTTCTGGATTTGGTCCGGGCGTCCCGTTGAGAGGTCCCCGGCTGTGCCCACGCGGTTGGCGGGGGGACCATCCATACTACGCGCTTGGGACCTGATCCGGAAAGGACAGCGGTGGGCGCCGGGCGGAAGTGGGGGGACACTCAGGGATGGGGGGCGGGCGCCGGGCCCCCACCCGCCCCCGCCCCCGAAGTCGGTCAGTTCTCTGCGGATTCCTCCTCCAGCCGGCCCGCCAGCCGGTCCAGCGCCGCTCCCCAGGCGCTCTTCATGGCGGTAGCGGTCGCCCCGTCCGGGAGCTTCCGGTGCTCCACCGACACCGTGCTCCGGGAACTCGCCTTTGCGGTGAAGCCCGCCTCGGCGACGCTCCCATCGGGCCAGACCAGGCGCACCACCTTTCCGGGCCGGGCGGAGCGGAGGGTGGGTCCCTCCACCCCCAGCCACAGGCGGCGCTCCCCTTCGTCGTGGAAGGCCTGGAAGAGCCGCTCCACGGACACCGGGAAGGTGCGGCTCTTCCCCACCTGCCAGCTTCCATCCCGCTGCTGCCCCGGGGCCCGGAGCCCCCGGATCCGCTCGTAGCCCACGGTGATGGTCTGGGCCCACCAGGCCTCCACCCCTTCCCCCTCCTGGAGGTGTCGGGCGATGGCGGCGTGGGGGAGGGTCCGCGCTCCGTGCTGGTCCAGGAGTCGGACCCAGTGGGCCCACCCGTGGCCGGTGGCCTCCACCAGGGTGCCCTCGGCCATACCGGCCAGCGTCTCATGCTCCGGGGGGAGGAGGGGGGGCAGGCTCGACGGCTCGGAAGGCGGAGCGGGTGTCGGAGCGGGCTCCGTCTTGTCAACACGGAACCTTTCCGGCTTCGCCACCAGGTGGGCACGGGCGGTGGTATAGGACTCGCCCGTCTTCTCCATCCGGGCCCGGACCAGGCGCTTGAAATCGCGGTCTTCGGTCATGATCGGTGACTCCACATGGCACCACGAGGCCCACCCCCCGGCGGCGGACCCGCGTGGTGACACGGGGAAGCCGATGGTCCGTGTTGGGGACACGGACAACTCCGGGAGTCTGCCCCCCTTTGCCTCCACAGGGGCCCGAGCCGGGGTCGGGCCACGAAGGTTCGGCGTGGATGGTCGCCGTGGAAAGGAGGATGAAGGGCTCCCCGGGGACCGCGCAAGTGGCCAGTCTCCACCCCATCCCCTCCCCTGGATGGAGCCTCCTGCGCCCAACCGGGGTACGTCGGTCCGTTCAGACCGCGTCGGAACGGTTTCCCGCACGCCCCCGTTGGGGCTCCGGCGACTCCGTCCCCATGGCCGCCCTCCTGGAGAGAGACCACCTATGGGACGCTCCGTATCCCGTCACCACCGCCCCACCCGATGGGGGTTCAGGGCCACCCCGCTCCTCCTGGCCGCCGCCCTGGCCTGTCAGCCCTCCGGGCCTGCCGAGGCCCAGGGGATGCGGCCGGGGAGCATCGTCATTGGCCCCGGCGAGTCGTGCCCCTCCGGCACCACCGAGATCCGCCCCCGGACCTGCATGGCCCCGGAGTTCCCGGCTCCCCCCATCACCGACTACAAGCCGCGCTCCATGTTGGTGACCCGGGAGACCGCGGTCCCGCGGGCCCGCTTTCCGGTGGTGGATGTCCACGGCCACGCCCGTGGATTGGCGGGTCCCGACGGCATCCAGCAGATGATTGGCTTCCTGGACGAGCTGAACATCCAGGTCTACATCGCCTCCGACAATCTGTCCGGGGAGACGCTCCGGCGGACCATGGAGGTGATCCGCTCCAGCGACCATCCGGATCGCTTCCGTGTCATGGCGGGGATCGACTTCCGGAATGTGGGACCGGGGTGGGCGGACCGCGCGGTGGCCCAGCTCGAGGCGGACATCGCCGCCGGGGCCGTGGGTGTGGGGGAGATCTCCAAGAGCTTCGGCTCCACCATCCAGAAGCCCGACGGCTCCCGCCTCAGGGTGGACGACCCGGAGCTGGCCCCGGTATGGGATGCCCTGGGGCGGCTGGGGGTGCCGGCCTTCATCCACACCGGGGAGCCCCCGGCCTTCTACCTGCCGCTGGACATGCAGAACGAGCGGTGGCTGGAGCTGGCCCTCTTCCCGGACCGGCGGAACCATGGACCCGGATTTGTCACCTTCGAGGAGCTGATCACGGAGCGGGACAACCTCTTCCGTCGTCACCCGGAGACCACCTTCATCGCGGCCCACTTCGGATGGCACGCCCACGACCTGGAGCGGGCCGCCCGGATGCTGGACGAGTTCCCCAACGTGTACGTGGAGGTGGGGGCCATCCTCTACGAACTGGGGCGGCAGCCCCGGGCCGCACGGGAGTTCTTCATCCGCTACCAGGACCGGATCCTCTTCGGAAAGGACAGCTTCCAGCCCTCCGAGTACCCCTACTTCTGGCGGGTCTTCGAGACGGATGACGAATACTTCGACTACTACCGGGACTACCACGCCACCTGGAAGATGTACGGCATGGACCTCCCGGATGAGGTGCTGCGGAAGATGTACTACGAGAACGCGCTGCGCCTCATGCCGGGCCTTCCCCGGGAGGGTTTCCCGGACTGATCCTTTGGGGCCGGGGCGGGAGGGAACGGCGTCCCCCTCCCGCCTGGCTCCTGACCCTCATCCCCTCCGGATCCGGGCCAGTACCGCCCGTGCCGTCCCGCTGAGCCCCTCCGGATCCAGCGCCTGCTCCAGCCGCCTGGCCTCCAGCGCGGCAAGGTGGACCGCATCCAGCGCCTCCGGAGGGAGGTCCCACCAGGCGGGAGGCGGAACCGGTCGTCCCTCCCGGTCCCGCTCCCGGTAGGGGGAGAGCACCGCCTCCACCAGGAGGTCCTGCACCGGATCGCTCATCGCAGGACCTCCTTCAGCGGTGCCCCGTTCTCCTCGAGGCA
This sequence comes from uncultured Gemmatimonadaceae bacterium, assembly GCA_964420725.1. Taxonomy (GTDB): domain Bacteria; phylum Gemmatimonadota; class Gemmatimonadetes; order Longimicrobiales; family Gaopeijiaceae; genus CAYQVI01. The sequence goes on along the minus strand of CAYQVI010000026.1, from coordinate 16,929 downwards.
GGTGGCCAGATGCTGCCGTCCCCGCCCCACGTTCTTCAGGAAGGTGTTCAGGGTCATCCCCAGCCCCCTGGCCAGCCCCCGGTCGGAGGTGTCGTGTCCCTCCTCCAGCCGGGCCAGGAGCGCTTCCCGGGGGCGCCGGGGGAGCGCCTCCAGGCACATCCGGATGATCCGGGCCAGCGCCGGATCCGGGGTGGGGGCGGGCTCCACCCCCACCTCCGGAAGCGTTTCGGAAGGGAGCATGTCCTCCCGCTTGAAGCGACGGGCCTCATTCCTGGCCACATTCCTGGCCACCCCCAGCGCCCACCGGAGCGAGGCATTCTCGCCCTTGAGGGTGTGTCCCCGGTCCAGGGCGAAGATCCACATCCGGAGGAGGGTCTCCTGCAGCACCCCCTCCTCGTCCACCGCACGAGCGTAGGGGGCGAGCCCCCTGCGCAGCGGAATCTCCACCAACGCCATCCATCGGGCGAAGGCCTTCTGGTCCCCCTCCGAGGCCAGCCCGAAGGCCTGGTCGATCGCAGTCACGCCGTCCTCCGGGCCCACAGGGGGTGCCCGGGGGGGCGGATCGCCCCCCCGGGTCCAACGCCGCACCTTCTCACAGTGTGCCCACGCTCCAGCTGATGGACACCATCGGACCGGCTCCAGCGGTGTCCGGCTCAAGCCCCGGCTCCGGCCGCCCCCCCCCCTGGACAACCACCAGGGAGAGACGGACCCTCAGGCCCCCCCGGTGCGGTCCCCTGTGGGTGCTCCCTCCCGGCTCCACCATCGCCTTGAGGAGTCGCCCGTCAGGGAGCCGCACCGTCACCTCCCCCTGCGGAAGGAGGAAGCCGTCCCGGGGCACCTGGAACTCCACCACCAGTCGCTCCGGGGTGTGGACCACCACCTCCGCCTCCAGCTCTTCGGAGCGTCCTTCGGATCCCCAGTGGGACCTCTCCTCCCGGGAGGCCCTGGTCTCCTTCAGCTTCGGCGGAGAGGGGGGGGCGCTCCGCTTCCGGGAGGTGGGGGCCGGCGGCGGCGCCAGGTCATACTCCGCCAGCCCGTCCCCCTCAGGCTCCGCGAAGGACGCCATCCCCTCCCAGGCCACGCTGGCCTGCATCATGGGGGCGCCCCCTGCGGCGGGTCCTCCCCACCGCATATCCAGGAGCCCCAGCCCCTCTGCCGACACCCCCGCTGGGAGCTCCACCACCAGCGTCTCCCGCCGGGTGGGGTCCCGGGGATCCACGGTGGGGGTCCGGGACACCGCCACCAGGCTGGTCCGCCGGCTCACGATGCGGTGGCGAAGACCGGCCCCCTCGATCCCCCGGTCGGTGGCCCCCCGCTCCGCTCCGGCGGCCTCCTCCATCTCCAGGTCGGCGATGACCTCCCGCCCATGGATGGCCCCCACCGGGAGGGTGGTGGATGCGGCCTTCAGCCACGACGAGCCCGCCCCGTCTACAGGAGGCAGCTCCACCACCCGCTGCCACACCCCAGGCCGCCCGGCCAGCACCCCCTCCACCACCAGGCTGCCCCCCCGGGGGGAGAGCTCCGCCGTCAGCACCAGGGGCTGCCCCTCCAGGACATCCCGGGGGCGTAGGGGTGCGGAGTGGACGACCCCGCTCCCCGCCACCCGGATGTCGGTGAGCACCGGCCGACGGGTGGCGGTGACCAGATGCGCCGCCGCCGTGTGGGCGCCGGCCAGATCCATGGCGAAGAGCTCCACCCCCCGTCCGGCCCGGGCCAGCCCCCCCGTCAGGGTCCGGTTGGGGGTGGCGCCCACCCCCACGGCGTGGAAACGGGAGCCCCGGGACATCCCCGCCAGAACGGTGGCCATCACCGACGTCTCGAAGCCCACCTGTCCGTCGGTGACCATCACCACCTGCCGCTGGCTCTCCTCCCGCAGCGGCCGGAGGGCCGCCTCCACGCCGCCCTGCATATCGGTGTGGCCGTTGGCCTGCTCCCGGTGCATCCGCTCCAGGGCCCGCTCCACATTCCGGGGGTGCCACGGCTCCATTCCGCTGGTGAGCCGCCCCACCCGGGAGCCGAAGGTCAGGAGTTCGAAGCGGTCCCCGGGGTCCAGCGACTCCAGGAGGGCCTGCACCACCTGCTTCCCCAGCTCCAGGGGGAGCCCCCCCATGGATCCGCTGGTGTCCAGGAGAACCGTCACGTCCCTCCGCATCGTGGCCTCGGGGACGGCGGGAGGGAGGATGGTCACCAGGGCGTAGCGCCCCTCGTCACCGGGAAGGCCCCCACCCTCCACCACCCGCACCCCCACCTCCGGGGTGGCGGCGCTCCACTGGATCACGATGTCCCGGTCCAGGGGCGCCCCCTCCGCCAGGGAGACCACCACGCCCCCCTCCGCACCGGAGGGTCGGCAGGCGAGGGGGTGGCTGGGGGAGGACACCACCGTGGGATCCACCCCGTCAGCCACCTCCAGCTCCAGGGAGATCCGGGCGGGGGTGCCGCCGCCGGCGCGGTCCGGGGAGAGGCTCCCTGCATCGGGCACTTCTCCGGGGCCCCCCATGTAGCGGACCCCCGTCACCGTGGGGAAGCGGTACTCCCACGACGGCTCGAAGACGCCGGGGGCGGCACGCTCCAACTCCACCCCCCGCTCCACCTCCGCCGGACGGAAGGCCAGGGGGTGCAGGACCTGGATCTCCACCGAGACATCGGTCCCGGGAGGGATGTTCCCCAGCTTCTGGGTGAAGGTGTCGGCCCGCTCCTGCTCCAGGAGACCCGCCGTGTGCCCCTGGTAGAGCGCCTCCCGGTACTCCCGGGCGGCATCCTCCCTGGAGCGGATCACCCCCTCGATGCGGCGGTCCCCGATGAAGATGGTGTAGCCCAGGACCGCCCCGTCCGCCGGGAGGGGCATGGTGTACACCACCTCCAGCGCCTCGGGGTGGGGGTTCCGGAAGTGCTGCTGGAGGGTGCTCAGCGCCATTCCCCCCTCGGCCCGGGCCAGCAGCCGGGAGGAGTCCAGGGGGTACGTCCGGCCGTCGGCGGAGACCAGGGCGGGGCCGGCGTGGGCGGGTGCGGAAGTGGACTGGGTCTGCATGATGCGCCTCCCGGAGGGTCATGGGTTCCGACCTGCTCCTCCGGGGCTTCCGGAGGGGAGTTCGGGTGGGTCTTCACCTCTCCATGTCGCCAGGAGGGGGATTGGTGACACTCACCACGGAAGGAAGGCGGGGCGCTGCAGGAAGGCCCGTCGAAAGGCTAGGCGGGGAGGCGGGGGTGGTCAATGAAGGAGGGGCCGGGAGGCGCAGCGGCAGGACGCACCGTCGGCGGCGAGGCACCCACCCCGCCGCCGACGTGACACGCCGCATCCAGCGGAGGGGACTACTGGGGAGTGGCCCCCGTCCCCCCCACACCCCCTCCGGAACGGCCCCGGGGAAGCTGGGGATGGGTGATCACCGGGAACTCGCCGGTGAGGGACTCCAGGAAGGCCACCACCGCCCCCACCTCTTCACTGGTGAAGCGCCGTCCGAGCTGGGCGGATCCCATGATGGAGACCGCCTCCCGGAGGGTGGCCGCCGAGCCGTCGTGGAAGTAGGGAGCGGTTTCCGCCACGTTCCGAAGCGGGGCGATCCGGAACACATAGCGATCTTCCTCCCGCCCGGTCACCGCCTGCCGCCCCACATCCCCCCGCCCGGCCACATGGGTGAATCCGGCGTACCCACGACCCCCCAGGAGGGGGCCGCTGTGGCACCCTACGCATCCCGCATCCTGGAAGATGGTGAGTCCCTCCTTCTGGAGATCCGAGAGGGCCTCCGTCTCCCCGGCCAGGTAGAGGTCGAAGGGGGACCCGGGGGTGATGAGGGTCCGCTCGAAGGCGGCGATGGCCCGGGCCAGGTTGTCGAAGGTCAGCGGCTCGGACTCACCGGGGAAGGCAGCTTCGAAGAGGGGGGCGTAGCCCGTCTCCCGGAGCCTCTCCACCGCCTCGGCCGGGGTGAGGTCCATCTCCACGTGGGCCTGGATGGGCCCCTTGGCCTGCTCCTCCAGCGTGGGGGCCCGGCCGTCCCAGAACTGGGCGTCCAGGAAGGCCGCATTGAAGACCGTGGGGCTGTTCCGGGGTCCGGTCCGGGCACCCTCCCCGATGGCCACCTCCCGGGCATCGACCCCGGCGGCCCCCACGATGTGGCAGGTGTTGCAGGAGATCACCCCGGAGCGGGAGAGCCGGGGTTCGAAGAAGAGCTTGTGTCCCAGGTCGATCCGCTCCGGCGTCCCCGGGTTGTCCTCCGGGTGCTCCGCCTCGGCGGGGAGGGGTTGGAAGAGGGGGGAGACACCCTCCGGTGGGACCCCGGTGGCATCGGCCACCTCGGGTGCGTCGGCGGCGGGGGCGCAGGCCATGGCCAGGAGCATCAGCGCCGGGGCCATCCGGCGGCGGCTCCGGGTAGCTCCTGGAGGGGGCGTCCCCTCTGGGATGGTGGTGGAGTCGGGCATGGAATCATCTCCATTCAGGAGAGAAGCGGCGTGGGAAGACCGACGGAGCCCGCAACCGGGCGGGACAGGCCGGCCACCAATTATGGACAAATCGATAATAAATCTCAATATTCGGAAGGGAGGGAAGAAGCAGGTTGTTCCTCCCGCCATCCCGGCGGGGGCGGTGGCGCTTGCGGCCCCCGGGGGCGCGTCCCAGTATTGAGACCAGCTTGTCAGGAAACACCGCCGTTTCGCCGGGGAGGCCTACCATGGGACGACACCGCAAGGGACGGGCGCCGATGGCGTCGCTCCTCTTCGGGCTCATGGTGCTGGCTCAGGTGGCCTGGGTGCCGGGAGGCCCCTGTGTCCGGGGTCCCTCGGGTCACGGCGGTCATGGAACCGTAGCGGTGGCGCCGGCCACCTCCCCGGGCGCCCACACGGAGTCTGCGGGACACCATGGCGGCCACATGGCCCTGGTGGCCTCTCCTGCCACGCCGGGATCCACCTCCCCGGAGGTCCCAGGGGCACCCGACGGCTCCCATGAAGGGTGCGACTGCGCCCTCTCCTGCCCGGCCTGCATGGCCGGAGGTGCCCCGGGGCTTCCGGGAACGCCTGTGGCGGGCGTCCTTCTGGCCCCCTCCAGCACCGCCTCCCTGCAGCCGGCTCCCGCCGGTCTCATGGCGGTGCTCCGCACTCCCCACGCCCTCCCCTTCTCCAACGGTCCTCCCCTCCGGAGCTGACGCTTTCGGAGTCGGGCCCGGCGGATCGTAGCGTCCACCGGAGCCCCCGTTCCCGGGTAGCGGGTCCCCTCGGACCCGTCCGCCCTGTCTGATCGGTGGAGGTCGTTCCATGTCCAACCTGCGTCTCGCGGCAGGCCCCCCTGGGGTCGCCTGCCCCCGCCCCCTTCCCGGAGGGGTGGCGGAACCATGACCCGCCCACGCCCCCTGACCCGGGCCGCCCGCCTCACCGGCGGCGTGGTCCTCCTCCTCTCCTTCGTGCTGCCCATGCACGGAGCGGGGCATGCCCTGCAGGGGGGGCATGGGGGGAGGGTGGGGGCGGCAGTCCACCCCGCCGGGGGGCATGGGGAGCAGGTGGAGCATGGGGCCCCGGCCGGGGAGGGGACGCACCGGGGGGAGGAAGGGGCCCACGGCTCCGGCTTGCCGGACCACCCCGGGGAGGACCCGCACCACGGGGCTCCCGCCTCCTGCTGCACCGGACCCTGCGTCTGCCCTCCGGTCCGCTCCGGGCCATCCGCCAGGAACGTGGTGGTGCGGATCACGGTCGCTCCCATCCGCACCACCTCATGGAGCTGGGTCGCCCAGGCCCCTCCCCACCCCCCGATTCCCCACGTCCTCCCCTTCTCGACGGCGCCTCCGGTTCCGGCCTGATCCAGGAGCCTCCGCCACGGGGCAGGACCCTTCCCCGCTGGCCGGCAAGCCCCCGGATCCCCCGGCTCCACCCATCACCCCGCTTCCGGGGTGGTGTGGCGTCCATTCTCGAGCAGGTGAGTCCGACCCATGCATTCTTCTTCGATTCTCAGGGCCTCCGGCACTGCGCTGGCCCTCTCCGCCCTTCTGCTGTCCGCCTGCAGTGACGACAGCACCGGTCCCGAAGCCCCCCTGGCCGTGGAGCTCCAGTTCGCTGCCGAGGTCAACGGCCAGCCCTTCTCCTGCGGGACCAGCTATGCCTCGGTGGGGACCTCCGGGACCACCATCACCCCGGTGGACTTCCGCTTCTACGTGCACAACGTGCGCCTGGTCACATCCGGGGGTGTGGAGGTGCCGGTGGAGCTGGAGCAGGACGGCCAGTGGCAGTTGGAGGATCTGGCCCTCCTGGACTTCGAGAACCGCAGCGGCCCCTGTGCCAACGGCACACCTGCCACCCGGACGGTGGTCCGGGGCGAGGTGCCGGCCGGGACCTACACGGGCGTCCGCTTCACCCTGGGTGTACCCACGGCTCTGAACCACATCGACCAGACCACTGCGCCGCCGCCACTGGACATCGCCGCGCTCTTCTGGTCCTGGAACGCCGGGTACAAGTTCGTCCGGGCCGACCACATCTCCGACGCCAGGCCCATGGGGTGGTTCGTCCACCTGGGGAGCACCGGATGCACCCCCGGAGGCTCTCCCCAGACCATCCCGGCCAGCTGCGCCCAGGAGAACCGGGTGGAGGTGGCCTTCAGCGGCTTCAACCCCGCCGCCAGCCTCATCGTGGCCGATCTGGGTCGGCTGCTGGCCAACAGCGACGTGACCCAGAACACCGGCGCTTCCGGGTGCATGTCCGGGCCCACCGACCCGGAGTGCCCCCCGGTCCTTTCCCGCTTCGGGATCGGATCCCCGCAGCAGTTCTTCTTCTCGATGCGGTAGGGATCCGTCGGGGATTCTCCAGGGAGACGAGCATGCAAAGATGTTGGCAACACATGATCTCCCCGGGCTTGAGGGCGGTGGCGCTGGCCACCGCCCTCACCGGCCTGGGAGGGTGCGGAGGAGACGAGATGCTGGGTCCGGAGGGGGACGGCCGTCCGGTGGGGGGGTTCGACTGGCGGCTCCCTGAAGGATTCCCTGCCCCCCGGGTGGATCCGGACAACCCCATGACCCCCGAGAAGGTGGAGCTGGGGCGCCGGCTCTTCTACGACACCCGTCTTTCGGGGAACCAGGAGCAGAGCTGCGCCTCCTGCCACCTGCAGGAGCTGGCCTTCACCGACGGGGTTGCCCGGAGCGTGGGGTCCACCGGTGACATCCACCCCCGGTCCAGCATGAGCCTGGTGAACGTGGGGTACCAGCCCGTCCTCACCTGGGTGAACCCACTCCTGAACAGCCTGGCGGCCCAGTCCCTCATTCCCCTCTTCGGGGATGAGCCGGTGGAGATGGGGCTCTCGTCCACCGAGCAACTCCTGCAGAGGCTTGCAGGGGTGGCCGTGTACGAGGAGCTCTTCCCCACCGCATTCCCTGGGCAGCCGGACCCCTTCACCCTCCAGAACGTGACCCGGGCCCTGGAGGCCTTCCAGAAGACCCTGATCTCCGGGAACTCTCCGGTGGATCAGTTCCGGAGGGGGAATGCGCAGGCCCTCTCCACCTCTGCGCAACTGGGGCAGGCCCTCTTCTTCTCCGAGCGGCTGGAGTGCTTCCATTGCCACCAGGGGCTCTTCTTCACCGGAACCACCGACTTCGAAGGGAAGAGTTTCCCGGAGATCGAGTTCCACAACACCGGCCTCTACAACATCGACGGAATGGGAGGCTACCCCGACCCCAACCAGGGGCTCTGGGTCTTCACCGGTCGACCGGGAGACATGGGGCGCTTCAAGGCTCCCACCCTCCGGAATGTGGAGGTGACGGCTCCCTACATGCACGACGGGAGCATCGCCACCCTGGAGGAGGTGATCGATCACTACGCCGCAGGGGGACGGACCATCACCAGCGGCCCCAACGCCGGGATCGGCAGCCTGAGCCCCCTGAAGAGCGGCTTCATGGGTGGATTCACCCTCACCCCCGCGGAGCGGCGGGGGCTGCTGGACTATCTCCGCTCCCTCACCGACCGGGAGTTCCTCACGGACCCCCGCTTCTCCGATCCCTGGGCTCCGGGAGAGCTGCCATGAAGCCGACCAGGCGACTCCGGTCCCTGCGGGTCATCCCCCGCCTCATTGCGATGCCCGCCCTGCTCCTCCTCCTGGGGGCGTTTCCTGCGGGGGGAGTGGCCCAGGTGGCTCCCGGAGCTGGGACGACGGGCACTCCCGGGGATACCCTCAGGGTGCTGGACAGTATTCCGGTGCTCCTGGAGCCCCTGGTGGTGGGGGTGGAGCGGAACCGCTCCGCGCCTCCCCCGGTGGCCTCCATCACGGTGTCCCCGGCCCGCCTCCGGAGTACCCGGGCGGACAACCCCTATGACCTGGTGCGCCGGGTGGCCGGGGTGGAGGTCCACGACCAGGGGCAGGGTCCCGGCTTCGCCTCCAACGTGGTGATGAGGGGGTTCACCTCGGACCACTCCGCCGACGTCCTGCTGGTGGTGGACGGCGTACCGGTGAACCTCCCCATCCACGGCCATGTGGAGGGGCTGGCGGACTGGAACGTCCTCCTCCCCGCCGCCGTGGCCTCCATGCGGGTGATCCATGGCGCGGCGAGCCCCCTCTATGGCGACTTCGCCCTGGCGGGGGTGACCGAGGTCTTCACCCGGGCCGACGCCCAGGGGACGGAGTCCGTGCTGGGGCTCACCCACCGGGGAGACCTGGAGGGCTCGGTCCTCACGGGGCTGCGCCGGGAGAACGGGGGTGCCCTGGTGGCCGGTGAACTCCGGCGTCAACAGGGGTGGCGGGACAACAGCGACTACACCCTCCTGAACCTGCTTCTCCGGGGGTGGCGGGGGGTGGGAGAGGGCCGGCTGGAGGGGGGACTCTCCCTCTACGGCACCGGGTGGAGTTCACCGGGGTTCGTGGACGTTTCCCGCTTCAACCGCCAGGAGCTCACCCGGGCCATCGATGAGACCGACGGCGGTGACTCCCGCCGGGCGGTGGCCCACGCCCGGTTCTCCCACCCCCTGGGGGCGGATGGCGCCCTCCAGGTCACCGGATGGGGGATGACGTCGGACTACGACATCTTCCTCCACATCCCCGGTCACGACCACAGTGGCACCGGAGGGACGGTGAACCAGTCGTGGGAGGCGGACCGCCGCACCGGTGGCGGGGGGCAGGTGGAGTTCGGGCAGGTCCTCCCCAGGGGCGACCTCACCCTGGGGTTCGGCGGGCGGGGCGACGAGGCGGAGTACAGCCACAATGCCACCCTCTTCCGGGATGTGGTGGACCGGGAGCTGGACCTCTCCGCAACCCACCGCTCCGCCTGGCTCTACGGCCGGTACCGCCGGGAGTTCGGGGGGCGACTGGGGATCGACCTGGGGGCCCGCCTGGACCACCTGGCCCACACCAGCAGCTCCCATCTGGATGCCCGACCCGATGTGGAGGCCACCAACACGGTGGCCAGCCCCAAGCTGGGGCTCCGGTTCGCCCTGGACCGGGGGGTGGTGCTCAAGGGGTCCAGCGCCCGGGGGTTCCGGAGCCCCGTGGGGATCGTGGGGGATCCCACCCGGGAGCCGTACCTGGCCTGGTCCCACGAGGTGGGGGCGGAGTGGAATGGCCCGGGGCGGGGGGCCAACCTGGCGCTGTTCCGCACCGATGTGGCCAACGAGCGGCTCCTGGATCCGGTGACCCTCACCGCCACCAATGCCGGGAGCAGTACCCGCCAGGGAGTGCAGGCCGCCGCATGGCTGGCGTTGGGGGACCGCCTGATGGCCGAGGTGAGCGGGACCTGGAACCATGCCCGGATGAGCGGGGCGTACGTGGATGCCCACGGCGATCAGCACGAGGACGGGTCGGCGGGGGGAGCGGTCCCGGAGGGGAATGTCCCCGTTCCCGGTGTGGCGGACTACCACGGGGCGCTTCGCCTGGAGTCCGCCTGGGGGGACCAGCGGACCGGGGTCCTCACCTGGAGGGTGGTGGGTCCCCACGTCCCCATCGGCGAGGAGGGGGTCACTACCCAGCCCTACTCCGTGCTGGACCTTGCGGTCTCCCTCCCGGTCTCGGAGGGACTCCTCCTGGACCTCCAGTTGGAGAACACGCTGGACATCCGCTATGTGGAGCTCCGCTCCTCCGGGTGGGTTTCCCCCGGGCAGCCCAGGCGGCTGGCGGCCCGGCTCCGGTTCGGGACTCCCTGATCCAATGCGCGCGGTGGGGGGGAGGGGGGGGAGAGACCCCCGGGGAGCTACCTCCGGTCCCGGAGCGCCCGGGTCAGCACCCGGTCCAGCGTCCCGGCGAAGAGTCGTTTCTCCCGGTCGGTGCGGGGAGGGGGGCCTCCGGTCTCCACACCGGTGCTCCGGAGGCCATCCATGAAGTCCCGGATGGAGAGCCGCTCCCCCACATTTTCCGGGGTGAACTCCCCCCCCACCGGGTCGATGACCAGCACCTGCTTCTCCACCAGCGCCGCTGCCAGGGGGATGTCGGCGGTGATGGCCAGATCCCCCGGCGCCGCATGGTCCACGATGTACTGGTCGGCCACGTCCGGGCCCCCCTCCACCCTCACGGAGGAGAGGAAGGGATTCCCCGGCGGCACGTAGAGCCGCTGGTTGGCCACCAGGATCGTCTCCAGCTTCAGCCGTTTTGCCGCCCCGGCCACGATGTCCTTCACATCCCTGGGGGCGGCATCGGCATCGATCCAGATCCTCATCGGGCGAGGGCCCCCTCGGGGAGCTCCACCACCCCGGAACCCATGGGGTGGGTGGAGCCTCCCACCCGGACCCGGGTGGCGGTACCGTCCCGGAGTTCTGCCTCCAGCTCGATGACCGCCGGTCGCCCCATCTCCGCCCCCTGGCGGATCACCCACCGCTCTCCGCCCCGGGCTCCGGGGGTGAGGGCGGCAAGGAAGCCCGCCAGTGCCGCCGCCGCCGCTCCGGTGGCGGCGTCCTCCGGCACCCCCAGGGCAGGGGCGAACATCCTGGCGTGGATCACCCCTGCCTCAGCCCCATCCCGACAGACCACGAAGAGGTTGGGTGCCTTGCCCCCGGCCATCTTCCCCTGCCAGAGGGCCATCTCCACCCGGGCCTGCCGGAGCATCTCCCGCCCGGAGACGGGAACCACGGTAAAGGGGACGCCGCAGGACCAGACCTCCGGGGCCGCCGCCAGTCGATCCCCCTCCTCCGGCCACCCGATTCCGGACTCCGGAAGGGAGAGGATCGCGCCCAGCGTCTCCCGGGAGAGGGGAGTGGCGCTCCCCACCGGGTCCAGGGGGACCTGGAACGAGGCGTGGGGCAGCCCCTCGTGCGTCGAGAGGGCCACCGCTACCGGTCCCACCACCTCCTCCAGGATGATGTGGGGCCCGGTGGCGCGCCCGGTGGCGGCCAGGAGGCACGCCGTGCCCACCGTGGGATGTCCGGCGAAGGGGAGTTCCCCCCCAGGGGTGAAGATCCGGAGTCGGGCGGCGTGCCTGGGGTCCTCCGGGGGGAGGACGAAGACGGTCTCGGAGAGGTTGAGCTCCCGACTGATGAGGAGCATCATCTCCGGCGGCACCTTCTCCCCCTCGGGAAAGACCGCCAGGGGATTTCCGGTGAAGGGTCTGTTGGTGAAGACGTCGGCCAGAAGGTAGGGATAGCGAAGCATGTCAGACCCCCGGCGGAACGCCGTCGAAGAAGTCCACGACACCGGTCTCCAGGGAGTACTCGGCGCCCGGCACAAGGAGGCGATCCTCCTGGATGAGCTGTTCCAGCAAAGGGACGAGGTACTGCTCCTCACCGCTCTCCACAGGCATTAGATTTCCGGGATGAGCGCACGGAGTGTGTTGATCGGTTTCGCCCTGGGGGCGGTGTCCCTGGGCCTCATCCGGGCGGCGGTGGTGCCGCCGGATCCGGTTGTGCACCATCACGCCAACCTGGCCGTCTTCCTCCAGGGGGAGCGCTTCGACTTCTCGGCCGACCGGTACATGGAGGATGTGGCGTCCTGCTACGGTGGGGCCGGGTCCAACCCCCGGGACCGGGTCCACTTCCATGAGAACAACCCCGACGTGGTGCACGTCCATGCCGCCGGGGCCACCTGGGGGCACCTGTTCCAGAACCTGGGGTGGAGCCTGGGGGCGGGTCACCTGATCACCGACGACCGGCGGCGCTTCTTCCACGGCGAGGGGGGAGAGCTGTTCTTTGTACTGAACGGCCTCCCCGTGGACCGGGTGGAGGACCGGGTGGTGGGCTCCGGGGACCGGCTCCTGGTAAGCTTCTCGTCCGCTCCCCTGGAGTCCGTGGTGCAGGACGAATTCCCCCGGGTGGCGGACAACGCCCTGGAGTACAACCTCAAGCCCGACCCCGCCTCCTGCTCCGGAGCCGGACACGAGGGTCACGGTCTCCTGGACCGGCTCCGCCGGGGTTTCTGGCACTAGGCCTGCGGCACCGGAGGAGATGCTTCCCCCCCCGTCCAGGGCTGCCGCTGGGACCCCCGGGACCCTCGGCTGTGGGGTCAGCGGCCTGCCACTGCTCCGCCCACCGCTGCACCGGCAGCAGGTGTGCCCTTCAGCCATCCCTCCGCCGCCCATCGCCGGATGGCCTCCGTCACATCCACCTGGTGCTTCAGCCCCGTCACCGTGTGGTTGGAGGTGGGGTCGTAGTCCACCGTCAGCCGGTGGCCGAAGTCCACCTCCGGGAATGACTCGGCGTACTGGTCCCCCTGATTGATATGCTCGGGCTGGTCGCCGGTGAAGTAGTAGTAGAGGCGCACCCCCCGGGCCATCAGCGTCTTCAGCCCCTCGGCCACCTCCTCCCGGGGGGGAAAGACACGCCGGTACTCCGGGGATTCGTACATCGAACGGTCTTCCTGCCCATCCTCCCCCGCCGCCTTCTCCTCCACCCGCACCTTGATGGAGTGGCTCCACTGCTTGATGCTCAGGACCTTCGGGCCATAGTGCCGGACATACCAGCTCTTCGTCCGGTAGGCCCAGGCGTCGATCTTGGCCATCCCCACCACCCGCTCATCCGCCAGCCCGATGTGGTAGGCCATGTCGGCGCCGGAGCAGAGCCCCATGAGGATGAACTGCTTCATCCCCCGCCCCTCCTGGAGGAAGTCCATGGCCTCCCGCCCCTCCACCACCGCGGCCTTCGCGAAGGGGAGGGTGTCCTTCCGGGCCTCGCTGTCTCCCACCCCGGAGAAGTCGAAGCGCAGGGAGGTGAATCCCTCCTCCGCCAGTCGCCGGGCCACCTTCACATAGAGGCGGCTGGCCCCGGTGTGGTGCAGGATTCCGGAATTCAGGAAGAGTACGGCGGGCCGCTCAGGGTCCGAGGGTCCTCCCGTGGGCTCCGTGAGGACACCGGCCAGGCTCGCCGTCTTTCCAAACTTCAGGGCACGTTCTCGCATCGTCGTCCTCAGCTGAGACAGGACACCACGTCCTGGATGATGGCCTGGGGAATGAGGGCCGAACCGAACTTGTCCCCTTCCGCCCAGTTCCCTGCCGAGGGAACCAGCCGGTACCGACCCCGCACATTGGCGGCCTTCCATGCATCCCGGAGGTCCAGGTAGTCGGGCTGCTCGCTGGAGACCACCAGGATCAGCTCCCGGGCTGCCGAGGCATCCAGTCGGGTGAGATCCACCGTCTCCATCTCCTCCCGCAGCCGCTCCGTCAGAGGAAAGCCCGCCACCCCCACGGTGCCCTTCACGGCGCTGATGGGGCCCCCCGCGCCATTGGCGGAGAGAGCCCCCTCCGAGACCAGCATCTCCCGGACATACTGCTCTCCCCGGACGATGGGGTCCCAGAGCACCACCCGGTCCAGGTCCTTCCGACGGGCGGCCACCCCGGCCGCCAGCAGTCCGCCGAAGCGGAGCCCCACCAGGGAGACCCGGTCCAGGGAGGTGGTGTCCCGCATCTCGTCGATGGCGGTGTCCACATCCCGGGACCACTGCTCCACCGAGCCCTCCTCGCCGGCTCCGGCGGAGTCCCCGGTGCCGAAGTAGTCGAAGCGGAGCACATGGTGTCCCTCCCGGTTCAGGAGGGAGGTGAGCTGCCGGAAGGCCCGGTGGGAGCGCATGTACTCCATGCCGAAGGGGGCACAGAGCACCACGCCGCTCTGGGTCCGCCCCCGGGCCTTCGGGGGGTTGTACACCCCGTAGAGCGCCCGGTCCGAGGATCCGAAGAAGAAGGGATTCATGTCCGGGTCACCCCCGCACCAGGTCGGAGAGGAACTGACGGAGCCCCTGGGCGGCCTCCGGCTGCGGATCCGGCTCCGGATCGGGGTGGGGATCCGGGCCGTCGGGCCCGTCGCTTCCCCCCCCCAGCTTCTCGTCGATCTCGGCGGCGATCTGCTCCAGTGTGTGCATGTTCATCACCGAGGGATTCAGCCGCACCCCGGTCTCCTTTTCGATCTTGAGAAGGGCCCGCATGGCCAGGAGGGAGTGTCCCCCCACGTCCAGGAAGTTGTCGTGGACGCTGACCCGGTCCGCTCCCAGGAGGTCCATCCAGATGTTGGCCACCACCGCCTCGGTGGCGGTCCTGGGCTCCACATGGTCATCCACGGGAGCGAAGGGATCCTCCAGTTCGCCTCGCGCCACCGAGCCGTCTCCGGCACGGGGGAGGGCGTCCATCTCCAGGAAGTTCTGTGGAACCAGCACCTCGTCCACCCCCTCCCGGAGGTAGCGGCGGAGCTCGCTCACCGTGGCCCGCTCCATGGGGTCGTAGACCACGTAGGCCACCAGACGCTGTTCGCCGGGGCGGTCCTCGTAGACCTGTACCGCCGCCTCCTTCACGGCGGGGTGCTCCGCCAGGAGGGACTCCACGGGGGTCACGTCCAGCGCCGGAGCGCTGCGCACCTTCCGGGTGGGCATGGCAGGGGGAGCGTCCAGCCCCTCCAGTACCGCCCGGAGGTCATGGGGCGAGACGACGACCTGGGGGGGTGGGTCGGCTGCCAGCACCCGGCGGAAGAGGTCGATCCCCTCCGGGGTGCGGATGGCCTCCCTGAGCATCGGGGGGAGGTCCTCGTCCGCAGGCATGGCCCCCGGCGCCACCCGCTCCTCCCGGGCGGGGGGGGCATCCCCCAGGATCTCCTCCACCACCATCCGGCTCCGGTCGTCCACCCGGACCATGACGAACTCGCCGGCCTCCAGCACCACCTCTCCCCGTTCATCCGTCACGGTGACGTCGAACACGGCGAACTGGTTGTCCCCATCGGGATTCGGGCGCCAACGGATGTGGCTCCGGATCCGGGCGGGGACCGGCCTGTACTGCACCAGACGGGTGTAGGAGCCGGGGACGTAGAAGTCCCGGTCCTCGTCGAAGCCCTCGATGAGGGACTGGGCTCCCGCGGTGGCGGTGTCCAGCAGCGCCGGGTGCAGGTGGAACTCCTCCAGGTCCCCGACGAAGGCCGCCGGGAGCTCCTGCTCCAGGAGCGCCTCACGGGAGCCGAAACGCATGGACTGGAGGCTGGACCAGCGGGCGCCCAGCTGCAGGTGCGCCTTCTCCTGGACCCCCTCCACCACCCGCTGGGAGCAGCGGCTCCGGATTGCCTCGAGGTCGAGGGGAGCCGGGGGCGCCTCGTCGACCCACTCCGCTACCCCCCGGGCGTGCTCCTGCCACCGGGCATCCTCGCTCCGGGCCTGGTCGGCGGGGGCTCCCTGGATGGAGAAGCGCGCCGAGTCCCCCTTCCGGGTCAGTCGGATCCGCATGGCCCGGGCCGATCCATCGGGGACGATGAAGGGCTCCAGGAAGTAGAGGTCCCGGAGGAGCAGGGCTCCCTGACCCGGTCGATGGGCGAAGGCCGCCCGGGCCAGCTCCAGGTATCCGGTTCCGGGAATCAGGGCGTGGGCCCCCCGGATCTGGTGTTCATCCAGCATCCAGTGGCGCCCCCTGGGGAAGAGCCCCGAGAAGACCTCGGTGTCCTCCTCCTGCACCACCCCGTCCAGGAGGGGGTGTGCCACCGGGCGGGGGCGGGGGCGGCTGTCCCCCATCTGCTCCCGGGCGAGCTCGTAGGCCAGCCCCACCTCCTTCCACGGGCTCCAGTCGATGGAGACGATGGTGGGGCCGTCGGGGTCGTCGGTGGTCCGGGCCCGGGCCCAGGCATCCAGGAAGGCGCTTGCGGAGGCGTAGTCGATCTGCCCCGCCACACCGGTCACGGCACCCCTGGACGAGAAGAGGACGATCACCTCCGGAGGGTGCTCCCGGAGCGCCGCCTCCAGCGCCAGGGTACCCCGGACCTTGGGGGCCAGCACCCGGGCCGCCGAGTCCCGCTCCTTGTTCAGGATCAGGGCATCCTCCACCACACCGGCGGCGTGGATCACCCCCTGGAGGGGGCCGAAGCGCTCGGTCACCTCCCGCACCAGGGTGCCGACGGCGGACAGGTCGGTGATGTCCACGGCGGCAGGGACCACCTGCGCCCCCCCGGACTCCAGTTCCCGGATGGCCTCCATGGCCTGGGCCGTGCGGTCGTCCCGGCCATGGGCCTGGATCCAGGCATCCCATCCGTCCCGGGAAGGAAGCCCGGTGCGGCCGGCCAGCACCAGACGCACCCCCGGTACGGAGGCCAACTCCCCGGCGAACACCAGACCCAGGCCGCCGAGTCCACCGGTGATGAGCCAGGTGGAGCCCTCCCGCACCCGGGGGGCCACCTGTTCCGTCTCCGGAAGCCTGAGGGGCTCGAAGGTCCGGACCCAGCGGTCCCGACCCCGGAGGGCCACCACCTGCTCGGCGCCCGGGGCCAGGAGCTCGGCGGCAATGCGGTCCGCACCCCGTCCCCCGGCCGTCAGCGTCACCCCGGGGGCCAGATCCACCACCCGGGTCCGGACCCCGGGGAACTCCCGGGCGATCACCGCCACCGGTCCCGTCACCAGCGACTGGAGGGGGTCGCCCCCCTTCTCGGAGGCGAGCTGGTGGGCTCCCCGGGTCAGGACCGACAGCCGCAGGGCGCCGTCCCACCCGGCACGGGCCACGGCTCGGGCCAGCCCCAGCAGCGAGTGGAAGGCCCGATCCTCGGCCTCCTCCACCCCGGACAGGTCCACGCCGGGGGCCGGTGCCGTGGCCGCCAGCGTATGGA
>CAYQVI010000025.1:0-24262 GCA_964420725.1 uncultured Gemmatimonadaceae bacterium | reverse complement strand
AAGGCCCCCGACGAGGAGGTCGGGGGCGCATACTGTCGCTGCGCAACCTGCACCATGACGTCCTTGCACGACCTGAGCGGCGGGGGACCGGATGACCCCACGGGATGACAACGTAGTATCCCTCAGAATAGGCGACAGTACGGCGGCAGGGAGCCGGATGTCAAGTTTGACCTCCGAGGCTGGCTGCTCTCCCTTCCCAGGGCAGGAAGACCCCATTGCACCGCCGCCCCGGGCTCCCCAGTTTCCCGCCGGATCTCCCCACTGCCATGGGCTGTTGCCCCCCCCCACCCCCTGACGGAACAGGCCGCCGGGCGAGGCGCCCTCCCGATGCTCCACCCCCGCTCCAGACCCCGCTCGCCGGATGACGCTCCGGCCGCAGCCCCCACCCGATGACCATGGGAGGACCGGTGCCCGATCTCCAGTTGGCTGCACTCCTGGGGCTGGCAGTGGCGGTGGTGGTCATGCTCCTGGTCACCCAGACGAAGAAGCGTGTCACCTGGCCCGGCTGGCTCGTCCCCGCCGTGGCCTGCATTCCCATGGTGGCCTGGACGGTCCTGGCGGTGGTCACCGAGGGGCCCACCGCCTTCTGGTCGCTCTACACCGGCTCGCTGTGGGGAGTCCAGATCTGGTACGACCGCCTGATGAGCGTCACGGCAGCCTTCTTCCTCCTCCAGAACCGGGCCAGGGCTGCAGGGCTGAAGTCGGAGGTCTGGGTGATCCTGGTGATCTTCACCGGGAGCATGGGGCTGCTGGTGATGCTGGCACAGACGGTCTTCCAGGAACGGAAGCAGGCCGGCTGAGCCGGCGGGCACTCCCCTCATCCCGTCCGCCCCCACGCCGGGTGGACCTACCTGTCCCAGGAACCACCCATGCCTGAACGCCGGTTCAGTGGAGACGAGATCGCGGAGATCCTCCGTCTGGCCACCTCTGTCCCCGCCATCACCTCCGGGGACCCACAGGGGGCGCTCCCACCGGCCAGGGACGGACTCACCCTGGCAGAGCTCCAGCAGATCGGGGCCGAGGTGGGAATTCCACCCGGGCAGATGGCGGAGGCCGCCCAGGCGCTGGCCGTCCGCTCGCCGACCCCCCTCCCGGGGCCCCTCCTGGGGATGCCCCGGGCGGTATCCCGGACCATACCCCTTCCCCAGGGGCTCAGTGACGAGGGGTGGGACCGCCTGGTGGTCCAGCTCCGGGAGACCTTCGGCGCCGCCGGGACGGTGGAGATCCGGGGATCCCTCCGGAGCTGGAAGCATGGAGATACGGAGGTGCACCTGGAGCCGGTAGGGGCCGGATCCCGGGTCCGGATGGTGTCGCGGAGGTCCGACGGCACTGCGCTCCTGGTGGGAGGGGGGCTGCTGGTGGCCATGGGCGGGGGGCTTCTGACCCTGGCGGCCCTCACCGGCGAGCCTATGGCCGTGCAGATCGCCTCGGCATTCGTCGCTGCCCTCGGGGCCGGACAGATCTCCTTCGGGAAGTGGTCCGCACCCCGCTGGGGGCGCCGGAGGGAGGCCCAACTGGAGGAGGTGGCCCGGGGGGGGTGGGCCCTGCCGGCACCTCCCGGACCGTAGAGGGCCAGGGGAGGACGGCGGTGGGATCGCGGGTTCCAGGAACCGGTCCGGACCGCGATTCCACTGTGCGGGGGCCGCAGCGTCCCACAGCATCTCTTCCGGCTTTTCGGAGATTCCTCCCTTCCCCCTCGCCTCTCGGGGGAGTTCGGTGCCGGTCCCGCCCCCCCCGGTTCCCTGGAAACCGGGCGTCCCGGAGGGGGATCAGCGCCTCCCGGTCCACCCCCGCACCAACGGGCCTGCCCGGGATGCATGGGGATCGAGGGGAAGTCCACCACGGCAGGGATCCACGATCCCGTTTCCCCGCATCCTGCGCGAGAGAGAACAGACGGGCCTTCCCCTCGTCGTAGAGCCTGAGGGGGTGTCCCACCCCGACCTCCTGATCACCACCCTGTCGCAGGACCCTGCCATGCCCCGCTCCCGTTCATCATTCCGTGCGGTCGCCACCGGAGTCCTCCTGGGCCTCCTGCTCCTCCTACCGGGCTGTGGGGGGGGAGACGGAGGCGGCGGCCCCACACAGCCGCCGCCGCCCCCCCCTCCCGCCCCGGTGGCATCCGTGCAGTTCGGGGGCGGGGCTCCGGCGCCGCTGGTGGTGGGGAGCACGGTCCAGCTCCAGGCGATCACGCTGGACGCGTCCGGAGGGGTGCTGAACGGAAGGGCGGTGACGTGGACCAGTTCCGCCCTCGGGGTGGCCACCGTCTCAGGGACGGGGCTGGTGACGGCGGTGACCCCCGGAGAGGCCCTGATCACCGCCACCTCCGAGGGGCGAAGCGCCCAGGTGACCATCACCGTGATTCCCCCCCCGGTGGCCTCGGTGGAGGTGGCTCCGACGGGGCTGGAGCTGGACGCGGGGGAGACCGCCCCCCTCACCGCCATCCTCCGGGATGCGTCGGGGAACGAGCTCACCGGACGGGAGGTGGTGTGGGAGGCTTCGGACCCCGGGGTGGCCACCGTGGACGACGACGGTGTGGTGACGGCGGTGGCCCCCGGGAACGCGGTCCTCACCGCCAGCTCGGAGGGGCGAACCGGGGGCGCCAATCTCACCGTCTTCTCGGCCACCGCTCCCCGGATCTCGTCCATTGAGCCGGCGGTGCTGGTGGAGGGGGAGACGGCCACGGTGGCCGGAGTGCGCTTCGCCCCCGACCCGGGAGGCAACCAGGTCCTGGTGGGCGGAGTGGCGGCGCAGGTCCTCTCCGCCTCCGCCACAGGGCTCTCCTTCCGGGTGCCGGAGGGGGCCTGCCTCCCGGAGGGGAGTCAGTCGGTGCAGGTGACCGTGGCCGCCGAGGCCGCCCAGCGGAGCCATCCCTTCCGCCCCGCCTCCTTCCTGGATGTGCCGGTGGGCGAACTCCGGATCATCCGGGCGCCGGCGGAGCTCTGCCTGCAGCTCCCGGCCACGGGGGGAACGGGGAACTGGCTCGTGGGGGTGCAGTCCGTCTCCCAGACCCCCGATCTCCGCACCCCGGTCCTGGTCACCGGGCTCACCGGTTCCGCCGGCACCCAGGCCGCCTCCGGCACCCCCTCCTTCCCCCGGCCCCCGGCGTTTGCCACCCAACCCCCTTCCGGGGGAGCGCTCCAGCCGGACTTCCACATCGAGATGGCCGCCCATGACGCCCTGCATCTGAAGCACATGGAGGAGACCGAAGCGCTGGTGTCCCGGATCCTGGCCCGGGGAGGGCCCGCCGCCATGGCCCCCCCGTCCGCCGTGTCCGTCCCCCCCACGGTCCAGGTGGGGGACACGGTGAACATCCAGGTGGTCTTCGGCGGATGCGCAGCCCCCCAGCCCCCCGCCCGCATGGAGGTCCGGGTCGTCGGCACCCGTTCCGTGGTGGTCACCGACAATGCGAATCCCCAGGGAGGGTACTCACAGGAGGAGCTCCAGGGGATCGCCGACTTCATCGACACCCAGATCTTCGCTCGGCACGAGGAGCACTTCGGGAGCTTCACCGACGTGGACAACAACGGACGTCTGGTGGTGGTCATCTCCAGGCGGGTGAACGACATCGGAGGGCTCCTGGGCTTCGTCTCGGGAGCGGACCTCCTCTCCCCCCAGAGCTGCCCCGCCTCCAACTTCGGCGAGTATCTCTACGTCATCACGCCGGACCCGGACGCGGCAGAAACCAGCTTCCTGAACAAGGCCAACGCCCTGGCGGACCTTCCCCGCCTGGCGGCCCATGAGATCACCCACGTGGTGCAGCTCGCCCGTCGGAGGGTGGCAGCCCAGCCCTCCCTCCCCATCTGGGTCCTGGAGGGGCAGGCGGTGATGGGAGAGGAGATCACCGCCCGGGGTGTCCTGGGCCTCCAGGGGCGGGAGAACTTCGGGAGGCAGAGGGTCATCAACCCCGACGAGGGTGCAGGGACCTTCTGGTTCCGGCAGCGTTTCTTCGACCTCTTCCGGTATTTCGGGTTCCGGACGAACACCGAGCGGAACGAGGGGGCTCCGGACGGATGCGGATGGCTGGGCCGGGAGGGCTCGCCGGATGGGATCAGCGGACCGTGCAACTACAACCGGCTCCCCTATGGTCCCGCCTGGTCCTTCCTCCGGTGGACCGCCGACCACTTCGGGGACCGGGTCGGGGGGGATGCGGGGTTCAACCGGGCCATCGTTTCGCTTCCCCAGGGCTCGCTGGATGCCCTGGGAGGGCTGGTGGGGGAGGACTACAGGGACCTGCTGGCCTACTGGGCGGCCACCCTCTACACCGACGACCGGGGGGCGGGCTTCGAGCCCCTGCTCACCTTCCCCTCGTGGAATCTCCGGGACATCGAGAACGCCTACGTCTCCACGGTCCGCCTCGTCCCCTATGAGCAGGGGTTCGCCCCCTTCGAGCGGCCCCTGACCCTGGCTGCCGGTTCCTCCGCCTACCTCCGGGTGAGCGGGGCAAATCAGCCGGGAACCGCCATCCGGGTGCAATCCGGGGGGGGAACGGCAGCCCCCGGCACGGTGCAGATGTGGGTGGTGCGGCTGCCTTGAGGACCCTGTCGATGGAACAGCGTGGACGGTGGGGCCCGGGCGGTGCCCTCCTCGCTACACTCCTTCTCCTGACCGCAGCATGTGGGGGGGGTGAAGGGGGCGGAGCCGGGTCCGCAGGCATTCCCTCCGGGCAGGAAGCGGCCGGCGGCGAGGCAGGGGGAGTGCCGTCCGGGAGCAGCGGTGGCCTTGCAGGGGCCGCCGGGATGCCCAGCGGGAGTGGGGGAAGCATCGCAGGGGCCCCCGGAGTACCCCCCACGACCGGGGGCCCCGCCGGGGAGGCCCCACCCGGGGAGGCCTCCACCCCCGACTCCCTCACCGGGGTCGTGGGGACCTTCGGGGCGGAGCCGCTGGTGCACACCGTCCTGCTGCTGGGCGACGGAAGCAGCATCCCCCTGGGGACCGCCGGGGGGGAACTGGACCCCGCCTCCGATCCGGACGGCCCCCTCCCGGAGCTGGCGCGACTCACCGGCGCCCGGGTGCGGGTGACCGGAGAGGCCGACGCCTTTGCCGCAGCCCCGGCCCGGGGGTTTGCGGTGATCGACTACGAGCTGCTGGAGGTGGAGGGGGAGCACCCCCTCACCGGGCGACTGGTGCGGGGCGGAGCCGGTGCTGGAGCCGGAGACCGCCTGGAGTCGGCGGGGGCTCCCTCCCGGATCGTGGTGGGAATGCCTCCAGACGCCCCCTCCTCCGGGTCCCGGATCTGGATCGTGGGGAGCGTCCGGGGGGACACGGTCTTCGTGCAGTCGTTCGGGGTGCTGCGGCCGGGGGGTTGACGGCGGTCGGCGGGGGTCGGCGTCGGTTCCGAAGCTGGTGATCCCGCTCCGACGCCAGGGAGGTGGGGCTGGCACGGAGCCCCTCCCCTCCCCACTCTTGACTCCCCTGCTCAGCGCAGGGGGAAGGAGAGGCTTCCCCGCACCCCTGGACTTCCATGATGGGCCCAGAGTGCCCGGGACCTTCGATCCTGCTCCTGTTCCGCAGAGCCGGGGAGGCCTCCTCCACCCCGGAACCCGACCTGGCGGTGAGCTGATCATGGACGCCCCCTCCCCTCCCCCGATGTCCACGCTGGTGGCCCTGCCGGTGGACCAGGTGGTCCGGGTCCTGGCCCGGGGCCACCTCCTGGCCATGGATGAGGCCACGGAGGCATGGATGAGGGAGGGGGAGATGGGGGCCCTCCATCGGCTCCGGGTAGAGCTCCGGCGGATGCGGACCCTGCTCAGGGTCTACCGACCGTGGACCGGGCGGGTCCTGCGCCGACGCCCCGTACGGGGTCACCTCAGGGGGCTGGGGGTCGTTACGGGGCCGGTGCGGGATCTGGATGTCCAGCTCCGGGACCTCCAGGGGGGCGGGGGGAAGAGGTCACGGGAGCGGGAAGCCCACGAATGGCTCCGGGGGCGTCTGGACGAAGAGCGGGGGCCGGCGGTGAAGGCGCTCCTGAAGTGGCTGGTGAAGGACTACCCCCGCCTGCGCAAGGAGCTGGAACGGGCCTTCTCCGGGTACCGGGTGAGGCTGGATCCCGCGTCTCCCTGGACAGCCGCCACCCCCTTTGGCCAGGCGGCCTCCCGGGTGGTGACCGAGCTGGCCCTGGAGCTCCACGAAGCGGTGCTCCTCCTGGCCCGGGGTCCCGTCTCCCCCGAGACGATGCACGCCACCCGGATCCTGGCGAAGCGTCTCCGCTACACCCTGACCCCCCTGGCCGGGGGATTCCCGGAGGTGGAACCGCTCCTGGCTCGTCTGGAGGGGCTGCAGGATCATCTGGGGGGGCTCCAGGATGCCCGGGTCCAGGCGGAACGACTGCGGGTGCTGCTGGAGGGGGTCCCCGAGGAGGAGGGAACGGCAGGGATCCGGTCCACCCTCCGGACCATGGAGGGGCGGGCCCGGAAGCGGGTGGAGGGGCGGGCCATCCTTCCCCGTGAATGGCGGGGAGCCGGGACCACCCGCTTCCTGACGGAGGCCCGGACGCTGGCGGGGCGGCTGGCGGAGCTGTCCCAACGCACCGGGGAGGCGGGGGAGACGAGCCCCGCCGTTCCCGCCGAGGGGTCTCCCGCTGTGGAGATCGAGCGGAAGTATCTCCTCACCGGGCTCCCCCCGTTCGGCCGGAGCACTCGGAGGGTCCTCATCCACCAGGGGTGGATCCCGGGGGAGCAGTTGCAGGAGCGGCTACGGAGCGTCCGGGAGGACGGGACCACCCGCTACTTCCGCACCGTGAAGCTGGGGAGGGGAGTGCGGCGGGTGGAGGTGGAGGAGGAGACCACGCCGGAGATCTTCCGCCGACTCTGGGGGCTCACCACCGGGCGCCGGGTCCGGAAGCGGCGCTTCGTCGTCCAGGAGGAGGGGCACACCTGGGAGATCGACCAGTTCCTGGACCGGGAGCTGGTGCTGGCGGAGGTGGAACTCGCCTCCGAGAAGACATCGGTCACCCTTCCCCCCTGGCTGGAGCCGCTGGTGGTGCGGGAGGTCACCGGGGAGGACGCGTACGTGAATGTGAACCTGGCGGGGTGAAACTGGCCCCGGATCCGCCGGCCCGGATCGTTGGGCGGCGGCTACAGCCCCGTCCGCAGATACCGCCCGATGGCCGCCACCCCCCGCTCCACATCCTCGAAGGTGTTGTAGAAGTGGGGGGAGAAGCGGATCCCCGGGCGGTCGCTCCCCCCTCGCATGGCGGCCACCACTCCGTCCTCCTCCAGCGCCTCCAGGACGCGACGGGGATCCAGGTTTCCCGGCTGAAAGGACACCACCGCCACCCGGAGCGCCGGGTCCATGGGGGTCCAGATCTGCACCCCATCCAGCACCGAGAGCCCCTCCACCGCCGCGTCGGTAAGGGCCCGGCTCCGGGCCTCGATCTCCGGGCGTCCGATCTCCATGAGGAAGTCCAGCTGTTCCCCGAAGGCCCGGATGGCCGCCTCGTCCCGCTGCCCCATCCCCTCGTGGGTCCGGGAGAGCCCCACCCGCCCCGGATAGGCGCTGATCACCGGAGGCCAGAACCGGTCGTGGACCTCCCGGTTCACGTACAGGACCCCCACCTCCTTGGGGCCACAGGGCCACTTGTGGGCGCTCCCCGAATAGAAGTCCGGCCGCATCCGGGACAGGTCCACATCCAGGAGCCCGAAGGACTGGGCGCCGTCCACCACCGAGAGGATGCCCCGCTCCCGGGCCAGGGCGCAGAGCTCCGTGGCGGGAAGCAGGTCGCCGGCGGTGTTGGTGAAGTGGGTGAAGGCCAGCACCCGGGTGGCGGGGGTGAGGGCCCGGCGGAACGCGTCCACATAGCCCGCTGAGCCCGGGTGCGGGTTCAGCGGCGCCACCTCCCGCACCGCGAAGCCGTGGCGCTCCGCCCTTCCCTTCCACGCCGCATTGTTGCTGGGGTGGTTGTCGGAGAAGATCACCACCTCGTCCCCGGGTCCGAGGTCCAGCCCCGCCGAGATCCAGTTGTTCGATTCGCTGGTGTTCCGGGTGATGAGGATCTCCTCCGGGGTGACCCGGAGGTAGGCCGCCAGCCGTTCCCGCACCCACTCCTTCGCCCCGAAGCTCTCGTCCCGGAAGGAGGGGACCGGCTCCCGGTCCAGCCGCTCCGTCCCCGCCTGCACCGTGTCCAGCACATGCCGGGGCGAGGGGCAGAGGTTGGCGGCATTCATCACCGACAGCTCCCGGGGGAGGAGAAAGCGGGCGCGGATGGCCTCCCAGTCCGGGGCGGAGTCCCCCGGCCGGAGGGGTGCAGCAAAGGCCGGTCCCCATCCCCCCTGCCGGACGGGCTCCGGGGCGGACGCCGCCAGCTCCGACAAAGCGGGGTGGGTCAGGAGGGCGGCGGATCCACCCACGGCGAAGAGCCGGGCGAATTCCCGGCGGTTCATGGCCGACGACATGGGGGCTCCCGGAGGAAGGAGGGGGGAGGGCGGGCGCTCATGAAGCGTAGGGGGCGGGGGCGCCATCCGGCAAACGGCTGAGGGGTGGGGGGCGACGATGGGCCCTCTGGGCAGGGCGTCGTCCGGCAAACGGCAGAGGGGTTGGTGGCCGCAACCCCTGGAGGCGGGAGGGGGCCCCCCGCGCCGGTGCCTTCGCCCATGGGCTCTTCCAGCCCCCCCTGGCCTTCGGTTCCCTTCCCCGGATCGGGCCATCGGACGAGGCGGTGGCGTACCGAGCTTGACCTGCAGACTGTATGCGGCTCCGGCAGACGGAGGCCGTCATGAACCCGAAGCAGTTCTTCGCTCTCGAGCCAGGTGACTTTCGCAACAAACCTCCCCCCTTTCCAGTCGCCTGCGCCGTTGTCCACCTACCAGGGGCAGAACGGCGCAGGCGCCTGTCCATAGGGCATCGCATGTACGGTTCCGCACCCACGACGCGGTCAACGCAGCAGCAGGAGATCCGCAGCCCCATCGTGTACCGCTGGCGACGTGACGGCTCTGGCCCGGGAGATCGTCGACCTGGGCCGGACAGAGGGATCCAGGTGCTCCATCCCGCCGACCCCCTGCCCCGCAGACCTGATCGACGACCGCGGCTCGAATGGGCCGCCACCAGCAGCGACCCGCATGGTGTCGCGCCCCCTCTGGGAGCAGGGCTCGCCATGGGGATCGGCCTGTCTCCCCGATCCTGCTCACCCCGACCTCCTCGACCGGACCCCTTCCCTCCGAACTCCCGCGGCGCATCCCACGGGCAGCCATCGGCAAGATACGCGTGCTCACGGAACGCAGCTCCGACGGGAGCACCGGCAGAACCGGAGCGCCCCCTGCCACTACCCTGGCCCCTGCTGGACCACCGCAAGCCCCCACACCTCCTTCGGGGTCGACGCGAAGGGGTGGACCAGGGACCACCGAAGGCCCCCGTCCCCGGAGCGATGCAACCCGCGCTCGTCCACCGCCCAGAACAGCCCGCCGCCGGTGCCGGCCCGGACGAGGGGGGCCACCCCCGACGGGGGATCGGGCCACCCGTGGATCACCCGCTCCCAACGACCTCCGCCTTTCCGCCGGTAGATCCGCCCGTCTCCCGCACCGGCCTGGTAGGTGGAGCGCGGGCCGGTGGCGGCTGAGACCAGCACGATGTCCGCATCGTCGGCGTCGAGGGCTACACTCCGGAGATATCCCACACCCAGCCCCTCCATGGGCGAGGTCCAGCCCTCGCCGCCGTCCCCGCTCTCGAAGTAGCCGTCCCCCGCCGCCACCCGGAGGCGGTCCGGGGCGTCCGGGTGCACCCCCAGCTCATGGGTGTCCCGGGGGCCATCGGCTGTCCGGTCCAGCCAGCGCCTCCCGCCGTCCACACTCCGGACCAGCGCCCCGGCCTCAATGGCCACCCAGAGGCGGTCCGGGTCGTGGGGATGACAGGCAATCCAACGGACGTGGTGGGTATCGGGGCGGGGCGGAAAGGCCCAGTCGTGGGAAGAGGGAAGCTGATCCAGGGGCGTGGTGTCCTCCCACGATTCCCCTGCGTCGAGGGAGTGCCACACCCTCGACGGCTCCCCACCCGCCCACACCCCTCCTGCGCCGGTGGGGTCTGGCTGGATGGTGGTGAGTCTCCGGTCGGCCAGTCCGGCGGTCTGCCAGGTGGCCCCGGAGTCATCGCTCCGGAACACCCCGTGGCGGCGAGTGGCGCACCATGCGCGGCCGGGCACCCCCGCGTCCGCCACCAGCTCCGTTACCGTGCACCCCTCCAGGCCGGCCACCGGTGGGGCCCCGGCTCCATCCGGGTCCACCCGCAGGACGCCACCCGGTACCGCAATCAAGACGGTCATCCTCCAGACTACAGGGTGGCCACGGATACGTCCACGATTCGTGTAGTGGAACGTGGCGCAGCCGCAGAACCCCTCGTCGACTGTTGACCACACCGAGGCCCGCGCGCCTGGCCCCTTGTCGTCCCGCGCCACCCCGTGTGTCCCGGAAAGCCCCCCTTGCGCCTGAGAATCATTTTCAACAACATGTCCGGCGCACCCGAAACCATCTCCCATCCGAGAGTTCCTGAATGCGTTCCACCCTCGTGCTCACTGTCGCAGCAGCCCTCGCCCTGGTTCCGTTGACCCTCCAGGCGCAGACGCCACCTCCGCAGACGCCGCCGGCACCCGACTCGGTGGTGGCCCTTCCCGTCCTGGAGGTCGTGGGGCGAGTCCAGGGAGCCGTCCTTCGTCAGACCGGCACCGTGAATACCCTGAACCTCCAGCAGATCGAGGTCCTCCGTCCGATCTCCACCGAGGATGCCCTGCGGCGCCTCCCCGGCATCAACAGCAAGACGGAGGAAGAGACTGCCATCGTCTCGAACATCGGGCTCCGGGGTCTCTCCGCCAGCGAGTCCAAGTCCCTTCTCCTGGAAGACGGCGTACCTGTGGCACCGGGCCTTCTGATAGGGAATGACCGCTACTTCAATCCGCGCATCCAGCGGGTGGAGCGGATCGAGGTGTTGAAGGGCTCCTCCTCCCTGCGCTTCGGACCGTCCACCATCGGTGGTGTGGTGAACTTCGTCACCAAGACGCCGGAAGAGGGTCTGCTCTTCTCCGGGCGCACCGGCTCCTTCGGGACCCGTGAGTTGATGCTGGAAGCCGCACAGCAGAGCAGCGGCGGTGCGGTGTACGGGGGAGTCGTCGCCACCTGGGCGCAGGGCGACGGCTTCATGGAGAGGGACTACACGATGACCGATGTGATGGCAAAGGGGGGCCTCTCCATCGGCGATCGGCATCGGCTGGGGCTCAAGGTGTCCCGGTACGAGAACGACGCCAACATCTCCTATCGCGGGCTGCTTCTGGGGGATTTCCGGACCGGTGCCACCTACAACCCCGCCCCCGACGACTACTACCTCACCGACCGCACCGCCGTGGACCTGAACCACCGCTTCACCCTCGGCGAGGGGGTCACGCTGATGAGTGTGGCCTACTGGAGCAACATGCGGCGGGACTACTGGCGCTACAACGTGGATACCCCTGCGTCGAATACCGCCGGGCGCTGGGTGTATACCGATGCGCTGACCGGGAACAACCGCGCCTTCGACCGCTACGGGGTGGACTCCCGCCTGACCTTCGGACACGGCCTCTTTGGCCTCGCCAACGACACGGAGATCGGTGTGCGGGGGTTCTACGAGGAGTCGGACGACAGACAGATCCGCGCCACACGCGCCCAGGACCGCACCGGAACCAATACCCGGCACCTGGTGGATTCCGGTACCAGCATGGCGGTCCACCTCCACAACCGCATCCAGGTCTCGGATCGCTTTGCCCTCACTCCCGGCGTGCGTCTGGAGAGCTATGAACAGAAGCGGCGGGTCATCACCGACAACAACGCCTCGGCGCAGACCTCGAACGCCGAGTTCCTTCCCGGGGTGGGAACCACCTTCGCCCTCAACCCGTCCGCGCAGTTCTACGGCGGTGTCTACCGCGCCTTCTCCCCCGCCACCAACGGCGTCGCGCTGGACGGCCTGACGGACCAGTTGCTGGAGGCCGAACGCTCCACCAACCTGGAGGTGGGGTTCCGTGGGAACCGGGGCGCGCTGGACTATGAGGTCGCCCTGTTCCGCATGGACTTCCGGAATCAGGTGGTCACCGGAAACAGCGATCCGACCCTGTCGCAGTCCAACGCCGGCGAGACGCTGCACCAGGGCGCCGAGCTGGCCCTGGGGTACCGGTTGGCGGACGGCCTTGGCCTCTCGGGGAACCTGACCTGGGTGCCGGTCTCCCGCTTCGAGTCCGGAGAGAACGAGGGCAACCGCATTCCCTACGCCCCGAGTCTCCTGGCCAACGTTGCGCTGGACTTCCAGAGCGGCCCCCTGCGTTCCAACCTGCTGGTCCACCACACGGGCGAGCAGTTCGGAGATCCCACCAACCTCCGGGAGATCCCGGCCAATGCGGCGGGCGGGATCTGGGGCGGCCTCCTCCCCGCCTACACGCTCCTGGACCTCACCGTCCAGTGGCAGGCCACGGGTTCGCTCTCGTTGTTCGGGGCGCTGAAGAACCTCACCGATGAGCGGTACATCACCGGTCTGCGCCAGGGGATCTATGTGGGGCCGGAGCGGAGCTTCGAGGTGGGAGTGCGCCAGACCCTCCGGTAGGGGGGCGTTGAACGCCTCGCCCGGCACAGGATCGGCGGCGGGGTGCGGCTCCCGCCCGCTCCGGGTGGGACTCGAAACACGGCACGATCGAGTTCCATCCGGAGCGGGGGCCGCAGGGCGAGGGGGCCGGACCCGGGTGGGGCTGTCTCCGGACCCCGATCGCCGGCGTGAACTGGGGCTGCCACGGAGGGCGCTGGGCTAAGGGCGGGCGTGCGTGATGGGGCCTGTTCACGCTTCGCGATCCGCGGACCGGCTGGACGAACTGACCCGGGTGGGAGCCGGGTGGGCAGGGCGCCGGGTGGGCAGGGCGCCGGGTGGCGACCGCTGCGGGCTCCCGATCAGGGAGCGAAGAGTTCCGCCAACGTCTCCAGGACCCCTGCCTGGGTCGGCTCATCCAGTTCGCCCAGCCGCTTGACCAGCCGCGCCCTGTCCACCGTTCGGATCTGATCCAGCACCACCTGCCCACTCTTCCGCTGGAATCGGCAGTCCACACGGGTGGGGTAGGACCGGCCCCTGCTGGTCATCGGAGCGATGATCACCGTCCGGATGGCCCGGTTCATCTCGTCCGGAGAGATCACGACACAGGGCCGGGTCTTCCGGATCTCCCCCCCCACCGTCGGATCCAGTTGAACGAGGTAGACTTCGAAGCGGCGGACTACCACTCCCATTCCTCGTCATCCCAGCGGGTGGCCGATGCCCCCACCTCGTCCAGGAGGGCATCGTCGGCCGTCTGGCCCATGCGTTCGAAGGCCTCCGCCCATCCGCTACGGGGCGGATCCGCAGACCGGATGATGATCTGCTGGTCCTGGACCTCCAGTTCCACTTCCCCCTTCAGGCCGGACTGCTCCAGCAAGGGCTTCGGAATCCGCACGCCCTGCGAGTTTCCGATCCGCACGATCCGCGTCTTCACCAGAGCCTCCTCGTGTGGTGTACCCACAACGTAATCACGTCGGAGGCGGCCCGGCAAGCTCGCCAGGGAGTGTGACCTGCGATGCAAACATCCCCTCCTTCCACGGGCGCGGGAATGCTTCGATGGGACGGGCTTGCGGTGCCCCGGACCGCTAGGCCCAGGAAACCCGGGTGGAGGTAGAGGGGACCGACCCCGGCTCCCATCCGGCAATCGATGCCCCCCGCACCGACAGCCCACAACAACCGGGGTCACCGAGGCACCGAGCCCCTCAGCCTGCCGCGCCTCCCCTCCGCAGCGGCTGCCAGTTCCGGTAGGTGGCGCAGCGCCACACCCATTCGAAGGGTCCATACCGGAAGCGTTCCAGCCACCAGGTGGACCACCAGAGCTGCAGCGCCCAGACCCCCAGGATCCAGAGGGCAATCATGGTGCGGGTGAGGTCGATGTCCTGGAGCAGCCATCCCAGCATGGTGAGCCCGAGGAGGGTCTGTGCCAGGTAGTTGCTCAGGGCCATCCGACCGGCGTTGCGGAGGCGCTCCACGGGACCGCTGCTCCTTCGATTCCACAGGATGACCAGCGCCATGTAGCCCAGCGCCATGGGGATGGTGCCGAGCCCGGTGGGGATGGTGCCGGTGATGGCATGGTCCGGGGACCAACCGGTGGCGATATGCCAGGCGGAGCCGGCGGCGGTGATGACCGTGCCCACCCCCAGGCCCCAGATCGCAAGGCGCCGGTAGTAGCCCTCGTCCCGCATCCCCTGGACGATGCCCAGGCGGTGGAGGGCCACCCCGATGAGCATGAGCCCCAGCGCCCGCCCTGCAGCGTTGAGGATGAACCACCCCTCCACCGTGGGAGGCATGGTGTCGGCGTTGGCGAACCAGAAGTACCCCAGCCCGCCGGGGCTTCCCTCCACGGCCGACTGGAAGAAGGGGGCCGAAACCGTCCCGGCCAGCGCCAGCCCCACCCCGGCCGCCCCCAGGAGCGGAACCGGGAGGCGACGCAGCAGCAGCACGAGGGGAGCGCACAGGGCGTAGAGGGTGAGCACGTCCCCGAACCAGAGGGCACTGTGGGCCAGCCCGACGGCGAAGAGGAGGGCGAAGCGCCACAGGCTGAGCCCCGCCACCCGCCGCCCCTTCGCCTCCGCCCGCTGGGCGAAGATCACCACCCCGACTCCGAACAGGAGGGAGAAGAGCGCCATCATCTTCTGGTCGATGAAGACCATGGTCAGCACGCCGATGATCCAGTCCAGCGGCCCGGCGATGCCGTCGGCGGAGAGGTTGAAGTACGCCGCCCGGTCCAGGCCGAAGGCCAGGGCGTTCATGGGGAGGATCCCCAGGACGGCCACGCCCCGGATCGTGTCGAGGGAGGTGATCCGCTCCGCCCCGGCGATGGGGCCCGATACCGGTGGTGGGGGCTGCGTGCCTGCGGCTGTTCCTCTCAAACCGGTGGTCCCCCAGGGGGTGGAGCCGGCGGATACGCCCCGGCGGGTGGCCGCGTGTGTCGATCAGGAGGCGGCATCGAGGAAGGCCATGGCGTTGAGCCCCGCCACCACCGCCCAGAACAGGGTGAACACAATACCCACATGCTTCCCATGCCGGGATACCCGGGGGTGATGACCCAGAAAGGGAATCCCGGCGTGGTTGGCGTTCACCAGGGCGAACAGGAGGGACATGACGCCCAGCACGAGGTGGAGGGGGGCCCGGGCCCCCAGCGGAAGACCGATGGCGTAGACGATCCCCACCGCCACGGACAGGAAGGCCAGCGCCCCCTGCCGCTGTTCGAACAGCATCAGGAAGACGTAGTCCTCTGCCGCCTTCTCCTTCCCGCCGGGTCCGGCATCCCGGGCCGCATCCAGCATCGCGAGCTGCTCGTCCCAGGTCAGTGCGGAAGCGGCACCTGGCACCCCGGGACCGAAGAAGGGGAGGACGAAGCGGACCACCCACCGGGAGAGCATGGGGGAGACCATTTCCACACCGTGGACCAGGGCGGGGGCGAGGCAGAGGAGAAGACCGAGGGTGGAGATCTGCTCGGTGGTCATGGGGGCACCCGGGGGTTCGGCGTGGCGGCATCCGGCATCGGGAGCGCCGGGCTGCTACATTGATACCCTGATGAAGGAATGCCTACCATTCCCTGTGAGGGAATACCCATGGATCCCGCTCCACACTTCGGCCCGACCCTCCGGGAGGTGCGCCTTGCCCTGGGCCTCACCCAGGAGGCCATGGCCCACACCGTCCGAACCACGCAGCGGCACCTGTCCTTCCTGGAGACCGGTCGCTCGGCGCCCACCCGGGACATGCTGGGCCGCCTCGTGGCCGGACTCCCCCTCACGGCGGCGCAGCGGGCGGCGCTGTTCCACGCCTCGGGCTTCCGCAACCCCTACCCCACCCGCACCCTGGACGGCCCCGACGTGCAGGCCACCCTGGACCTCATGGAGTCACAGGTGCTCCGCCATTGGCCGTTTCCGGCCTTCGTGGTGGACCGGGACTGGAACTTCCTCCGGACCAACCAGGCTGCCCGCCGCATGATCGCCTCGTTCGGAGGCGTCACGAACATGCACGCCCTCTTCCTGTCGCCGGAGTTCAGGGGGGTGGTGACCAACTGGGAGCAGGCCAGCGGAAGTTTCTACACCCGCATCCAGGAGGTGGCGGGGCGGTCGCCCCTGGTCCGCGCCGCCCTGGACGCCGCCATCGCCGACGGCCGCTTCGATCACGTGGCCCGGGTGCTGGGGGGAACGAAGGAGGTGCCGGTCTACATTCCCATCGAGGTGCAGCTCCCCGACGGAGGATGCATGCGCTTCACCTCCCTGCACGGCCGCTGGGTCTCGGTGCACGACGCGCTGGCCGAGCAGTTCGAGGTGGAGCTGCTGGTGCCGCTGGACGGAGAGTCCGAGACGGTGCTGGGGGAGGTGTTCGGGGAGTGAGGGGGGAGGGGGCCGCACTGAGCGGAGGGGGCTGCACCGGGGCGGAGGAGCCCCGAAGCGCGAGGCCCGGTCGCAGTCGTTCAACGCGCTGGTTCCATGGGATCTTCTCTCGAGGTCGGCTGCCCGAGCGGTTGGGCCAAACCGATGAGGATGCCTTCCGGCCCCCGGATGTAGCAGAGCCGGTAGACATCCTTGTAGTTGACCACTTCATCGACCACCGTTGCACCCAGGGTGCCCAGACGGGCCAGGGTGTCATCCAGATCCTCCACGGCGAACATCACCCGCAGGTACCCCAGCGAATTCACTGGAGCCGAGCGGTGATCCGACACGGTGGCGGGGGCTTCAAAGCGCGAGAGCTCCAGGCGGCTGTGGCCGTCGGGCGTGCGCATCATGGCGATCTCTGCCCGCTGGCCCCGCAGCCCCGTGACCCGCCCGGCCCACTCCCCTTCGATGGGCATGCGACCTTCCAGGATCAGGCCGAGCTCGGTGAAGAACCCCACGGCGGCATCCAGGTCCTCCACCACGATCCCCACGTTGTCCATCCGCAGGACCGTCATGACGTCGCCTCATCGTAGGCCCGCTCCAGCGCCGCCACGTCCAGCTTGACCATCGTCATCATCGCCTCCATGACCGCCTTCACCTTCCGGGGGTCCGGGTCGGCAATGAGTTGCATGAACCGCTTCGGCACGATCTGCCACGAGAGGCCGAACGGGTCCTTGATCCAGCCACACTGGGTCGGCGTCGCCCCCGCCTGGACCAGCCTGTCCCAGTACCGGTCGACTTCCGCCTGATCCTCGCAATCCACGTAGAGCGAGACCCCCTCCGAGAACGAGAAGTACGGACCTCCATTGAAGCCCATGAACCTCTGCCCGCCCACCACGAATTCGGCCGAGGTAACGGGCCCATCCGTGCCGGCGCGGGCCACCTTCCGCACCTCCGAGTCCGGGAAGGTGGCGGTGTAGAACTCGATGGCCGCCTCCAGTTGGTCGTTGAACATCAGGAACGGCGTGACCTTGTTCATGCAGGGGACTCCTTCTTCGCGGGGGGACCGTGGGGGAGGGGCGTCTCGCCCTGAGATGGGTCGCGGGGGGGGCGGCGAAATCGACATCCGGCAATGGATGACAACCCACCGTCTATCTGCCCAAGAACGTCTGGACGTTGTGACGTCATGACGCTAGCGTGAACCATGACCGACACCAAGCGCGCCACCGTCTACCTCGACGCGAACCTTCATCGGGCCCTGCGCCTCAAGGCCGCAGAAACCGACACGAGCATCTCGGAGTTGGTGAACACGGCGGTCCGGGAGTCGCTCTCGGAGGATGCGGACGACCTCGCCGCGTTCCGGGATCGAGCCGACGAGCCCACCCTGTCCTTCGAAGAGCTGGTCCAGGACCTGAAGCGGCGTGGCAAGCTATAGCCTCCAGATCAAACGGTCTGCGGCGAAGGAGCTGGAGGCCGTCCCTCTGAAGGATCGCCGCCGCATCGTGACCCGGATCGAAGGACTCCGGACGGAACCGCGTCCCCCGGGGTGCGAGAAGCTGAGCGGGGACGACAAGTACCGCATCCGGCAGGGGAACGACCGCATCCTCTACGAGATCCGGGACGACGCTCTGATCGTCACGGTTGTGAGGGTCGGGGATCGGCGGGACGTGTGCCGCTGAGTCCACCGTTCCGCCTGGAGAGCCCCCCCGGCTCAGAGGCACATGGCGCTGGAAGTACTCGACGCCCAGCGAATCCGTGGCTCGGCCCAGGAGATGGTCTGCGCCGATCTCATGGAGCTCGAGGGCCGAAGGGAGCTGGACGCGGCCCAGAGGGTTCCCCCGGAGGTCGAAGATGTGCCACTCCCGGGTTCCTGCTCCCGGCATGATGGGTTGCCGGACCCTGAGCATGCATTGAGGAAGAGGATCCCGCCCATCAGCTGACGATCGCTCCCGTCTCCGCTATATGGTAGGGCCATCAAGAGCCCGCAATGATCCCTTCGAATCCGATCCCTGGTGATGCCAGGGGGTGGGTGGAGGACAGGGTGCGACCTGTGGAGGGGCGAATCGTAGGGCGACCACCATCGACCCATGGGGATGTCATGACGTTCAAGCTCCACGAAGAGAGGTTGGTCGTGCGGTCCCATCACGCCTGGGTCACCTGGGTGGTGTACGGCTTCTTCCTGCTGGCCCTCCCGGCCGCCATCTGGGCCATGTGGACCGGCCAGGCCCCTGTTCCGCAATGGTTCAGCCTGCTCTTCACCGCCCTGTTCCTGGTGGCACTCCCCTTCCTCCTGTCCGGGATCGGCAGGGCACGCCTGGTGACGGCGCTCCTGGACGCAGCCGCCGGGGACGTGCAGGTGGCGACCCGGGGGGTCTTCCAGCACTCCACGCTGCGGCGCCACTTCTCCGACATCGACCGCCTGGAGCTGCGAACCACCAGCGGCGATGGCGACTTCCACACACTGCTTCTCGTCTTCCGGGACGGGACCGAATTCGAACTCGCCCACGGAAATCGGCGGGAGGGGATGGAGGAGGAGTGCAACCGTCTTCTGGCCTTTCTTCGCCGGAAGCGACCGGATGTGGCGGTCACCGAGAGGAGGGTGTGACGGAGGAATCGCTCCCATGGGCCGCCTGGTCTGCCCGGGCGCCCTGCACCAGCCCATGCACCCACCCCCGCTGGCCCCCCAGCTCATCGGCCCAGATCCCCAGCACATGGTCGAGGCCCACCTCGTAGAAAGCATGTCGACGTCCTCGGCGGAGCCGCGGGGATGCGCATCGACACCTATCGTTCATCGTCCGCGGCTCCCGCGCCAGCCTCAACTCCGTTCCTCCGATTACGGCTCGTGCCGTTGCCTATCCGTTTGCATCAATGGATTATCCTTCTCAGGATCCCTTCCACAGGGTGCCTCCCCGCCTGACCGGGTCCAGCACCGGGCACTCCCGGGCCCCCCAATGCCGGAGCCATTCTCTGCCACCCATCCGAACGACCAGCAACCGGAGGGTCGCCCCCCGGTCAATGATCCTCGTCTTCCTCGCCCTGGCCGTCGCGCCCCTGGTGGGTCCGGTCGGGATCGCCGCCCAGGCGGAGGCATCCGGGGTGGAAGCCCCCGCCGCCGAGCAGCGGCCCGTCTGCTTCCCCGGGGGTCCCCTGGCGGAGTGCAAGCGCTTCTGGCTGATGGAGTTGCAGGGGTTCCTCCCTCTCCTGCAGACCACGCGGGTTGTGGAACCTGATCAGGCGCCCCCGATCCGGTCGAAGGCGTTCGGGAGGGCCGTCGAGTTCAACGTGGGGCACATGGTCAACGTCGACTCCACATGGGCCCTGGGAGGCTACCTCACGCTGGCAAACCCCGGTCTGAAGGGCTATTGGGGGCTCAGGGGCCGGGTCCGCCGCTGGGTCTCTCCCGATATGGGGCTGGAGGTGAGCGGAGGAATCCTGGGGGGAGGCGAGCACCACTTCGCAAATCACGGGATGACCGCCGATGTGCGACTCAATCTCCGGGACCAGGGCGCCATCATCGCCCGGTGGGACGGCGTCTCCCTGCCCGAGTATGCGCGCTCCCGCGAGGTGGACCCGGGGGGCTTCCAGCAAGCGGTGTCGGTGGGGGTCTCAGCCGGAGGCTACCGCGCCATGCTGCTGACGGGTGCGGCGATCGCGGTTCTGATGACCATCCTCAGGGGGCTGGCGCTGGGCTGAGGCGTCACCTCCGTCCCCTTCAACGCCCCCGGGCGCCTCCGTCAAGGCGTGAAGCTCGAATCGCCGGACGCCGCACGGCCGCCCTCAGCGCCGAGGTGCTTCCTCTGATCAATCGCCAGTTCGGGCCAGAGCGGCTGAAGCAGATCGAACTGGAGTTGATCCGGATGCGGCTGGCGGGAGAGTTCCCCGAGCTGATGAAGGAGGAGGAGATCCGCGGGGCGGTGCGGAAGCGAGGCGGAAGGCTTCCACAACATCGGACCCGGGGGCTCCGAAGAACCCCCGGGTCCGATGGGCGGCCGTGGGTTTGCCCCCGGGGGGGGCCGGCCTCACTGGAGCATGCGGAAGCCCGTGATGGTGAGGCTGCCCCGGAGCCGCGAGTTGCTGTCGAAGTTCTCACCGCCCATCTGGAACTGGAGGGGCTGCCCCTGGGTCACGGCGATGGACGTCGAGCCTCGGAAGGTGAAGGAGTTGCCCCCGGACGACGCGCTGTCCACCAGGATGTTGATGGCCGATCCGGAGCGCACCCGCAGGTCAGCAAAGGACCGGAAGAAGGCGTGAAAGCCGGTGTACTCCCAATCGAACCGAACCGTACCGCTTGACCGGGGCACTACCTGGAAGGTGGCACTGCGGCGGCTCACGCCGGGGCCGGGGACGCCCAGGTCCACGTTGTAACTCATGACCAGCTCGTCGGCCCATCCACGGATGTCGGTGGTCCCGCCGGCGATGGCCGACTTGGACCAGTTGGTGACCGCCCAGGGCCCGACGAAGCCCGCCTCGGCGGGCGGGGGGGGCGGCGGCGGGGGCGGCGGCACGATCTGTTGGTCGGGCCCGGTGCCGGTCAGGTCGCCAGCCTCGGAGCAGGCGGCGAGCCCCAGGGTGAACACGCAGATCAGGAGGACGGAGAGCCGCCGGACCACGATCCGGGGGCGGGTGCGACAGGGGGCGGAAGCGAAGCGGTCCATGGGTCGATTCTCCAGATGCGGCGGCGGTGGGTGGCCTTGGCGGGGGCACCGTGCCCCCTCAATCCTGGAGGCGGGAAAGCTGCGCCGATTCCCTCATCGTCCGGTGCGGGGTGGCGTGCCCAGGGGGGAAGACCTTCCCCGATTCGCCATGCTTTCGCCGGACCCTGCGACTCCCGGACCCACTGGCTGCAACACAACGCACACATGCGTTACATCTCATCCATGGACACGACGATCCGGAACCTCGACGAGCGGGCGTACCGTGCCCTCAAGGCCCGCGCCGCGCTGACCGGCCGCACCATTGGCGAGACCGTCCATGAGGCGATCCAGGTGTACCTCGCCCGGCCTGGAGACCACCTCCGCACCGGGTCCCTGGCCGACGTTCCCCGCTGATCCGGAATCTGGACAACCGCCGAAGACCCCGGTCGAACACCAGCAGCGTGTCTCCTCCCAGCGTGCGGACGGATCCGAGCGACCGAAACTCGCCTGGCCCCTGCCCCCCACGGCCGATCACAGACCGGAACTCCCCGTCCAGGCCGAAGAGGCGGAGTTCCGAGGCCAGGGCATCTCCCACGACCACCCCGTGGGCACCCACCGTCGCCACATCGGTAACACGCCCGAAGGCGGTGGGCCCTTCGCCGTCGGTGCTTCCCAGGTCCAGGCGGGGCTCCGGCTCGATGACCCATTCTTGGCCGGGGGACCACCTGGCCGAGGGACTCTCCACGATGGTCACCCCGGCGCTGTCACGGAGGATCACCTGGTGTTGGGGGGACGGCGAGGAGCAGGCTACGGCGAGGACGAGGACCGCAGTGAGGACCGCGGTGGGCAGGCGGCACCCGAAGAAAGCACGGTCCTGGGAAGAGAGCATGGCGGCGTCTCGGCGGGGGGACGGGCATCCGCTTCGACACCCATCGTTCATCGTCTGCCGCTGGCGCGCCAGCTTCAACGTCTCTGCCCCGACTACCACTCGTCCCGTTGCCAATCCCTCCGGATCGGCAGATGTGCAGCCGCTCGCTATGTGGATGTCCGGTGCCAACGCTCGATCCGCAGACCGGAATAGTGCTCGAAGTCCCGGAGGTTGTCCGTCACCAGGATGAGGTCATGGACGGCCGCCACGGCGGCGATCTGGCCGTCCGCGAAGGCGGGAGTGAGACCGCGCTTCGAGAGCCGAGCACGCTGCTCCCCGTGCCACTCGGCAGCAACTGCATCGTACGACAGGATCGGAAGGGCAGTCGCAATCACCTCTCTCAGATACCGCTCGATCGCCGAGCGCTTCCGCGAGGACTTCAGCAACTGAACCCCGAAGGTCATCTCGTGCCACACGATGGAGGATGTGGCCAGTTCCCCGCCGTGCTCGCGCAGCTTCGCAAGGACTGTCGCATCCGGCTTCTTGCGGATCGGCTCGGACAGGACATTGGTGTCGAGCAGGTAGCGGGAGTTCACCAGGGGGCCTCTCTCCCTGGCCTACGATCACGCAGCCCATTGAGTTCACCTTCTTCCAGCCCCACCTCGTCCAGCTCAATGCCTTCGAGGAAGCGGTCGAGCGCAACGCCGAACGAAGGACGCCCACGGGCGAGCTTCTGATATCGCGCCGCAGAGAGGAGGACCGCCACCGGCGCTCCCCACCGCGTGATCTGGACGGCTCCGCCCTCCTCGGCCTCCCGGATCAGGCCCGGAAGGTTGGCACGAGCTTCCGCGATCGAAACAGTGCGGTCGGTCATCTCCCACCCCCATGTGTACGTATTGATGTACATACTTTTGCGGGGGCCACCAGCGCCCACAACCCCCCGGTCCAGGGAGGGCGGGAACGCCTGCTCGTCCCATCCACCTCGCGTTCCGGAATCCCACTGCGCGGCCTGGGCGCCAACGCCGCGGCGGCGGCGGAGCCGGGTGGGAACCGGGTCATCAGGCTCCGCCGCCGAACGCGATCCGCCACCTCTTCCGGGGATCATCAAAACGCACATCCGCGGGCGCGAAGGTGCTCGGATCGAAACCCTCCCCGAGCCATTCCCGGGCCACCTGGTGCTCCGGATGCGACCGGTCGCCCAGGGCCGCCAGTAGCTCCGCGTAGTTGTGCACACCGCCGGCATCTTCCGGCGGGCAGGCTCCAGCTCCCGCCACACACTCCGGCTTGAGCTTCCGGCGCCCCGGCGACTGCTCGAATCCCTCGAAGATCACCGCATGCCGCCAGTCGTCGCCCATGTCATACGTGTACTGCATGGGAGGGGTGCTACCCACCGCGTAGTCCAACGGGAATTCCGTCCAGCCGGCCACGAGCCCCCGGTCATCTCCGCCGTCGGGATCGGGGATCCCCAGCCTCAGGACGGTGCCCGAGCGCGGATCGAGGACCTCGAACTCGTGCAGGTGGCGGTCCTCCCACCCCATCGCGTCCTGGATGGCCACGTGGAGATCCCAGAAGGAACAGGTGGCAGGCACCCGGATCCGCCGCCACACCAGGGGATCGGTGCCCCCCAGGACGACGAGCATCTGGAGCATCAGGCGCGGGGGGATGCGCCGGTCGCGGAACTGCGATCCCTGGGGACTCGGGGGTATGGGCATGGAAGCAGTGCCTTCCCTACTCCCCCACAGGGGCCGCTTCTATGTGGAGCCTCATGCCAAGCGCGGCGACCACCTTGAGGATCGTATCGAAACTGGGCGTCCGCTCTCCGGAGAGGGCCTTGTACAGGCTCTCGCGGGAGAGGCCCGTGGCCCGCGCGACCCCGTCATCCCCTTCGCCCTGGCGATGTCACCGAGAGCCTTCGCCACGAACGCGGCATCGTCACCGGCCTCCTCCAGGCAAGCCTCCAGGTAGGCGGCCATCTCCTCCGGCGTTCGGAGGTGATCCGACACGTCGTAGCGGCTGGTTCTGGTCGTTTGCACCATTCTCTACTCCGATAGACCGCGCGCGAGACGCAGAGCGGTCTGGATGTCTCTGCTACAAGAAGCTTGGACGCCGCTTGATCATCCTCCTGGCCGGAGGAGACAAGAGCACACAGAGGTGGCTCGACGGACTTCAGGATCTTGCAGCCATACGCGTCGAAGAGGCGTTCGGCCACGAGGCGACCGTACCGAGGAGAATCCCGGACAATGAACTCGCGGATAGCCCGAAGATCCCCAGCCGCCTGATCCGTCCACCGGACCGAGGTCACCCGAAGATGCGCTTCCGGGCTTCCTCGTTGCTCAGCGTCTCTCCGGCGTCGGCCTGGCGGAGGCCCTCTTCGACCTTGGCGAGGAAATAGAGGCGCTCCATGG